>URXE01000022.1 GCA_900551815.1 uncultured Collinsella sp.
GTTCCTCCTCGTTGGCGCGAAGCTGCTCAAAGCGAGCGTTGACCTCGGCCTTGCGAGCCTCGTATTTTTCTTGAAGTAAAGTGGCCATATTTGACCGCCCTCTCATTTAAAAACGCCGACTAATATTCATTTAAAAGGTCACTTTCGAGAGACAGCGAGTCTCTTTGCGATAAAAACGTTGGAAGCTCATTCGACACGCCGTTCTTTGCAATCAAAGATGAAACATCTCTTACTCACGGATTTGCGTCACCAGTAAGTTCCCATTTTCGATTAGAACGTGAATAAGCAATAAGCCCTTGGGCCTTCAGCTCGCCAAGCAATTTATCTAAATTACGCTTAGATAGCTCACAGTCCTTCCCGAGTTCATCTTTATTTGAGCAGGACCCACTCGAGATTCGAGACAAAACCAATTGACGTGTGTTTTCCCACTCCCGTTCTGAGGTCTCTTTCTTTCGGGCAATTTCTTCCGCCTCATATACAGCCTCGGACTTAATCACAGCAATCCAATCAATGAGAGTGCTGCATTTAAGAAATAAACGAGAACTCACCTCAAATGAATCCGCTCCAATGAGATCTTTTCCTGGCATACCGTTTTCAAAAGCAATGAAATCTACACCGTTCTTTTCGACCAATTGAAAGCGACAATGTGCCAACGAATTTCTAATAATCCGAAATAAATCAAGCACAAAATTGCTGTTGATGAGCGCCACAACGCGATTTGAGGTACAAGTTGAAGCAAAATTGCCAGGCATATCAGCATCAACAAACCTATTTTTCATCTCTTCTTTTCGTGTGGCCGTAAATAGCGTCGACCCATCGCAGAGATTGGCCACTTCCAATAATCTTCGGTGAAGGTACCCGGATTTAGGAGGAACACTATCGGCCCATCCATAATCGAGAAGCGATATCCCTCTGCTACTCACACCTTTACAAGGAGATTCAACCAGAAAAAACTGAATAATAGAACCCATGACGTCATTAGGGTCATTAACCTTAACAGCCTTTATCCAGCTTGGCTTAGGTTCGACATATTCAATTTTAGTCTTATCGACAGGCTTGTGCCTCTTCTTTTCAGCCATGACGATCACCTAGACAAGAGGATTACGTTTGAAATCCCAGGAGGTTTCAAACGAGTCCCAGTCAAGCCCTGCAATCTCCCGACAACTCTTCGAAAGCTGACTAACCGTTGAAAGCCTGCTTTCATCAGTGAGAATGGGCAACTTCGCGATATCGCCCGGCTGCGCGTTTAACGTGGGGACAAGAAATGAGGTTGCACTCGAAATTACGTTCGAATTAAGCAGAGCAAGGAGGTAATTGAACATCGCTTTGTCCGGATACATTACGACAGCCGCCGAATCAAACAGCCAACCCGTTGGCTGTTCTCTAAATGAAATCAAACCCGATGAAATACGAGAGTAGGTAAGAGCACGATTAAAGGCAATTTCGTCCGGAATAACGCTTGCGCCTTCAGAATGTCTGAGACTCTCACCGTTGGACTTGTATTCAATTAAATACTCTGCATTTCCAAACCAACGCCTGAACGAACCGCCTTTGTTGTGCGGATACCACTTTGCCTCACTTTCAAACGAACTCACAGCATTAGGACAATTGAATAAAGTCCTTCGTAAGGAACACTCATGCCATAGTCGAATGAATCTAGCATTATCGCTCGTCTGAAGCCCAACACGCGGCTTTGCAATATCTTTTAGTTTAGGGCTGTTGGCAAAAGCATCGAGTAGCCCGTCACTGGCCCAGTAGGCAATGGGGGTGCCGGGAATCTGCTTGAAGGTCTCGGCGTCGCGGCGGTAGAACCAGCCGCAGTCGGGGTTTCGGATCGCTTCGAGGGCCTTCGGGGCCTGAACGGCAGCACCAACGAAGTCCGAAAGGCGCACGTAGCCGCCCTTGTAGCCCTTGATGAACGAGTTGTTGAACGTATAGGTGCAGATGGGCACGGTCGCGCCAGCGAAGCCCGAGTACTCAAGCTGGATGAGAGAGGTCAGCGTTCTGTTGTCGATAATCTCGTTGCGGAGCTTCTCATAGCTTCCGATGAACATCCAGACGAAAGGCGACATGACTCCGCACTCGCCGTGGTCCTTGGCGAGACTGAACATGCGAACGACAAAGCTGGAGAAGAGGTCACTCTTCACGTCGGGGTAGTTCTTCTTGACCCACTTGCTCATGAAGGGGTTAAAGCTGCTGCTGCCCATATACGGAGGATTCGCCACGACGCAGATAAAACGACGGGACAGTTTCTCGCAAATGGCGACGGCGCTTTCGAGCTTAGTTTTGGTCGCAGAAGCAAAAAGGTCCTCGGAGCAACTCGCGGCGGCAGCCTTGAGCTCGTCGATCTCGTCCTCTGAGGGATTGAGCAGCGAACCGATCTCGCCCAAATGACTCAGCTCCTCGGCGAGCTTCTTGTTACCCGGCAGCTCGTCCTCCCCTAGCGGGATGCTCGAGAGCACGGTAACGTCGGCACGAACGCCACGCCTAAAGAAGCGACGGTCGTGCTCGCGGGCGCACATGGCAAGCGCCAGCTCCGCGATCTGTGCCGCGCGGGAATCGATTTCCATACCTGCAAGGTTTTTAGTAAGAATGAGCTCGGGAATCTCGCGCTCACGATAGCCGCGCTCCTCGTACATATGGAAGAGCAGCTCAAACGCATAGACCAAGATATGGCCCGAGCCGCATGCGGGGTCGCAGAGGGTTATCTCCTCGGGACTCGAAATGCGGATGAAGTCCTCGTGCTCAGCATCGGGCTCGATGTAATATTCCATGCGCTCGCGTAGCGAACTCCCCGGATTGTTGAGCATCCACAGACGGCCGAGCGAGTTCTCGACCATATAGCGCACGATCCACTCGGGGGTGAAGAGCTGCGTGGCTGGCGCGATGTCCGCCGCCGCTGCCTTGCGCTTGGACTTGAAGAACTCGTCTTTAACGTCGGCATTGTAGTACTGATACATCCAGCCCAGAACGGTCACGCCCTCGCGCCAGTCCTCGTCAGTGAGGACGGCATTGAGTTTGCCCACCACACTGTCAGCCATCATGAGGCCCTGGGGCAACAGCAGCTCCATGGCTCCGCCCACGCGTTCAAAGACGCCCGGCAGGCAATCGGCAAGCTCCTCGCACTGAGCAACAAACAGGTAGCGCCACAACGGTTCATCCAAGCCCGCCATCTTGAGCTCGGCTATGCGATCGGTATCGGCCGTCGTTATTTCCACGTCCAGTGCGTTCTCCACGGCCTCGCTGCCATGGCTGCCGTCCGCACGACTTAGCATGCGCATACGGCTGGGAAGCCATCCGCGTGCATCCATGAAGCGAATGGCCACGATGCGGTTGAACCAGGTGTAGGCCGCACGGTCGCGCAGCGCCTCGTGACCCACCTCCGCCTGCATGCGCAGCAGTTCGTCGCGTTGCTCAATCTCAGCCGGACTTAGGGGCAGGCCGTTGACGGTCTCGGACCCAACGGGCGCGGGTGCAGGTTCGGTGATGCCGTAGCGCACCATCTGCGCCTCCACGCCTTTGATGAGCTCCGTACGGGCCCAGGTGCAGAAGCTCTTAAGAGCAGAATCGTTCATGGTTGATGAGCCTTTCTAAACGCCATAAGCCACCGGTGCGCGCTTTGGCACCGGCGGCTCCGCGGGTTAGTTGATACGGATCTCGTCGTTTGCAGCGAGTGCCTGCATAAGGCGGGAGCGCAGGTCGTCCACGTAGCGCTCCACGTCCTCTGCGGACAAGAGACGACTCGGCTTGGCCAGATCGGCGCGGCGCACAGTCTTGATCTTGCGCTGGGGCTTGGGCGCGGGCACGGGAGCAGACGATGCGCCGCCCTTGTTGGAGACCTTCTTGACCACCTCGCCCGTACTCATGACCTCGGTGGTGCGGCGCTCGTTGTCCATACGCACGCGGGCCTCATCCACAGCGTCGTACATCTCGTTGGCCGCCGCACTGAGCCAGTCGCCCCAGTTAGTTGCAACAACGCTCAGTTCGTTGAGACTTTGAGCGTTGTGGGCACGGTTTTTGAACGACTCGTATTTGGTGCCGGCGTCTGCTATGGCATCCTTGGCCTGATTGACAAAGCCCTTTTGGCTCTCGGCCTGCGCCCGCAGGTCTTGCAGATCGCTCTCGATGCGACACAAAAACTCATTGCGGCGGATGCCCAACAGCTTTTTCATGTCATCCTCGACGGGATCCATAAGCGGCTGCAGATTTTTAATACGGCCGTAAGGCTTGGGATCTTTGAGGATCTCACGAACCTTTGCCACGTTCTCCACCGCACCGGGAATGTCATCGGAGGCATACTCGATACCCTCGGTGCGGTTCAAGAAATCCCTGGCGTGGTCAAACGCTGTTCGTTGATTGGACTCGAAGAACTCAACCACCTTGTCAAAGTCTTCCTTGGCATCGAGCAAACGCTCCTCATGCTTGGTGAACGTGGTCAAGAACGCCTCGGACTCGCTCTGGTCCTTAAGAACGTCGACGACCTCAGAGCGCATCTTCTCGCACTCGCCCTCGCCAGGATACGGATAGAGCGGTTTGATGCCCGTATAGTAGTCGCGTGCTATGGCGAGGCACGACTCGCGCAAGTCCTCAAGGCGCTCCTTGAGCTCGACCACGAGCCTATCCTCGTTGGAGGGCACGGTCTTGAGATCAAACAGGTCACACATGAGTTCGCCCGTGGCGCGCAGCAACCGGTCGCTCATGCGCATGCGCAAGCGCACCTGGGCCTTATCGGCATCCTTGCGCAGGAGCGCCACCATGCGGCTGTCGTTAGCTTGAACCGTCTGACCGCCAAACAGCACCTGCGCGCGCTGCTCCACCACAAGCTGCGCCACCACATTTGCGATGTCGACCTCGCGCCAGCCAAAGGGCCTTTGCTGGTACTGGCGCTGGATATCGCCCATAGCGGTATCCAGGTGGCGCTGGTGCTGCACTTTGAGGTAGTCCTCGACCTCTTTGAGCGCACGCGTGTTACCTGCATCCATGCCAGCGAGCCCCACTTGAACGTTGCCCACCAGAGTAGAGCGAATATCGGAATCGCTCGTGACCGGCGCGCCGATATAGTAGGCCTTTTCAAAGACCACATCGCACAGCTGCGCCAGCACCTGCTCAAAGACCTGGGCGGGCTTGGCCGCGCGGACCTCAACCATGCGGTCGTTGACTGCGCAACGTGCGTGGAGCACAGCCTCGCTCAAAAGGGTATCGGCCTCCTTCTCGTTATAGGCCGCCTCGCGCATCTTGGACTCGACGATCTGGCGCGTACTCGGCTGAAGCTCCTGGAGATTTCGCGTCTTGGCGTACTTACGGATCTTGGCAGCGTTGACGAGCGTCTCCCAATAATCCACCTCGTCGCTCAAGACCACGATGGCTTTGCCCGAAGAAGCCAAGGCCAGCTCGGTATCGTCCGCACGGCCCAGGTCGCTCGCCATAGTCGCCACGTAAAGCTCCATGCCGCCCATGCTGGTACCGTGGATTGAGCCGTCCACATAGCGGTCAAACGGAAAGTCGTTGGCCCCGCGGTTGAGTTTGCGCGCGGTATAGATGCTGTCGAACAGACGCTTTTTGATAGACTCGATCACCTGCGCGTTATCGATCGGGGTGTGTGCGATCTCCTGCGCCATCTCCTGCTCCTCGTCGGTGAGGAAGCTATAGGTATCGCCCTGGCGCGCCACGTAGTTCTCGCGCTCCAGACGGGCAAGGGACTCCTTGACGCGGTCCTTGAGGGCGCGCTTGTCCACGTCGAGGCCGTCTATCATGAAGATGGAGATGTTCTCGACCGTGGCCTTGACGTAGCCGATGTAACGAATCAGGTACAGGAGCTTGAGCACCTGAACGTCGTAGGGTTCAAGGCCCTTTGCGTCCTCGGCCGCGCGGACCGCGCGATCGACCACCTGGTTGATGCCGTGCTCAAGGTCTTTGGAGATAGTGTTGAAGAAGCGCCAGAACGGCACAAGTGCACCGGTCTGGTCATGCTGGATGGCCTGAGCGCTCTCCTGAAACGCGCTCAGCATGGAGCGCTCGCCCGTGGACATGTGCTTGGCCTTAACACCGTGCTTGCGTACCTCGGTCATCACGTCGGGCAGAAGCTTAAACTGGTAGCCCACAAACGGGTAGCTGGCCACAAAATCCTTGGAGTTGGCGAAGCCGGCAAGGTCGGAGCGCGAGCCACCCTCAAAGGTAAAGTTGTTTTTGAGGACGGCGGCGTCTTGCTCGTAGACCTGTGCAAGCATATCGGCCGCCGGTGCGGTCTTCTCGAGCACACGGCGCTGGATGACCTCGTCCACGCTGGAGCTGGAGAGCGAAAGGCGGGTATTGAAGCGGCCTTGGATCTTTGAAAAGTCGTTGCCCACGGGCAGGCTCAGGTTGTCGATGGCCTCCTGGCTCGTGACCATCACCCACACGCGGCCACCGCAGGCGGCACCCAGCTCCTCGACGATGGTCTGAAGACTCAACATAAGGCTTGGATCCCGGTCGTTTGTAATAAACTGACCCACCTCGTCGACCATAAAGAGCAAACGGTAGTTGCCGCCGTGGGCCGCTGCCTGAGCGTCTACGTAGTCCTTGACCTTTTTGGCAAAGACATCGGGGGCCAAAACCTCGTCCTCAGAACCCTCAAGCCAGTTCCATGCGGCCTTTTTGCTCATGCCGAGCACGCTCTGCAGCACCTCGACGACGTCGTCCTCAAAGTAGCTGTAGGTGTCGCGGGTCTGGAGCCAGGACTCGCCGTTGACGCGCTCAAAGGCCTCGCGGAACTCCTGGGTCTTGCCCAGGGAATCGATGTGGTCCTCGAGCTTTGCAAGCTTTAGGTCCTCGCCGTAGAAGCCGCGCGCCTCGTAGAACATGCGCTCAAAGCCGCGAAGCAGCGCCGTGGGAGCCGTATCGCCCTGCTTCCACTGACCCGCCTTGCTATCGATGTTAAAGAGGATGGCCTGCGTGGGCACCGAGCAGGCGCGCTCCATGGCAGCCGCGACCATGGGGTCGACGATCTTGCCGTCAAAGTAGCGGATGGCGCTCTTGCCGCCGATCTGGCGATTCTCGAGCAGGTAGCTCAGCATCTTGAGGAAGTGCGATTTACCGGAACCGAAGAAACCACTGATCCACACGCCGATCTTGTCGGTGCGCGCATCGATGGCATCGCCGTAGGCCTTGAAGAACGTGGCAAAGTGCCCCTGCAACTCGCGCGTCACCACGTACTCGTCAAGCTCCTGGCGGATGGACCCATCTTTTGAATCCTGGACCTTGACCACGCCGTTGATGGAGCGGTTGATGTCTTTTGCAAAGAGGTCGCGAATGATCGTGTTGTCCATGGGTGCTCCTTTGGGTTTGGGAACGTTATGGCAAAGGGTTGCTACTGGCGGCAGGGACTTGTCTGCGGGGAGGCGTGCTTACGAGATATCGATGGCGCGGTAGTAGTTGTCGGCCGGCAGACGGTTAAAGAGCTGGAAAGAAGAGCCGTTGAAACTGCCCGGATAGGCGGCGACCACAGGCACCTCATCAAAATCCGCAAGCATGCAGTGGAGAAGCGTGTGTATGCGAAAGAACGGGAAAACCTCGCCCGCGCCGGTGAGGAGAACGACGTCTCCAGGCGCGTGCGGCTCGGTCTGCTCAAGGATGTACGCGGCGACTTTCTCGGGCGAGGCGAACTTGGCCACGTCCTCGAGCACGCGCTGGGTACCGCGGCGCTCCTCTTGGTGCGGGATAGCCTTGAGGACACGGCGCTTTTCGAGAATTGCCAGCACGGCGTCGTAAAGGTTCACGACCTTGAGCGTGCACGGAAGCTTGTCGGCCTCGGCATCGCGTGAAAGGGTGTCAAATAATGCACGCGCCTCAAACTCCAGCGCGGGGTCATAGCAAAAGGTGTGGAAGCCGATCTCATTGCCTATGCCCTTGTTGGCCAAAAAGTCCTCGCTGCACAGGCACTCGCGCAGAAGCTGCGCACGGCGCTCAAATTCCTGACAGACGCGCTCGGAGCGGACATGCGCCGCCACGACGCTCTTGCGGGAATGGATGCCGATATTGGTGGTGAGATCGGTCGCCGGGGTGATAACAGGGTCGACGGCGCTTTTGACGGGAGCCACGCTACATCACCGCCCTGCCGGTAAGGGCCGCGATAAGCGACTGCTCGCCCAGCTGAACCAAGGCTCGCTCGACATCGGAATCGAGGAAGAGTGGTGACAGGCGCTCGGACTCCGGGCCCTGGCCCTCGCCGATAAGGCCGGCATGGCGGAGCGTCTGGCGGAGCGAGCCCTTAATGCGCTTGACCGTGGCCTCAGTCCAGCGGGCCGCGTCCGGATACTCCGTGGTAAAGCGTGTCATAAAGGCGTTGAGGTCAACCGCCGTAAAGGCATAATCGAAGTTTTGTAGGCGCTCCCCTACCTCGACGAGCACGAGCTCGCGCACGATATCGTAGCGGCAGATCATGCTGTAGAAGATGGCCTGGTCCGCCTGCGTGGGAGTGCCGGATGCCATGAGCCTGGTTAGGGATGACGCAGCCTCGACGGCGGTTTTGGGGTCGATGCCGCGCGCGGCGCATACGGCGTCCGTGGGCACCATGGCGTCAAGGCGGCGAAGGCACACGGTTGCGCGGTTGGCGACCATGCGCTCCGTGGGATATTGAAAGAGGTTCTCGCTCTTTACGCGCACAATGACCTGCTCGTCGCTTGCGCCCTGCATACGAAGGGCAGCGACGATGCGCATCTCATGCGGGAGGAATTGCTCGCGGGTGAGCCCCCCCCCCCCGAACGCTTTTTGTGGTTACATCCACAGTACACGCTCCAAGGGTGTCAAAGGCTGTCACAAGTGCGCCGCAACCCGGCAGGCAGGCGCGGCGCACATGACAATAATCATACCTGTTGGTAAAAAAGTTACCACGCCCAGAGTGTCAAATGTTGAGCAACAAAATTTAATCCGGTTAACGGTCATTTTCGCAGCTCAGAAGCTTTGACGAGGTCGCCCCAAATCACACTTGCCAGACAACCGCGCTTACGAATGCAGGCACGCACACGCCCAACGCCATCCTCCGCTACACTCAACATAGAGTTATACATATGCTTCTATGTAAGGAGTTTCGTATGCCTGTCGTAAAGCCTATTTCCGATCAGACGCGCGCACTAACCACCATTCAGGAACACGAAGATCACATTCAACGTGCCATCACGCGTGGCTACGACGACCTCACCAACAGTCGCGTGCGCCCCTGGAAACAAGCAAAGGCAGAGGCAGATCGGATGCGAGCCATCAGGTAAGGTCGCCCTCCCCCATGTAACCATCCTGTAAATCATAGCGGCACACTCGGGTTTTACCGTGATGCGGTCGCGCCTGGCGCTCCACTGTGCTAAAGTATCCCGAACGTTCAAACGACTACGAGGGGGAACTAGAAGATGGCACGTGTGCACAACTTCTCAGCTGGCCCGGCCGCGCTGCCTACAAGCGTGCTCGCCGAGATCGCCGACGAGATGATGGACTACCGCGGTTGCGGCATGTCCGTGCTCGAGATGAGCCATCGATCTAGCATGTACCAGCAGATCATCGACGACGCCGAGGCAACCCTGCGCCGCCTGCTGAGCATCCCCGACAACTACCGTGTCCTATTTTTGCAGGGCGGCGCCACGCTGCAGTTTGCGGGCATCCCCATGAACCTCATGCGCCGCGGCCGCGCCGGCTACGTCGTGACCGGCAACTTCGCCAACAAGGCATACAAGGAGGCCGCCAAGTACGGCGAGGCCGTGCTGCTCGCGAGCTCCGAGGACACCAATTTCGACCGCATCCCCGACATGGACGACGTCAACGCGCGCATTGCCGCCGAGGCCGCAGGCAACGGGCTCGACTACGTCTACATCTGCCAGAACAACACCATCTTTGGCACCATGTTCCACGAGCTGCCCGATTGCGGCGGCGTGCCGCTGGTCGCCGATGTCTCGAGCTGCTTTTTGTCGCAGCCGCTCGACGTCGAGCGTTACGGACTCATCTACGCCGGCGCTCAGAAAAACGCCGGCGCCGCCGGCGTCACCGTGGTCATCGTGCGCGACGACCTGATCGCCGACGGTCCGGCCTTTGCGCAGACGCCGCAGTACATGGACCTTAAGACCCAGGCCGCCAAGGGCTCCATGCTCAACACGCCCAACACCTTTGGCATCTACGTGTGCGACAAGGTGTTCCGTTGGGTCGAGGAGGCCGGCGGACTTGCCGCCATGGCCGAGCGCAACTGGGCCAAGGCCAACCTGCTCTACGACCTGCTCGAGAACAGCAAACTATTCCACGGCACCGCGCAGGAGGGCAGCCGCTCCATCGCCAACGTCACGTTCCGCACCGGCGATGCCGACCTCGACGCCGCCTTTGTTGCGGGCGCGGCAGAGCGCCAGATCCAAAACGTCAAGGGCCATCGCCTGGTGGGCGGCATGCGCGCCAGCGTGTACAACGCCGTCACCATGGAGGACGTGCAGGCGCTGGCCACGTACATGAAGGACTTCGAAGCGCAGCATAGTTTGAGTCCGCGATCTAACTAGCCCGCAACACGCGGGCCGACCAGCCACCTCAGACCGCCCTGCTTAGATCAAAACCTGCTAAGGAGTTTTTCCATGCGTAAGATTAAGACCATCGACGACATCACTAAAGACGGCAAAGTCGAGTTTGGCGAGGGCTACGAGTTTGTAAGCACCGCCGAGGAGGCCGACGCCATCCTGATGCGTTCCACCGACCTGCACGGCTACGAGCTGCCCGAGGGCATCCGCGCCATCGCCCGCTGCGGCGCCGGCGTCAACAACATCCCCATCGAGGAGTACGCCAAGAAAGGCGTCGTCGTCTTTAACTCCCCCGGCGCCAACAGCAACGCCGTCAAGGAGCTCGTCCTGGGCATGCTGGTGCTTTCGAGCCGCGGCGTAGTGCAGTCGATGAACTGGGTGCGCGACAACGCCGACGACCCCGAGATCCAGGTCGATGCCGAGAAGGCCAAGAAGGCCTTTGTGGGCCGCGAGCTCAAGGGCAAGCGCATCGGCGTCATCGGCCTGGGCAACGTGGGCTCCAAGGTCGCCAACGCCTGCGTCGATCTGGGCATGGACGTCTACGGCTACGATCCGTTCATTTCCGTTGAGCACGCATGGGTGCTGAGCCGCGAAGTGCAGCGCGTAGGCACGCTCGAGGATCTGTGCCGCAGCTGCGACTACCTCACCGTGCACGTGCCCAGCAAGGCCGACACCATCGGCATGATCAGCACCGAGCAGATCGACCTGCTGGCCCCGGGGGCTGTCCTCATCAACTACGCGCGCGAGACCATCATTGACGAGGACGCCGTCGACGCTGCCCTGCGCGAGGGCAAGCTCAGCTGGTTTAGCTGCGACTTTGCCACGCCCAAGACGGTCAAGATGCCCAATACGTTTATCACCACGCACTCGGGCGCCGGTACCGGCGAGGCCGAGGCCAACTGTGCCGATATGGCCATCAGCGAGCTCAAGGATTACCTGGAAAACGGCAACATCGCGCACAGCGTCAACTACCCCGCCTGCAGCATGGGCAAGGCGCGCGCCGCGAGCCGCATCGCCTGCCTGCACGCCAACGTGCCCAACATGATCGGCCAGATCACGGCCATCCTGGCCAAGGACAACGCCAACGTGCAGCGTATGACCAACGAGTCCGCTGGCGAGAACGCCTACACCATGTTCGACACGGACGAGCACCTGGACAGCAGCACCATCGAGGCGCTCAAGCAGATTCCGTCGATGTATCGCGTGCGCGTGATCAAATAGCGCCGGCACCAAACCTGCCAGGCAGGCCATGAAGCCCATTCGGCCCCCGTTTTCACGAAACGGGAGCCGATTTCGTTGCTCCGGCTGGTTTTGAAAATGCTACCCAGAACAAGTTTTTTCGGATAATCGATGGTCATACCCAAATCACTGAGCGCACCTGCTCTGATGAAAAGCTTTATCAGGGGCTTTAGTAGGTAAAGATCAATCTCTATATACCAGATCCAAGTTGACTGTCCATTTTCCGAAACAACTTGTTCTGAGTAGCATTATTAAAGCCCTTCCAAGACGAAACTGAAGCCTTTTTCGCGCCCAAAACTCTAGCTCGCGCGACCGTTCTCCACCCGCACGACTACATTCCCGCCCAATCGATAAAAATCTCCTCACGAAGCCGCCGTTCAAGCTCCTGCTGCCGCGGTGTCTTGTCTTTCAACGGCGCATCGAGATAGGACATGATGAGCTCCATCACCACGCGGAAGGCATCGGAGTCGGCCAGCTGACCATAAGTCATCAGAACGACGGGATATCCCATCGCTTGCAGGGCAGTCGTTCGATCGGAGTCCGCGATCTTGGATTCTATGGATCCGTGAATAGCTTTGCCTTGGCATTCAACAAGGCACTCTCGGCTGCCGTCCTTATTTGCCAGCAGGATATCGGCATAGCGCCTATCAAGTCCCGAAATCAGGCGGGCGCTGCGCGTCATACGAATCTCGACGTTATTGGTAAGGCGCAGCCCTTCGCCGCCGCGCAACCTCGTAAGGCCAAACAGCATCGAAGCCTGGACCTCGAGCGGCGATGCCGCCACCCCCGTAATGCACTTCGCGGCACGCGTGAACGATTTAGCGCCGCGGAGCCCCCGGATCTTATCGACGTACTCTGTAAGTTCAGAGAGCTCGATCAAGGGAGGTCGTTTCCACAAGTCTGTTGGATTCCCCGAGACATCCTTTACGTTTTCCCAGCCCAACCGCGCGTCGCCCCACCGATCCCCGTATGTCTGCTTAAGCGCCGACTTTACCCGAGGCGCAATCTTGCACACAGCAAAGGTGCCGCACATCTCATACATGCACATGATCAGACGCTCGTTTGAGACCGAGGAGGCCAGGGTCAGCAGGGTAAAGAGCGGGGACGCGACATCGAGGCCAAACTCTGTCTGCCGCATGGAATCAAACGGCCTCTCCCCGTTCCGAACATGCCTGACAATGCGATCGCCCTTGCGCCCGCAGGCACCCTGCGCCAACACGTGTAACGGGGTGCCCAGGAAATGCGCGACGAGCGGATGCTCACAAAGGCGCTCCCTGCGCGGATCGTCCGCAGAATCGGGCAGGTCCGGCATTATCGCCAAGACCTGTGGAGGTATCCGGTGATACCGAAAGGCGGATATGTCGCACAGCATGTCGTCCATAACGGCTACGTACCCACTGCGCCGTTTGTGAACCCGCTCGGACGGCAAACGCGCTGGCTCGGCCTGCGAACGGTAAATACTGCTGCGCGCACGCCGCGGATCTCTCAGGAGGCTTACAATCGGTTTGGAAAGCAGACTGATTGTGAGGTTGCATATGGTTGACGAGGACCTTGCCTGGCGGCTTGCGCAGGAGCTTGTGCGGATCGACAGCTCAGACCCGGGCGCGTATGAGGATGAAATTGAGCGATATATCAAGGCGCTGGTTGAGAAACGGCTGGCACGGTTGAACCACCCGACACTCGATGCCATACGGGTCGAGGAGCTCGAGGTGCTCCCCGGACGCCGCAACCTTATGGTCACCGTGCCCGGTTTGAGCGACGAGCCACGGCTGGTCTATATCTGCCATATGGATACCGTCACCTTGGGCGACGGCTGGGACGCGGACATCGCACCGCTTGGGGCGGTTGTGCGCAACGACAAACTCTATGGCCGGGGCGCCTGCGACATGAAGGGTGGCCTGGCTTGCGCCATTACCGCGCTTGTCCACGCACTCGAGCGTGTAGCGGCAGAGGGCGCACTGCCCCGCCGCGGCTTCTCGCTCATCTGCTCGGTCGACGAGGAGGACTTTATGCGCGGGTCCGAGGCGGCCATCGATGCCGGCTGGGTCGGCTCGCGCGAATGGGTGCTGGACACCGAGCCCACCGACGGGCAGATTCAGGTGGCGCACAAGGGTCGCACGTGGTTCGAGATTGAGATGACCGGCGTCACGGCGCACGCGAGCCAGCCCTGGAAGGGCGCGGATGCCGTCGCCGCCATGGCCGAGGCCGTCTGCGCGCTGCGCCATGCGTTCGCGGCGCTGCCCGTGCATGATGAGCTGGGGCCATCGACCATCACGTTTGGACAGATCGAGGGTGGCTACCGTCCCTATGTCGTGCCCGACCACGCCAAGGTCTGGGTCGATATGCGCCTAACGCCGCCGACCAACACGGCCGCCGCGATCAACATGGTCGAGCAGGCCATTGTCGCTGCTGAGGCCGCGGTTCCCGGTTGCCATGGCAGCTATACCGTGACGGGCGACCGCCCTGCCATCGAGCGCGACCCAGGCTCTCCCCTTCTAGCTGCACTCAAACGTGCCGCTGATAACGTGACGGGCGCGGACACGACCGTCGGCTTCTTTACCGGCTACACTGACACCGCCGTCATTGCCGGCAAGACAGGTAACCGAAATTGCATGAGCTACGGCCCCGGCTCGCTCGCGCTCGCGCACAAGCCCAACGAGTATGTGCCCCATGCCGATATCGTTCGCTGCCAAAACGTGCTCATCGCGCTTGCCGACAACACGCTCTGGGACGCAAGCGGCCAAGTTGGGGCATAATAAGCCGCGAACAAACCAACTCGCGCGTTAGGACCGTCCATGAAAGCACTTCCGTTTCCCTGCATCCGCCCGGCTCAGGACCGCGTGCTCGAAGCGCTGCCTGCGATGGGCGGCATCTTGAGCGGCAACGACGCCCTGCGCGGCGCCATCGCCGACGGCCTGATGCTCAAGGATCCAGGCGCGGCGTATTACGTGTACGAATGCTCGGGCGAGCCAGGTCGCGTGACGGGCGTCGTAGCGATTTGCCCGGTTAGCGTGCTGACGGGCAGCGACGAGGCTGCCGCCGAGAACGTCGACGCACTCGCCGCCGCCCGTGCAATCGCCGAGCTCAAGGTGCAGCCTCGTCCCGTGTCGCTCGCCTACGAGGCCTCGCGCGTCATGGATATCATCCTCGGCGCCGCCAAAGAAGGCGCGTCGCTCTATGCCGTCACTGACCCCGCCGGCATTACGCACCGTGTGTGGGAGGTCAAGCGCGAGGACGCCGTTGCCGCCATCCGAGCCATGCTCGACCAAGCACCGGAGCCGACGCCGGCAGACGACTCCGCCTATGCCGCCGCGCTGGCTGGGGCATCGCAGCTGCTGGCCGATGAGGCCCGTGCCGCCGGAACGTACACCGGCAAGGAGCCGTTCAACTTTACCGTTGCCGCACTCTTCCCCGCCGCGCAGGTCAGCGGCGCCGCACCGCAGGTCCCGACGGGCCTGCTCACCCACCAGATCGCACGGTTCTAACAGAGTCTAAACGCCCAGCACAAAGACTCGATAGCTCAACAAACAAGGGGCGGGGATACATGCGCATGCATCCCCGCCCCTTTCACATCGAGCAATGATGTCGGCGATCCGCATCGCCACGTCCGCGCTACCCCCGCTGCGGGCCTGCTGCCGCCACGAGCGGCTCAAGCCCCAGCTCGCGCGCGTAGTCTTCCTGCGTAAAGATCTCAACCAGTTCAAACGTATCCGTCGCATCATCAAACGCAAAGTGCAACACCGAGCAATTGCCCGGAACGCGGTCGCGCTCGTCTGCCGCCGCACCCTTCACGTGGTCCATGAACTCCTTGATAGCCGAGCCGTGGCTTACCGCGAGCACGCACGTATGGTCCGGACGCTGCATAAGCTCGGTCAACGTCGCAACCATGCGCTCGCGCACCCGCATCTGGCCCTCGCCGCCAAACTGGCAATAGAAGTCGCGCCACGGGCGCTCGGGCATGAGCATCACGCGCTCGGCCTCAAAGTCGCCAAAGAACCACTCGCGCAGGCCGTCCAGGCGCTCGTACGCCAAGCCCGGCCACAAGTTGGCGATAGTCTGCTCGGTGCGATGAAGCGTGGAGGCGTAGGCGTGGTCGGGCTCAATGCCGCGCGCACGCAAGAACATGCCGGCACGCGCGGCCTGGTCGCATCCCAGCTGCGTAAGCGGCGAGTCACTCCAGCCCTGAATAATGCGCTTGAGGTTAAATATCGTCTGGCCATGACGGACCAGATACAGGTCTTTATTCATAGGGGGTCCTTTCGTTTGTTACCAATCCAAGAGCGAAAACGCCCCGTCGCAATAGCCAAAATGAAGCACGGCACCGTTGTCGGGTTGCTCTCCCCCGCCGGCCACGCATCTAAGAAACTCCTGGCAGGCTGAGCCGTGGGAGACGGCCAGCACGCAGTCGTGCCGGGGTCGGGACATGATGCGGGACAGCGCCGCGACCATACGTGCGCGAAGCTCACTTTCCGACTCGCCACCAAAGGCCACCGGATAATCGCCCCAGGGCTGCGGCGGCATCTTGCGATTTGATGTACCCTCCAGCGAGCCCAAATGCCACTCGCGCAGTTCATCGACCAGCTCTATGGAACGAGCCTCGACAACGATAAGCTCGGCCGTACACCGCGCCCGCCCCAACGGAGACGAATACACATGGTCAAAGGTCACGCCGCGGTCCTCGAACGCCGCACGCGTCGCCAGCGCCTGCTCGCGCCCGCGCGCCGTCAACGGCGAATCGTGCCAGCCCTGCAAAATGTTCTTCACATTAAGCTCGGTCTGCCCGTGCCGCACCAAATACAGATCGGCCACACGCCCTCCCCTCGCACCACCACAAAGGGGACAGGCACCTTTGTGGTGGTTTTGCCGTCATCGAACCGCGCCGCGCAACTACAGCAGCACGTCGGCAAGCGGACGCTTGGGCACGTGATGCACCTGCGCCTCATCGCGCCAGTAATTGATAGAGCCATCCGGGTTGGAGTCGATCGCATCGATCACCTGCGTCTCGGCTGGCACGCCAAAAGCCATGATCAGCTTGAGCTCGTATTTGTCGTTATCGAGCCCCATGGCAGCAATCGCGCGGGGCGTAAAGGCCTTGAACATGCATGCCGCCACCTCGGGCGTGGCGCTGCGAGCGGCGAGCATCATCGTCTGGGCGGCAATGCCGGTGTCGACCTCGGTGATGGGCGCGGCGGGCTTACCCGGAACAGCGCGCTCCGCAAGAATCGCGATGTAGCCGGTCGGGCGCTCGCCCTCATCGGGACCCGGCCAGTCCTTGAGTGCACCGGCCCACGCGAGCTCGTCAAACACGCGCGCGCAGTCCTCCGCACCGCTCACCACATGAAAGCGCAGGCGCTGAGCATTGGCACCACAGGGAGCCAGGTGCGCCAGCTCCGCCAGCTCGAGCAAAAACTCGCGCGGCACGCGCATGGACTCGTCAAAGCGACGGCACGTGCGGGCGCGACGGACCAGTGCGTCAAACGTGTCCAGGCCAAGCTTTTCGCAACCCTGCTTTGCCATCGACTCGGCGCTCGCCGGCGCCGCGGGAGCTGTTTCGTTCATAGGGACCCCTCAATAAAAGCCAATTGTCCTTAAGAAAATCTAACCTAAAACGTAGGCAATAACGAACAGAGCCGCAATGTTCTACATCTGTTGAATATCCCACATCCAAACGGGAACAAAGATAACAATTCGGGAAGGTGAGGCTCCCATTCGCCCTTTCCGCCCCACGTTACGGTGCCCTTGGGCGATACTGGTTGCAAGATCTACGGCTTACGCCGCACGGAAAGGAGACATCATGGGCATCTTTAAGAACGACGACAAGCAATCGAGCGCGTTTGGATTTGACGAGAAAAGCATGGCAGACAAGGCCGTCAAGGCCGTGCGCTGGATTTACGCCATCACGGGCGTCTTAGCGCTCGTCGCCGGCATCGCACTGCTGTTTGCGCCCGCCAAGTCCCTCGTCTTCCTAACGACCGTCTTGGGCTTCTACTTTGTGATCACGGCCGCGATCAGGCTGTTTACCGCTGTTTTCGAGCCGCTGCTGCCCACCGGCTGGCGCGTTACGAGCATCATCGCCAACCTGCTCATCATTCTGGGCGGCGTCATAATCCTGCGCAACCAGGCCTTCTCGACCGCGACGCTCACCACGCTCGTGGTGGTCGTCGCCGGCTTTGGCTGGATCGTCGAAGGTGTCATGTCGATTCTGGAGTCCGAGCTTTCGTCTAACCGCGCCCTCGCCATCCTGAGCGGCGCGCTCTCCATCATCGCGGGCATGTTCGTGTTTATCTATCCGCTGTGGTCGGCCAAGATGCTCGTCATCTTTAGCGGCGCCGCGCTGCTGGTGTTTGGCGTGACGTTGATTGTTCGCGCCATTCAGTTTGGCAAACTGGTGCACTAGATGCCAAAGACGCTTTTTATTGATGCCGACGCCTGCCCGGTCACGCGCGAGTCAATCGACTGCGCGCGGAGGGCGGGCGTTGCCGTAGTGATTGCCGGCAACAGCACGCAAAACCTGGAGCGGCACATTCGTCGCGACGATCCGCGCGACGCCGAGCATGCGCGTCGGGGCTTTTGGGTCACGGCGCTCGATGTGAGTGTGGGAGCCGATAGCGCCGACTTTGCCATTGTCGAGCGCTTGCAGGCTGGCGACGTGGTCGTGACACAAGACATAGGCCTGGCGAGCATGGTGCTCGGACGCGATGCCGCCGCCATCGGCGTGCGCGGGCGCGTCTACGATAAGGCGACCATCGACATGCAACTGTTTATTCGCCACGAGGAAAAGAAGGTGCGCCGCGCCGGGGGACGCACCCGCGGTCCGGCAGCCTTCACCAGCGAAGACCGCGCCCGCTTTAAACGCAACCTCACCGATCTGCTGCACTAACCAAGGTAGATTTTTGGGCTTAGAGACCACAGGCGGAGAGGATGAGGCCCCAGCCGGCGCCGATAACGTACATCATGACAAGGAACACGGCGTTTTCGCGAGCGCTGCGGTTGGTACGGAACAGCACCAGGTAGCCCACGCCGGCGGAAATGAGCGTGCCGGCGAGCATCGGCGCCAGCTGCAGCGCACCTTCGAGGTACAACTGCGTAATAACGACGCTAGCAGAGCAGTTGGGGATCAGACCGACAAGCGCCGAGCCCAGGACGGCGAGCGTCTCATTGCCGCGCAGGAACTGCTCGATTGCGGACTCGCCAAAGGTCTCGAGGACGGCGACCAGAATCAACGTCACCAGGAAAATGAATACCGACACCTGCACGGTGTGCGAGATCGCGCTGCGGATGATCGACAGGACAGGCGCCCCTTCGTGGGAGTGATCGTGGCTGTGACCGTGGTGGTGCTCGTGCTCGTCCGCGTGACCATGGTCGTTGCCGTGGTCGTGCCCGTGCTCGTCCTCGTCTTCATCACAGCCGCAATGATCGCGCTCGCACAGCTCGTGGATGTGATCGGCACTTACGCCCGCCTCGGCCACCTCGTCAATGATGTCACCTCCGGTATGGTCGTCGTGCGCGCAGCTCACATGAGCCGGATTGGCAGCGGTCCCCAGCACGGTACGGCGAATCGCCGCATGCGCGCGGGCATTACGACGAAGGCCGCGGATAGCCGCATCCACGATAAAGCCCGTGACCAGAGCGATCAGCGCCTTCGAGGCGAGCAGCATCGCCATGGTCTGCACGGGAACTTGCTCGGCGAGTAACAGCGGCAACATCTCGTCGGAGGTCGAGAGGAACACGGCAACCAGCGTGCCCAGCGTCACGACACGACCGGCGTACAGCGTTGCTGCCATGGCCGAAAATCCGCACTGCGGCACTATGCCCAGCAGCGAGCCAACCACGGGACCCGCGGCGCCGGCACGCTTGATAGCGCCGTTGACGCGGTCGCCAGCAACGTGCTCAAGCGTCTCGAGGGCAAGATACGTCACCAACAAAAACGGCACCAGCGACAGCGTGTCCTTGCCGGCGTCGAGCAGAATATCTATCAGTAAATCCATGACGGATGGAACCTTTCGTGTCTTTCGGCAGCATTGTAAAAGTCCTAGCGGTCAACTAGGGTATTGTAGTTGTCCCGGGCGCGGTGCCAATAGTTGCCCATGGTAAACTATCATCTCGCCACAACTCAGTAACCCCGAGCCGCGCGACGCGGCCCGTCCAAGGAGCAGCATATGAATGTTTCGCAAGCACTCGAATACGAACGCCAGCCGTTTATCCCCATGTTTATCTACGGCGACCACGGCGCCATGGAGTCCGAGCGTCAGAAGGGCGAGGAGGCCCTCAAGGTGCTCGAGACCGAGTACTTTACCGCCGAGGGCGACCCCGGCTTCGACTTTGCCACTGTGCGCGACCTGGCCGACCGCAACCGCGACCTGTGCGACCAGATTGGCGAGGCGCGCCTGCGCAACGTGACGCCCGCGACGCTCTCGCGCGGCCTGTCCGACGCCGACACCTGCGCCGCCATCGGCAAGATGCAAAAGCGTACCGCCGCGTCCGTTATGCGCGAGATCCGCGGTGACCGCGACGCACTCGGCGTGGCCTATGCCCGCAAGCCCATCCAAGGCACGGTGCTGGGCATCGACATCGAGACCACCGGTCGTGCGCCCGAGCGCGGCTATATCATCAACGTGGGCTGGGAAATCATGGATCTCACCAGCGACGCCGTGCCGCATGACGCCGAGGCACACTACTGCGGCCTGCCCGACATCTACCGCGGCGAGGATGTGCCGCTTTCGAACATCCATCACATCACCTGGGACGACATCGATGGCAAAAAGCCGTTCCGCGAGAACAAGGAGCTGCAGAAGCAGTTGCTCAAGCTCATGAAGAAGTATCCCTATATGGCGCACAATGCCGCCTTCGAGGACAGCTGGTTCAAAATTCATCTGGACGGTTACGCCGAGGCACGCCGTGCAGGCAAGATCATCGTCATCGACTCGCGCCAGATCTGCCGCAGCCTGGACGCCGACGTGCGCTCGCTCCCCCGCGAGTCCGCGCCCGCTGCGCTCGAGAACTGGGCGCGCCGCCGTGGAACCCTCGCCGCCGACGCCAACGAGCAGCACCTGGGCCTCGACGACACCGACCTCATGCTCCGTACCGTCCAGGCCGAGTTCAACCTCAAGAACTTGTTTGCGAAGTAGAAACGTCTGCGACAAACCACGGCGTAGATCACGAGCGGCCTCGCAGCGGGAAACCTCGCGGCGGGGCCGCCCTACGTTCCACAAGCAGGCCCGCTCTTCACAAATTCTGAACCCTATTTTTTAACTATTTCGGTACTTTCCCGACACGTGATTTGTGTTCAGATAGCGATGCATCGATACCAAATGTGCAGAAATTGAGCATTTCTATGCTATAGCCAAGCAGCGAAAACATTGATTTAGGGTGAACGGGCCCATAATCGCGTCAAGCTTTTGGACAGCATTTGGTTAGACCCCAAAAACGGCTTTCCCACTCAGCACCATCGACACGGTATTTTCTGACACGATACTTACCATGAGTATCGTTTTGTCACATAACACGGCAAAAGCGGTCTACCAGGCCGCGCATTCGGTGTCTGCGAAAGACATCGAGTCCTGCAGCCCTGCCGCAATTTACGGATCGTGCCCCACCGGAACGCTCCTCGACGCGGCCACAGAATGGCTTGCCAAACATGATGTTGCCCGCGACGCAAATGAATCCCTCGAGGTAATGGTGTTTGATCGCAGGAACGCGCGCTACGCGATGAACTGTCAATGCCATGTTTCGTCAAAGCGATTCTCATGCTCGCGTTTTTTAGAGCTAGAAGATGACATCTACATTGTTGGCGTTGAGCTATGTGCACTTCAGGCCGCCACCTATCTTTCTTTTCGCGAACTGGTGGAGTACTACTTTGAGCTGTGCGGCGCCTATTCCCTTGGAACCGGTTCTTCTAGCTCTTATGCCGAGCGTTTCCCACTTACCTCAACCGAGAGGTTAAAGCAGTTCTTTAATTCCATTACCAGATGCGACGGTTTGGCCCTTGCCCGAAAGGCTATTCAATGTGTACGCGACGGATGCCGATCTCCCATGGAAACGGCATTTATCATGATGCTTACGCTGCCCAAAAGCGAAGGTGGACTTGGTATTAAGGGAATTGAGACCGATTACGAATTACAGGTCACCGCCGCCGCAAAAAATCTCACGAGACGCAGAAAGTTCTTTTTGGATGCATATCTGAAGAAATCTCGAACAGATATTGAATACAACGGTTTTTATCACGACGCGGAAGAAGACCGCGCCATCGACGAAGAACGCAAGAACGCACTTGCGTCCATGGGGTACGGAATCATCACCGTCAGCCGTTATTCCTTTATGCATGCCAGCTCTTTCGTTAGGGTCATGGAGGCAATCCAACGAAAAGAAGGTATACGCCCCTCGCGTCTGCCAAAAGACTTTCAAATCATGCAAGAAGACCTGAGACTGTTTGTGCTCAGAAGGTTTATTGAGGAGAAGAAGCGAATCCAGGAGGAGCTTCGCCAGGATTCCGAAGAGCGTCAACGAATTGACCTCGAAAAAGCAATGCTCGAAAGCATCACATTGGACGATCCGACGATTAACGAGGCTCCGGCAATCGATGACATGCAGACCGTCGAACCCGACAGCCCATCACTCAACCAAACAAACAGCTTCACGCCCGAGGGCAAGGTCTTCGGAGCCGGAATCTAGGCCGACTAACAAGGTGGGTACCCTAGCGACGTGCAAAATTGCGAGTATTCAGCAGGGTCGGGTGTCCATCACCCTCGAGTGGATCCAAATGTGAAGCGAAATCACTCTTGCGTGAGAACGTTAGGCAACATTTGAGGAAGAACTCATCGGTTTAACACCCTAAGATAGCTCTTGAACTGCATTATTTGACCCGCGATAGATTAACAGACCCCCTATCGTTGCAGAATACTCCGATTTTTGCACGGCGCAGGGGCACCCACCCCGGCATCGCTAATCAAAACCGCTTAGTCCGGAATCCCGTCCGCTTTTCCTCATCATTTTGTACGACGAATTACCTGAACGTTATTGACATATGAACATGCGCTCATATAATTGGAAGTAAGTTATATGAGCGCATGTTCATATGAAAGGATATTGCAATGAGCATCCGCGATGATGAAACGAAACCCGACATCGAGGCCACCGAACCCGTGATCCCCACCACCTGCTCGCCCGAGGACCTTCCCGACGAGGAACTTCTCTACGACCTCGCCGACCTGTTCAAGGTCTTCAGCGACACCACGCGCATCAAGATTCTCTATGCCCTCATGGGCCGCGAGCTCTGCGTGGCAGACATCGCCGAAGCGACCGCGACCTCGCAGTCGGCAGTATCGCACCAGCTGCGCACGCTTAAGCAGTCGCACCTGGTCAAGTTCCGCCGCGACGGCCGCAACATCCTCTACTCGCTTGCCGACGATCATGTCTACACCATGCTCAACCAGGGCATGAGCCATATCTGCGAATAGCAACCAACCACGGTACCAGCGCGGCCTGCACCCAAGCCGCAAAAACAAGGAAAGGAACCCACCATGAAAAAGCAGTTTAAGCTCGACGAGATCGACTGCGCCAACTGTGCGCGCGAGCTTCAGGACGAGCTGGCCAAGCTCGAGGGCGTCAAATCCGTGTCCGTCAACTATATGACCCAGAAGCTGACGCTCGAGGCCGATGATGCCGAGTTCGACGAGGTGCTCAACCGCGTTGTAGAGTTCACCGCCGACGCCGAGCCGGACTGCGAGATCATTCTCTAGCCCAGGCTTACGCCAACCTGCAAGGCCGCGCTTGCCGCGGCCTTTGCTCGCGAAATTATATGAGCGAGTGTTCATACATTCAAATGGGAGGATACGAGTCATGGCCACCGCCGACCCCAAGAAGAAAAAGAAGAAGCGCAAGAAAAAAGAGTCACTCGAGCATAAGCGCAACCGCATCCTGGTAGCGCTGGGCATTTTTGCCGTGGTGTACGCCCTCGATGAGCTCGGCACCCTCACCGCTGCATTCGGCACCCCGGGTAACGTCTACGCCAGCTTCGTGCTGTTCCTGGTGCCGTTCCTAATTGCCGGCTACGACGTACTCCAGAAGGCATTCAATAACATCCGCCGCGGCAAGGCGTTCGACGAGAGCTTCCTCATGGCGGTCGCGACCATCGGCGCGTTTGCCATGGTGCTCTTCCCCGACACCGACCCGCACATGGCCGAAGGTGCCGCTGTCATGCTGTTCTATCAGGTCGGTGAGCTGTTCCAGGCATACGCCGTGGGCAAGAGCCGCAAGTCGATCAGTGCCATGATGGACATCGTGCCCGACTACGCTAACGTCGAGCAGCCCGACGGCACACTCGAGCAGGTCTTCCCCGATGACATCGCCGTCGGCACCGTGATCGTGGTCAAGCCCGGTGAGCGCGTGCCCATCGACGGCGTCATCGTCGAGGGCGAGACGCAACTCGACACCGCCGCGCTCACGGGCGAGTCAGTCCCCCGCCCCGCCAAGTCCGGCGACGATATCATCAGCGGCTGCATCAACATGACGGGGCTCATCCACGTGCGCACCACCAAGCCATTTGGCGAGTCCACTGTCGCGCGCGTCCTGGAGCTCGTAGAAAACGCCAGCGAAAAGAAGGCGCGTACCGAGAACTTCATCACGCGCTTTGCCCGCGTCTACACGCCCGCCGTCACCGGCGCGGCCGCGGTGCTCGCGCTCGGCGGCGGCCTAATCACCGGCGCCTGGTCCGACTGGATCCTGCGCGGCCTGACTTTCCTGGTCGTCAGCTGCCCGTGCGCGTTGGTGATCAGCGTCCCGCTCAGCTTCTTTGGCGGCATCGGCGGCGCGTCCAAGCTGGGCGTTCTCATCAAGGGTTCTAACTACCTCGAGACGCTCGCCGACGTGGACACCGTCGTCTTTGACAAGACGGGCACCCTCACCAACGGCACGTTCTCGGTGGTCGCGGTACACCCCGAGGCCGGCTATACCGAGCAGTCGTTGCTCGAAGTCGCAGCCCTTGCTGAGTCGTTCTCCGATCACCCCATCGCGCAGTCCGTACGTGTCGCCTACCAGGGCGAGGTCGACCCCAAGCGCGTTAGCAACTCCGCCAACGACGCGGGCCACGGCGTGACGGCAACCATCGACGGCAAGCACGTCGTCGTTGGCAACGCAAAGATGCTCGCCGCGGCCGGAGTCGAAGCGCCCGATTGCGAGGTCGTCGGAACGATTCTTCATGTGCTCGTTGACGGCGTGTACGCCGGCCACATCGTGATTGCAGACACCGTTAAGGCCGATGCCGAGCAGACGATCCGCGACCTGCACGCCGCCGGCGTCAAGCGCACCGTTATGCTCACGGGCGACCGCGAGGAAGTGGCTGCTGCGGTGGCCAAGCGGCTCGGCCTCGATGAGTTCCATGCGCAACTGCTGCCGGGCGACAAGGTCGAGCGTGTTGAAGCGCTGCTCGCGGCCGAAAGCGGCAAGGGCAAGCTCGCCTTTGTCGGCGACGGCATCAACGATGCGCCAGTGCTTACGCGCGCCGATGTGGGCATTGCCATGGGCGCCATGGGCTCCGACGCTGCGATTGAGGCGGCGGATGTCGTGCTGATGGATGACAAGCCGTCCAACATTTCCCGCGCGATCCGCGTGGCGCGCAAGACCATGTCGATTGTCTGGCAGAATATCATCTTCGCGCTGGGTATTAAGCTGCTGATTTTGGTGCTTGCGGCGCTCGGCATCGCCAACATGTGGCTTGCGGTCTTTGGCGACGTAGGCGTGGCAATCATCGCCATCCTGAACGCCATGCGCGCGATGGGGGTCAAGAACCTGTAGCGTTCGTGAGCTGTCCGGCCGGGGCCGGGCTTGGTTTTGAAAACGTCCTCGCGCATGAGGCCCGTCTTTCCCGCTCCTGCGGAGCAACGGAAAGGCGGGCCTCGCGCTGCGGAATGTTTTCAAAACCAAGCCCGGCCCCGGCCTGCGGTGACGTAGCTTGCAGTTCTTGGGCATCGCTTGCTGGCGGGGTTCCTTGTCTGAGTTGGACTTAGTTGGTGGGGTTACTGGTCCCGGTCGCTGTCCCGCGCCTTTGGCGCGGGAGGCGCGCCTCTTTGGGAACGAAGAGATAGCTCAGCTGTGATGGCGTCGCGCACCGAATGCTCCACTTTGGACTGCGTCGGACTCGTTGTTGTTCGAATCCCCTATCCCCCTTTCGCTGGTTCGCGCTTTGCGCGAACTCCGCGCTACTGAGGACCCGTTAGGATTCCGGTGTTGGATCCGTCGTCTCGCCCCGTCCCAGCATCGATCTCAGCTTCTCAAAGCTCTCCTCACTCAGGCAATGCTCCATGTGGCAGCCCTCTTGCGAGGCAACCTCGGACGATACACCTGCGTCCTCTAGCAGCCCCACAAAAAAGCAATGGCGCTCCCACATTTGACGGGCAACTTCAAGACCGCGTTCCGTCAGATGCACATCGCGTTTGCCCATCTCCACGTAGCCGCTGTTCTCCAGCGTCGCCATGGCTTTAGAGACGCTCGCCTTGGTTACGCCCAGGTATTCGGCAACGTCAATCGATCGAACGACGCCCTGGCGCTCCGAGAGCACATAAATAGATTCGAGATAGTCTTCTCCAGATTCACGTAGGGCCATGGGCCGCCTTTCGCGATGATTGTTAGTTAGCCTTTGGATACTTTCCTTGGCTTACTTTACCGCAAAAGTTGCCCATGTCTTACTACGTTGTTTAAAAAGTTAACCGTGTTTCACAAAATGTGCGGGGCAAGCAGAGCGACACGGCACGCAACGTACAAGGAATGTCCCCAACTGTCGGCAGAAAAGAAACGTCCCTAAGTGCCAAGCCGCAGCTATAGCAGGTCAAAGTGCTTGGCGGCGTTGTAAATTCCGTCGTCGTCCACGGCAGTCGTCACGTAGGTCGCCGCGGCTTTCACCGTGTCCTGTGCGTTGCCCATGGCCACACTTGTGCCCACGGCGGAAAACATCGACAGGTCGTTCTCGCCGTCGCCAAAGGCGATCGCCTCGCTCGCATCGATGCCCAGGCGATCCAGCGTCGCCGCCACGCCCAGGTTCTTACCGCCGTTGGCCGGAATAATATCGCAGAACAGATCACACCAGCGAGTAGTGAGCGAATGCGACACCGCATCGGTCACGATATGCTCGTCGGCCGGGTCCACAAAGGCGCAGAACTGGTAAACCGGCGCATCGAAGGCATGCTCAAACGGCTCCTCGTGGTAGACGATTCCCGCGTTGCTGCCGGCCGTCACCACGCGCTCGGACAGGCGGTTCACAAACGAGTTCTCGCCCTGCATGCACAGCGAGTCGTAGCGCCCCTGCGCCACCTGGTCCACAATCACCGCAACGTCGTCCGGATCAATCGGACAGCTGCGGTAAACCCCCTCGCCATCAAAGCAGTGCTGGCCCGAAAGCGTAATGTACGCATCCCAGCCCAGGTCGAACAGCCAGTCCGGCATCTGGTAGGTCGGGCGACCCGTGGCGATCACGCACGCAATCCCCTGCTCGTGAAAGCTGTCGAGCACCTGCTGCGCCGACGCCGGAATCCGGTGGGTCTTAAAGCTCAGCAGCGTGCCATCGATATCGAAAAACGCGGCCTTGATCATCCTCGCCTACTCCTCACCCTCGAGCTTCTCGCTCGCCTCGAGCCACGCCATCTCCAGCTCGTCCATGGCGGCGTGGGCCTCGTCGATCTTTGCCTGCTGCTCGCCCAGCGCCGTGTAGTTGGTGGGATCGACCTGGGCCATCGCGGCCTCGGCCTCCTCCACGCGAGCGCGCTGCGTCTCCATCTTACGCTCGAGCGAGCTCACCTCGCGGCGGAGCTTCTGGCGCTCGGCGTTGGAAAGGCCGTTGGGCTGCCCGCTCGTCTTGGGCTTTTCGGCCGCAACCGCTGCGGCGCCGGTGTCGAACGTGCCGGTCTTGGCGCTCGGCGCGCCCACGGGCTCGCCCTCGGCGGTGGCGTTGCACAGGCGCAGGTACTGGTCGACGCCGCCGGGCATATGCGTCAGATGGCCATCGAGCAGTGCCCACTGCTGGTCGGTCACGCGCTCCATCAAAAAGCGGTCGTGCGTCACCAGGATCAGCGTGCCCGGCCAGCCGTCGAGCAGGTCCTCGACAATCGCCAGCATGTCGGTATCCAGATCGTTGCCGGGCTCGTCCAGGATGAGCAAGTTGGGCTCGTCCAGGATCGTCAGCAGCAGCGACAGGCGACGGCGCTGGCCGCCCGAAAGGTCGCCGATGCGGCTCCAGAGCTGCTGCGTCGTAAAGCCCAGGCGCTCGCAAAGCTTCTCGGGCGAAGTCTCCTTGCCGTCGATGACGTAGTACTTCTTATAGTTGCTGAGCACCTCGCGGATCGTGTCGCCCATAAAGGGCTCGAGCTCCTCGAG
Organism: uncultured Collinsella sp.; assembly: GCA_900551815.1. Taxonomy (GTDB): domain Bacteria; phylum Actinomycetota; class Coriobacteriia; order Coriobacteriales; family Coriobacteriaceae; genus Collinsella. The sequence goes on from URXE01000022.1 coordinate 28,119, forward strand.
CTGCTGCGATAGCACGCCAAAGCGCACCGTCTGGCCGATCTTCACGCGGCCGCGCAGGGGCGCAATCTTGCCCTGGATCACGTCGAGCAGCGTGGACTTGCCGGCACCGTTCTCGCCCAAAAGGCCATAGCGGTCGCCCGCGCCGATAAGCCAGGTCACATCGGAGAGCACCTGCTTGGGTGCGCCATCGGTATCCGCATAGCCGGCATCCACGTCGATCACGTCGATGACCTGCTTGCCTAGACGGCTCACAGCGAGGCGCTTGAGCTCCAGCTCGTCGCGCACGGGCGGTACGTCGGCGATGAGCTCGCGGGCGGCATCCACGCGAAACTTGGGCTTGGTGGAGCGCGCCTGGGCACCGCGGCTCAGCCACGCGAGTTCCTTGCGCGCCATGTTGCGGCGGCGCTCCTCGGTGACGGCGGCCATGCGGTCGCGCTCCACGCGCTGCAAGATGTATGCCGAGTAGCCGCCCTCGAAGGGATCGACCTGGCCGTCGTGGACCTCCCACATGCTGGTGCAGACCTCGTCCAAGAACCAGCGATCGTGCGTAACCACGAGCATGGCGCCCTGGCCGCGCTGCCAGCGGGCCTTTAAGTGACGCGCGAGCCAGTTGATGGTGCGCATGTCCAGGTGGTTGGTGGGCTCGTCGAGCATGAGCACGTCGTAGTCACCGATCAGCAGGCGCGCGAGGTCCACGCGACGGCGCTGGCCACCCGAAAGCTCGCCCACCGTTCCCTCCCAGGGCACATCGCTAATGAGGCCGGCAAGGATCTGGCGTGTACGCGGACTCGACGCCCACTCATACTCGGGCGTGTCGCCCACAACGGCATGATGCACGGTATCGGTGTCGACAAGCTGGTCCTTTTGGCCGAGCAGGCCGATCGTGGTGCCGCGGCGATGAGTCACGCGGCCGTCGTCGGGCTCCAGCGTGCCGGCGAGCACGCTCAGCAGCGTCGACTTGCCGTCGCCGTTTTTGCCGACAATGCCAATGCGGTCGCCCTCGCCCACGCCGAGCGTCACGCTATCGAAAATATGCTTGGTGGGAAACTCTAGGCTGACGGAATCGCATCCCAAAAGAATCGCCATGTGCCCTGCTCCTTCGTAGAAATTCAACGTTGTCCATGATAGCAGCGAGCCCCACCCCAAACCACCACGAAGGTGCCTGTCCCCTTTGTGGTGGTCGGTCTGGCAGCGACACAAAAAGGCGGGCCATCTCCCGCAAGAGATAACCCGCCCCTCCAATCAGTCCCGTGGCGACCGTGGCCGCCGCGGGCCTCAAGCATGTCCCGGACTAGGAGAACATGCCGGTGAGGTAATCATTCAGCCGCTGATCCTTGGGCCGTTGGAAAATCTCGTCAGTCTCGTCGTACTCGACCATATCGCCCATGTAGAAGAACGCCGTGCGGTTGGACACACGCGAAGCTTGCTCCATGTTGTGCGTCACGATGACGATAGCGCGGTCGGCCACAATCGAAGACATGAGGTCCTCGATCGCCAGCGTCGAGATGGGGTCGAGTGCCGAGCAGGGCTCGTCGAACAGAATCACGTCGGGGTTGAGCGCCAGCGTGCGTGCGATGCACAGACGCTGTTGCTGTCCGCCCGAAAGCGCATAGGCGCTCTTATCGAGCTTGTCCTTGACCTCGTCCCACAGCGCCGCGCCGCGCAGACTCTCCTCGACCATGCGGTCGAGCTCGTCACGGTCGGTGATGCCGTGGCGCTTAGGCGCAAACGTGATGTTGTCGCGAATGGACTTGCGGAACGGGTTGGGCTGTTGGAACACCATGCCAATGGAGCGACGCAGCTCGTAGGTGTTCTCGGTCTTGGTATTCACGTTGCACCCGCGGTAATTGATCTCGCCCTCCACGCGGCAGCCGCGAATCTCGCGATTCATCAGGTTGAGGCTACGCAAGAAGGTCGACTTGCCGCAGCCCGAAGGCCCGATGAGCGCCGTGATCTCGCCCTTGTGAAAGTCGAGCGACGTATCGTGCAGCGCATGGTGGTCGCCATAGTACACGTTGACGTCCTTGGTGGAGAGCACGACCTCGTCGCTCACGGCCCTGCCGCTCACGCGCACGCGTTTTTCGCTCTCCCCCACACTCGACAGAAAGTCCTGGGTCTCGGACGTGGCCGCCTCGGTTGCGGGCGTTGCATTCATCTCGCTCATTCGGCCGTCATCTTCCTTGCCAGTTGCTTGCCCACGATACGGGCAACTATGTTAAACAGCAGCACGCAGGTCATCAGCAGTGCAGCGGTGCCCCAAACGATCTGCTGGGCCTCGGGGCTGCCCTCGCCGTAAATCTTGTAGATGTGCACGGCGAGCGACTCACCGGGGCGGAACACGTTCCAAGCGCAGGTGGGGCTCGACAGGTTAAAGCTCAAGAAGTTCAAACGCACCGGCGAGCTCATGCCCGAGGTAAAGAGCAGTGCCGCGGCCTCGCCAAACACGCGGCCGGCCGAAAGCACGATGCCGGTCACGATGGCAGGCATGGCCTCGGGGATCAGGATGTGCAGCGTGGCCTCCCAGCGGGTAAGGCCCATGGCCAGGCACGCATCGCACTGGGCCTGCGGCACGTCCTCGAGCGCCTGCTGGATCACGCGCACCAGGATGGGAATGTTGAACATGGTGAGCGCGACGGCGCCGGAGATGATGGAGTACTTCCAGCCCAGCTGCACCGAGAACACCAGGAAACCGAACATGCCGACAACGATGGAAGGCAGCGAGGACAGCGTCTCGATGGCGGTGGAAGCGATGTCGCGGATGGGACCGTCCGGCGCGTACTCAACCAAAAAGACCGCGCCGCCCAGGCTGATGGGCACCGAGATGATCAGGATGATCAGCAGCAGATAGAACGAGTCGAACAGCTGGTAGAGTACGCCGCCCTGAGTTCCGTTGGCGCGCGACGGCTGCGTGAGAAAACCCGGCTGGAACAGCGTCGAGATGCCCTCGAACAGGATATAGGCCACCATGGAGACGACGATGAGCATGACGATGGCGATGATTGCCGTCAGCACGCCCGTGGCGATGCGATCCTGCTTTTGGACGCGCCCGAGTCTCGCCTCGTCGATATGGATGCGCGTGCTAGCCACGAGCCTTCGCCCCCTTGCGGCCGATAATGTGGATGATCAGGATGAAGATGAGGCTCATACCCATCAGCAGCAGACCGAGCGCCCACAGAACATCGTCCTGGGCCGAACCCTCGGCATAGACCGCCATGGACGTGGTGAGCGTGGTGGTGATGGTCGAGGCCGGCGACAGCAGCGACGTCGGCATGGCCTCAATACCGCCGATGACCATGCGCACGGCGAGCGTCTCGCCAAAGGCGCGCGTCATGCCAAGGATGACCGCAGTCATGAGCGACGGCATGGCGGACTTGAGCACCACGTGCCAGATGGTCTGCCAGCGGGTGTAGCCCAGCGCGAGCGAGCCCTGACGGTAGCCGTCGGGCACGGCGCGCAGGCCATCGACCGAAAGGGTGGTCATCGTCGGCAGGATCATGACAGCCAGCACGATGGCGCCGGGCAGGATGCCCAGACCCGTGCTCACGTGGAAAACGGACTTCATAAGTCCGACGACCACGTGAAAGCCAATCAGTCCAAAGACGACCGAGGGAATGCCGGTCAAAAGCTCAATAAGCGGCTGAAAGACCTTGGAACCAAATTTGGGTTGGATCTCGACCGCAAAGATGGCGGAGCCGATGGCGATGGGCAGCGCGATGAGCGTGGAGAGCACCATGACCGCAAACGAGGTGACGATCAGGGGCAGGGCGCCGGTATAGGGCAGACCGTTTTCGGCTGTGTTGGCCAGGTCCCACTTGGTGCCGGTGAAGAACTCGACGACCGAGACGCCGTCCTTGACAAAAGCCGAGAGGCCCTTTTGGGCGACCATGAAGATAAGCGCGGCAACGACAAGCGTCACGAGCGCTACGCACGCGCCCGTGACGCCCAGGCCCACGTTCTCAAGGTCGCGCTTTGGCAGCTGTTTTGCCATTGCAAACCTTTCCGGGGGCGATTACTTATTTAGCAGAGACCTTGCCGCTGGCGTCCTTGACGACCTTCATGGCAGAGACGGGGATAAAGCCCTGCTCCTCGACGAGCTTGCCCTGGACGTCGTCGGAAAGCATGAACTCCAGGAAGGCCGTGGTGGCCTCGTCGGCGTCCTTGGAGCAGTACATGTGCTCGGTAGCCCAGATCTTGAAGGAGTCGTCGGTGACGTTTGCGCTCTTGGGCTCGACGCCCTCGACCTTGATGGCGTTGAACTTGGAGTCATCGAAGTGCGAGAAGTCGAGGTAGGAGATGGCGTTATCGGTGCTGCCCATCTGAGTCTGGACGTCGCCGGACTTGTCGAGCTCGGCGTCGCCCTTAAAGTCGACTGCCTCGTCGCCAAAGACGGCAGCCTCGAAGGTGGCGCGGGTACCGGAACCGGCCTTGCGGTTGAGAACGACGATCTTGGCGTCGTCGCCGCCGACCTCCTTCCAGTTGGTGATCTGGCCGGAGAAGATGCCCTTGAGCTGCTCGAGGGACAGGTCGTCGACCTTCACGTTCTTAGAGACGACGGGGCCCATGCCCACGACGGCGACCTCGTGGTCGACGAGGTTCTTGACCTGGTCGGCCTCGAGCTTGGTCTCGGCGAAGACGTCGGAGTTACCGATGGTGACGGTGCCGGCGGCAACAGCGGTCAGACCTTTGCCCGAACCGTTGCCCGAGCCGGAGACGGAGACGTCGGGGTTGGCATCCATGAACTTCTCGGCAGCGGCCTCGACGAGAGCCTGGAACGAGGAGGCACCGTCGTAGGTCACCTCGCCGGAGACGGACTCGGCAGCAGCGGCGCTACCCTTGTCGGCGGCGTCGGATGCGCCTGCGCCGCCGCAGCCAACGAGACCGAGACCGACGATGCTGGCAAGACCACCAGCAAGGCCGAGGAACTGACGACGAGAATAAGCCTGATCGAGCATGATCTTCCTTTCGTACATGCGAATCGCGGGCACCCTGCCCGCTTTGCTGTTTGGAAAGATACGACCCCGACCGGGCAGCACCCGCGCCAACTGCGGTTTCTTACGGGCATTTGATAAACCCTTACCGCAAGCGCGGCAGGGCTTTACAAACGAATAACAATCCAGCGCCAAATATGGCGCACCTTTTACACCAATAAAAGCAAAGTTGGGGGTGCGGACGATTTCTTGGACCGCGCCTAGGCGTATCCAAGCTTCCTGCG
>URXE01000023.1 GCA_900551815.1 uncultured Collinsella sp.
ATCTACACGTAAGGAGTCGTCGGCAGCGTCAGATGTGTATAAGAGACAGGGCATGCTTCGAGTAGCTCATCGTATTCGAAGCAAATGCCGAGCATGTTCTCTAACATTGCGATCGGCTCAAGCGCGGGCACGTCGGTGCCACCCTCGGCCGAAAGCACCACGGTGGCCTCGGGGTCCGGCATATCGGGATTCAGTGAAATATTGATGCTCGAAGCTATCTCCGGTCCTGCCGGTTTGGGATCAAGCTCCGCCTGAGGAACAGGATCCGCAACAGGCACGGGCGCGGGTGCGGGCTCGGGTTCAGGCACGGGTACGGGCACAGACTCGGCCACCGGCTCAGGCTCGGCCACCGGCACGGGCTCAGGCTCGGGCGAAGACACGGGCACGGGCTCGGGCTTAAAAACACAGGTTGGCTCCACATGGTCCCAATCGACCGCAACAACAACGGTCGCGTCATCGTACGTGTAGCGGCCTCCTTGGATGTGTCGCACGACGCTCTCGATGCGCTTTTCTAACGCGGCATCAATGCCCGAAGCGTCGACAGGCTTGTGTCCGGCACCCATAAAGAGATGCATTGCCTTCTCGTTCAGGTTCTCATTGTTAAACTGGGGCACCAGAAGCTCCAGGATGCCATCCGTAGCGAGTAGAAACCCTCTCGTATGCCCAAGCGCGCCGATCTGCCACTCTTTCCTGCAGTAGAGCGGATACGTACCTGCTTCGCCCACGCGGCTCGGATGCGTAACGAGCTCGAATCCGGCATCGGTCTTGGCGATGACACCCGAGTCACCCGCAGAGCCGTAGAAAAGCTGGTCGCCATCGTAAACGGCAATTACGAGCGTCGCATCGAACTCGTTGGCAGGCAGCTCCATTGATGCGGCCTTCTTGACCACAGCGTTATTTGCCTTGATCATGGCCTGCTCCAAAAAACGAGGCATCGAGATCGCCAAGGCACTGTCGCCCGTTGCGCACCAGGTGCCAATCAGCTCGCACATCGTCGACACGGCGGTGTTGACGGCGGCATGGGCGCCAATATCGCTGTGAGCCTCGGAGCCCAAGCCATCCGCCACGGCCGCGACAACGTACTCCTTGCCCGGCAGGAGTCGATCCCTCTTGCCACCATCCTTCCAGATCGCCACTTGCTTGACGCGGCGGATCATATGCGCATCCTGGCAACGCGTACCGTAGCAGCGATGAGCAACACCGCGCTTTGTCACCCCGGCAACGCCGATGGTACGAGGCTGACTAAATCCCTTATCAATAGACATTGCTGACCCCCTACTGATTGCCACGGACAAAATCGTCGAGCGTGCAAACCTGAACATCCGGGCGCGTTTTCAGGCAATCCTCAAAGATCTGGCGCTCCGAACCTGCGGCACCGGGCTCGGACATGACGCGCATGCTGGCGCCGATGAGCTTAAAGGCCTCGGCGATAGCCTTGCCCTTGTCGTCCGAAAGCTTGAACCACATGCCGTCGACGCGGCAAAGCTCGGCAAACTCGTCCTCGGAATAGTCGCCGTAGCCAAACGGCAGGAACAGCACTTTGCCGGACTCCACCAGCTTGCTGATGCAATCGGCAGCCGCAGACACGTCACCCCCCGGCTCATCGTGTCCGTCGGTCAATAGAACTACGACCGTCTTGTAGGGAGCCTTGAGCGTTTTCTTCTTAACGCGATGTGCGTACTTGCCTTCGAGTTCGCAAGCAGTCAGAAGTGCCTGGTTAAGGCTGGTAAGACCGCCGGCCTTAAGCTCAAGATCGCCGGTTACCTTGCTTGCCGGGACAAAGATGTCATCGATGTCGCGCTCGTAGTCGGCGCTCTCCACGCTGCCGCCATTGCGAAGGTTATGAACCGTGACATCGGTGCCAAAGGACACAAGGGCCACATCGACGATTCCTGCCGAAAGCGGGTCGTCGGCGATGTCCTTGCAAAGGTTGTGCAGACCCGCATTGATGGCCTTCATGACCCTATTGACGGACCAGGAGCGGTCGGCAACGATGATGACGCCGCGGCGCGTCTCGGACAGACCACCGCCGCCAAACGCATCCAGAAGATCTGCCTCGTAGGCGTCGCGGGCATTCGGGGGAAGAACTTCTGTCTGGATGAAATCGTCCAAGTCGTTGACACTATAATTGCTGGTCATAGGAGGATTCCTTTCTCTCTTGAGGCTACTTTTGGCCTCCTATTGGCATTGCATTATGGGTTGACGGACGCCGTTTTCTGGGACAACCGTTCAGCTGAATCATGTGCTGCGAACCGCCAAGCCGAGCCGTGTTCAGGAGCGATAAGACGCCATGAGCGCAGCGCGCGCTTCATAGGCATCCGAATACCGGGCGGCAGGCTTTTGCGCCATTGCACGGCGCAAGAAATCGGCAAAGGGGATATTTCGCGGCAGAGCGCGAACGTCGCGCGTGCCGAACATGAACTTGGCGATCACCTTGGCCGTGCTATATACATCGCTCGCCGGTGAGGCAATGCCGAGATTACGCAGCTCAGGAGCCTCGTATCCACGCGAAATAACGCGCTCGCCCACCAGCGGACCGGCACACTCCGCTACCGAGGCACACAGGCCAAAATCGATGAGCACCACATGACCATCGGGCGTAACGATCCAATTGCCAGGGTGCGGGTCGCGATGTATGTAGCCGGCGCGACATACCACGGCCATAGCATCGAACATGCCCAGCACGAGCGAAAAGAGCTCGCGAGACGAAAGCGGCCAGCCTTCGCTGGCACGACGCTCAACATGGGCGAGAACGTCCTCGCCCTCGACAAAGCGCTCGCGCAGGCAAAGGTGCTTACCGCCAATACGGCGATCTTCCACATAGGCCATACCATCTACCTGCGGAAACATTTCGTAGCCTTTAAACGGGCCGCCGAGGAGCGCATATTCGTTGCGGAGTCTTTCCTCGGCGTCGGATGTAAGCGCGACCTTGCAGACGTTTCCGCCCGCACGATAGACGAGCGTCTGCTTTGTCTTTCCGCCGTCATAGATGAGCTCGACCGGCTCGCCCAACGCCGGCTTTGGCGGCATTGGATCCCGTTTTAACAGCCCGCCGATCATCTCGCGAGCGCCGCCCAGGCGATCTAGCACACCGGGAGCGCCCGGCTGCTCAAAGGCATTTGCACGGTCGCGGCGATAGCGCACCAGCACGGGATTGACCTCGGTCATCGTGGATTCTCCTTTCTCATTGGATATCGACGCGGCAAGCATACTGAGCCGCTCGCGCATCGCTCCGTACACTGCTCAGCTGAACCGATGGCGAGGCTTCCGGCGCATTTTTGGGCTATCCTAGGGAAAAACTTGAGCACCGCACACATGCTGCAGCGACGCAAGGGGATGAGCTGACATGGCAAAGGCCACTGCAACCCAACAAAACGATTTTGACGCCGTGTTCCGCACGCTTGACAGCGCATGTACGCTTCCGTTTGCCGGCTGGTGCGCCCGCATCGAAGGCTACGATCGCATCCGCCTGAGCGTGAGCCCCATTTGGCCCGAAGGTGAGGCCGCCACACGAGCTATCTGCCCCGCAGCCAACTCTGCCAATGGGCTCACCGCAGCTCAATATCGCTTTTTCTATGCACTGTTTAGCAGCAACTGGAAAGTAAAGGATCGACGGATCGCCCTTACGCGCACGCTTTTGTCTACCCAAAATCCCGGCACAAGCGGCGCGTCAAAACGCTCGCTTTCCAACGCGCGCGGCGCCAGTCTGCTTCTTCTCGATCACGGAGGCATTTCCACCACGTCCGAGGCGCCAGATGCAAGCCTCTATGCGCATGTGCAGGGCGAGCTTTCGCAGCTCTACCTGCAGTATGCCATCCTCGAATCCGAGCGAGACCTGGTACTCGACCTCTGCCGCGACATGCAGGAGCGCGTAAATAAACGCTGGGGCAAGACCATTCTCGACCACCCCGAAGTTGAGCTCTGTACCAATAAAAAGTACTGGTATCAGTTTCTTCCCCTCGAAAAGAGCCGCAGTTTCGACCGCACCTGCAACCGAATTGCGCAAGCAGCGGGCATGCAGGGCATGGCAGAGGCCGATTCCGAGCTTCCGCTTGTAACCCCGCGAGCAGTGCCATCCGGCACCGAAAAAGCGCGCGTGCCGACGCTGCCCAAAAAAGCCGACAGCCTTTCCTCGCGCTCAAAGCACCCGGAAAGCGAGGCGATCAAATACAACGCAAAACGCTTGATCATGGAGAACCTCCAGGACGCTGCGTCCCTCTTGCTCGATGTTCGCGCAGCTGAAGGACCAGCAAGTGGCTTTAACACCAAAGAAACGGTGCCTGTATCGGGAACGTGGCTTTGGGGCTTTACCCAGGGAAACACCTCCGATGACGCCCGCCGCACCCTGCTTGCACCCGATGCACGGGACAAATGGCTTGTGGCAGGACTGCTCCTCGCAGATTGGCTGCTCGATTGTGCCGATGGATCGGACGATGAGGAGCGCTTGGCGCACATTCAGGGCGCCGTCGACGCCATCGTCGAGCGCCTTGATGGAGATTTGAGCGATGCACCAACCACCGGAGAGCTTGCTGCGCTTTACGACGCGTGCACGCCAACGCTTATGGCGCGCAAATCTCTCGGCCCCCTCATGGCCGGCATCCTCTATTCCCTTGTCTATGGTGCCCACCTTGAACGCGCCGGGCTGGGAGCCTCCTCGCTTCAGGCCGACATCGGTACGGTCTGGACTGCTGGCGACACTCCCAGCGCGGATCGGCCCGGTACACGCCGCGAGCCCGAAGCCATCGCCGTCACCATCGCAAGCTGCCCCGCAGGTGTCGGCGGCACCTACAGCCCTCAAACCTGCAGCACCCAAAACATGGTTCGCATTCCCAAATCGACCGCCTGGCTCTTCGGCCGGAGCCCCCGACCCTCGCAGGCGCAGGATGTCGACACCGGCACCACCGTACTCGACGATCCCGCTATTTCGCGACAGGCTGTCAAGCTCTCTTGGGACGAAGCGCATGCTGCCTGGCAGCTGGAAGTGTTCAACAGAAACGGTGCAAACTGCGACGGCGAGCTTATCGAAAGTGGCGAAACTTTCGATGTCGCACCGGGAACGCGCATCTGCCTGCGCGGGTCCGAGCGCAATTATTTTCTGCTGCTCTCGGGAGCATAAAGGCGGGGCGGAACTATCTTCCATCCCGCCTCCCACGGTTACCTAAAGAAAAGTCGGATGCGACGACCGTCAACATGTTCACGTACCGCGACGCGCTGCCAGTAATACATCAGCACGAGGATGAGCGGGGTAAAGACCTCGATAACCATTCGTATTTCGATGTCGCGTTCCAACCAAAACGCAAGCGCCACAAACCCTAAAAACGCAACCAAACCCGGTGCCGTCTGATCGACCGGAACCACCGACAGCCCGACGAGCACGACAACCGTGCAGGCAAGCCATGCCGTCCCCATCGTGTCACGCACGACAAATCCCAAGACGACGCCGACCACCACTGCCAGCAGCGTGCGAACGTGCAAGGCAAGGGTAAAGCGGCCCAGCGACACATAAACCACCGCCAGAACACAAACAAGCCCCAGCACCCACGCCATCTCACCCACGCCCAGCAGCATATCCGCTAGCATCAATGCCAGCAGACCTCCGCACGCCCACGTTACACGACGCAGCTCGCGGTTGAGCTCGTGCGCCTCGCCGCGCAGCGTCTCGTCTCCCAGATCACAGAGCTCCAAGGGAAGCCCCTCGGCAACGGGAGCCAAGACCGCCACGGCAACGCGCAGCAAGAGCGCAACCAGCTCAAAGCCCAGCAAAGCCGCCAGACCATAGCAGGCAGTAACAATCAGCATTGCCCTCAACAGCACCGTAGGCCGCTTGGCGTGGGGAATCGCCTGGCGCACGTCGCGAACCAGGAGGGCATCGACCATGGCCTGGACAACCATAAGACCGGCGCTAAACATGTAGAGCGGGTCGCCGGGATCGAACAGCACAAGCGGCATGGCCAGCACTAAACCCGTCAGGGCAAAGTGCCGAGCACTGCCCTCGCGGCTAAAACGCAGCGGATCCCCCTCCACATCAATCCCAGGCGTCAGGTTGCGAACGTAATAGAACCCCACAAAGCACAGACCGATAAAGACAATAAAGCCCCACCCATAAAAATCGAGATCGGTTGGAGGGTTATTGAGCCAGCTGCTTCCCAAAAAGAGCGAAGCGTGGGCAATATCCAGGGCGAATAGCACAACGCTCAACGCATAGAACCACCCCGCCGCCAGAATGCGGCCGGCGGATACCTGAGGCCGCACGGGATTAACCGAGTAATTCATCAAGTCCACCGCCCTTGCCGTCATCCGCCTCGGACGACGAATCATCGAGGAAAATAGCAGCGTGTTCGGGGTGAAGAATTTCCTCTGGAAGCGCATCGTCATCCACGAACTCATAAGGACCCTCAAAAGGATCCCAAAGCTCATCCATCTCCTCGAGGACCTCGCCGAGAGACTGCACGACAAGCCCCACAGCACGAACCAGTTCGCCTGCATCGGATACGCCGTCACGCTGAGCCTTCAGCTCAAAAAAGTCGTCCAGGACAAAATCGACGCGAACGTCGACCCCCTCACGCGCAAATGTCATGCCACGCGACGCAATGGCCTTTTCGCAGGCGGACCTCTTATCCGCATCGAGCGGACAGTCGATACACACGCTTACACTCTCGCCATCCTCTGTTTCTACGAGACCAATACGAAGCGTTGCCAGGTAGTCGAGATAATCGACCTCGGCGGTAAACTCAGTCGAAGCGATGCCCAAAAGCACATCGATGTCATCCTGAGCTCCCGCCTCGCCACGGCGCGAGGGCACACTGTCCTGGTCGAGCACGGCAACCAGATTTGCTATCCAGCCGGCAGCCATAGCTTCCTCCTTACGGTTGGGAATATTGAGGCAATCCTATCGGCGCGGCAGCCCTCTCCCCTGCGCGCTGTTCAGCTGAACAGCAGCTATTGAAGGCGTTGTGGTGCGTCCGTTTTTTGCGCGCCCGCTATACTTAAATGGCCAGAAAGCACCTCGATTGGTGCAGAGCACCAAGCGAGGGGGCGGACATGGAAAACATCTTTTGCGCGGAAGCGCTCAATGGAATAATCCAGGTCAATCCGCTCGCCGAGCTGCCCGCCTCCCAAGCGGGCATCGCGATGCGGCCAAGCGGTGAGCCCTCGGGCGCGAGCGCCGATCTTTGGTTTATCGACACCGCTTCTGAGTCAAACGTCAGCTGTGCCACGGGCACGCCCGCCCACGGCACCAAGCTTGCCGTCAAGGTCATGCGCCATGGCTGTGCCACCTCCCATAACGAGGCGCTCGAATCCAACGAGGCCTATAAATCCGACTGGTACAAGCTGCGCCAGGAGTACGAGACACTTCGCAGCATGAACGGAGCCCAAGGACACGCGCCCATCGCCTATGCCCTGGGCTGGCGCATTAAAAAGACACCTCGCGGCGAGGTGCGCTACCCCGCCCTTGCCATGGAATATGTCGAGGGCGTTGACATCGTCGAGCTGCGCGAGATTATGAGCAATGTACACGGCGAGGTCACCGCCGCCGATATCCTCGGCATAGCACGCGCCATCGTCACGGCCCTGCTTTGCTGCACGGTCGTTTCGCGCGAGGACGCTCGCTACCTCACCACGGTCTCGCACCGCGACCTTTCGTCCCACAATCTGCGCTTTATGCTGGACAAGGATGGCCAGCGCATCGAGCGCGTCGTGCTCATCGACTTTGGGCAGAGCGCCCAAAACGACGACCCCGACGTGACGGCAGCCGACGGCAGCGAGCGCTTGAGCACGCCTTTTATCGGCGCGCCCGAGATATTCGACCAGCGGCAAAGCGAGGCACGCCAATGGCGCAACACGAGCCACGCCGACTGCTACTCCATCGGCTGCCTTTTGTATTACCTTCGCTGCGGAGTGTGGCCGCACGAGGCCCAGATTCGAACTATCTGCGCGCAGAACTCGGGCGGCCTAAACGCCGCCGAGCTGCAGGAGCTCTTTGAACTTAAAAATAAGGGAGCCATCCATCTCGACGGCACCCATTGTGTCGATGACGATGACCGCACCCTCGACGAACTCATTGCCCGCTGCACCGAGCCGGGCATCGGCAAAATCGGAGGCCGCTTCGACGTCATTCGCCTGGCAGAGCGCCTGGGGATCGACGAGAACGGCAGGTTGCTGACGAACGGCGCGCCGGCGGCCCCCTCGCCTGACAAGGAAAGCGCTCCCCAGCCTAAGAGCCCCTTCCACAAGAAACGCTTGGCCGCCATCGCCTCCTGCCTCTGCGCAGCTGCGGTGGTGGTGGCCATCGCCGTGGCCATTGCATTTGCAACGGGCGCTCTCGGTGCGTCGCATAAAAACGGCCAGCTCGCCCTCTATCCCACCACGGCGCTCTCCGCAGGCCAGCTGCGCGAAAGCGTCGAGCTGGTCCAGGCGCGCCTGGATGCTGCCGGTCTGGGCAAAGCCTCGACCATCGAAAGCATGGACGGCATCTGCGTCGATTTTTCCGCCGGCGCCTTCGATGTTCCCGACGAGCTTGACGGGAGCGATGGCGACAGCGATTCGTCTCAGGCATCCTCATCGTCCGGATCAAACGACACGGCGAGCATGTATCGCGACGACGTGACGGAATTGCTATCCCGCCCACTCGAGCTCTACCTTGCCCGCATCGATACGGAGGGCAACGGTCTAGCATCCTACGAACACATCTATCGAACGGAAATCAAAGACATCGCAGTCAAGATGGGCAAGGTCGACGGCCTGGAGCCCGATGCCTGCGCCGACCCCAATCGCTATGCCTATCTTGATCTCACCCTGACCGACGGCGCGAAAAAGCGGCTCAAGGAGAGCTGCGGCGATTGGCTCGACCAAGGCGTGCTTGCCTTCGACATCGGCGGATATTCGTGGAACACGGTCTCGACCGTACCGCTCGGCAAGGGCCGTTACGCCTTTACGGCCAATAGTCTCGCACCATCCCAGAACCTCTGTGAGGTGCTTGCCGAAGCACTGCGCTCCGAAAGCTATCGCACGAGCTTCCGCGACAGCTTGGTCCCGCAGGCAACGTGGATCGACGACGATGTAACGGGCGACAACCAGGTCAAGCAAAGTGCCCTCGAAGACGACGGCACCCTTGTTTCCTTTGCGAGTTACGGCACGCCTTCTCGCGGAGAGCGCGTCGATGCCCTTGAGACCCTCGCGGCACGTCTGGATACCCTTGGCGTCCCCTATGCACTCGGCGACTCCGACGACGGCAAAGGCATTGTCGCCCAAATTCAGGGGCTCGACCTGGGCGAGGCGGCAGCAGACCTTATCTGCGCCAATTCCTATATCGAAGTCTTCTGCGGCTTACAGAAACGCGTGCTTGGATCGCCCACCGTCAAAGCCGTCAGCACCTCGACGGGCACAAAGGCAGTGCAGGTAAGCGACGGCAGCACGAACGGCGACGCAAATATGAAGGCAGTGGCACAGGCCGCTGCCGATGCAGGGGGCGCCTGGGTCTACCTCAGCGTGGGAGGCACCCCGATCATGCGAACGTGGGTGGACGCCGCCTCGGAGCAGCTCGCCTTTGATATTTCGTGCGCCACGGGTAAAGCGATCGACACCTCAAACGAATATCTGGCAGACCTAGTAGCCGCTGTCGCCGCTACTGACCTGCCTTTTACGCATCTCGGCTATTGCGGTCGTATGGACCTTGCTCTTTCGGGCGCCCCAGGGGCGCTCGACGCCGAAGTCGATGAGGCACGCGACGCCATCAAGGCCACGTTCCCTTCGGCCACGGTTGGCACGAACCCCAATGACGATACGGAACTCTTGGTATCGCTCGACCTTACCGTCGACGATGCCTTTGCGCAGGAGGCCATCGATACCGTCGAGGCACTCTACAACGCCATGGATTTTGACAGAACGCCGTTTGACCAGATAACGTTCTATCTTGCCGACGAGCGCGGGGACGAACGAGCCCGCATTTGGTTCTTGCGCTGCGATGGAGCAGACGAGCAGAGCGGCCACGTCGCGGTAAATGGGTCAATTCGCGAAGGCCGCTTCGAAGAGCAACGCCAGCGCGTGATCGACGCCGCCGGGGCAAATACTTTCTTCCAGGAGCATATGGACGATCTGTCCTCTTGGCTGCTCTAGCCCCTAGCCGGCTGCGCCCCATGTTCGACGAGCCCTTAGCGCATCAATCCGAATCACACGACGCGAACGGTCAATGCAACACTCGACACCACAGGCAAACGTCGACGTCAGACGATCGCACACGGCCGAGTGTGCCCCATCGAAGCTCTTCTCATCTGGAAACATGGGGAGCTGGATCTCGATTCCTCGCCGGGGAAATCCCGCACTGCGCGCAATGGGAACGGCGTCGTCAACGGTTGCCACAAATCGCCCCGTGAGTCCATAAAAACCCAGGTCACGCGGGGCAACCGGAACCCATTGCCCCGATGAGCGCTCGGTAGCGTAGTCGTATGCCGCCTCGCTCATGCCAAAAGCGCTGTGCATGGGCAGCATTCCGTCCCGTCCATCGCGTGTGGGGTCGATGATGTACCATGCCGGGCGGCCGCGCTCTCCCAGGTTCACGACGCACCAGGCATGCCCTGTTGGATCACCGGCACGGCGGCGACCCCAGGCATAAACACAGTCGATACCAGCACGATCCAGCAGATACTTAAAGCCTTTCGCCCACCCCTCGCACACGGCACGGCGCTTAAGCAGCGGGCCATCCGCCGAATGCGAGTACGGCCGGCCGTTCTGGAATCGATATCGTGCAAGATAGGCATCGTGGATTGCCAAGACCCGGTCGAAGACCGATGCTCCCACCGGCGCTGTCTGGAGAATTGACTCAGCAGCACGCTCCATCTTGGCAAGATTTGTATAGAGCCTGGTGACCGACTGTTTGTATCCCTTGGCATAATTTGGCACCAGCAGGACTTTGTCACCATGACGGCAGTAGTGCACACCGCCTAGGAGGTGGATGAGTTCGGGGCAGTCACAACGTAGGAGCTCCACGAGCGCCTTGATGGTATCCATGCCCGCACGCGCCGAAACCTCGCAGCCCTTCTGCCCGTTGAGTACGCACTCGAGTAGCGTATCGTATGCGCGCTGGGCTTCGGGGGCCAGGTGTGCCCTGTTAAACATGCCCCCGGGTCGCACGTTTCCCTTCGAGTCGATCATACAAGCCCCCAATCTGTTTGGTTTTCCCAGATTGTGAGCCCGCACACCCAAGCCGCACGGCCCGCCGTTCAGCTGAAACCACCACACAAAAAGTCCGCCGACCATTGAAGTCGGCGGACTTTCGTGTGCGGACAATCAAGCCCTGTTCACCATGGAACTACTATTTACAGCGCGCCTTGGGCTGCTGCTGGGTGATGCAGTGAATGTTGCCGCCGCCGTAAATAACCTCGCGGGTCATGATACCGATGACTTCGCGGTCCGGATAAGCAGCCTGGATATCCTTGAGCGCCTGGGCGTCGTTAGGGTCACCGAACTGCGGCACAAGCACCGCTCCGTTGATGGGCAGGAAATTGAGATAGCTCGGCTCGAAGGCGTCCTCGGGGGTACGCGGCAGCACGCCCTCGACGGGATCAATCGTGCTGGCCTCCTCTTCGGTCATATATACCGAGATCGCAGGCATGATTACCTTGTGGACCTTGAGTTTGCGGCCACGGGCATCCGTCGTCTCGGAAAGCATCTTATACGCCTCCTGGCACTCCTTGTAGAACTTATGGTTGGGATCATCGGTCCACATGCAGCAGACTTCGCCGGGTGCACTAAAGCATGCGACGTCGTCCACATGACCGTTCGTTTCGTACGGATCGATACCGTCCTTGATCCAGACAACTTTCTCGATACCGAGGTACTCAGAGAGCTTCTCCTCAATCTGCTCCTTGGTGTACTGCGGGTTGCGGTCCTCGTTAAGCAGACACATCTCAGTGGTCACGACGGTGCCTTGACCATCACAGTTGAACGAGCCGCCCTCGAGGATGTAATCCTCGGGACGATAACGGTTAACCTGCTCAAGCTGTGCCACCTGCAGGCCAATGGAAGCGTCCTTGTCCCACGGGAAGTACAGGCCGTCAATGAAACCGCCGTAAGCATTAAAGTGGAAGTGCGAAAGGGCAACCTCACCATTGTCATTAACGAGGAACGCCGGGCCAGGGTCGCGAATCCAGCTGTCGTTGTACTCCATGTGGATAACGCGCACGTTCTCAACGCCGTCGAAGATCTCGCACACCGCGGGGAAGTCTTCGGTGTTGACGCCCACCGTGATGGGTTGAAAGCGTGCAACGGTCTTGATGATCTCGGTGAAGACCTTCTGCGCCGGCTTGGCGCCGCAGCGCCACACGTCGGAGCGGTGCGGCCACAGAATCCAGGTGCGCTCCTGCTCCTCATACTCGCCGGGCATATAGAACCCGTCCTTCTTAGGCGTGGACTCACTCTCGTAGATAGTCTTCATTTCAAGCTCCTTGATCTCGGTGCTTTTGCTTGACGAGACCATAATGCAGCCGCACCGAGATGTCCTCAATGGTCCCTCGAGCCCCTTTCAGCGACCGCCGGTATACCATTCGCTGACCTAAAGTTCTATTCAGGCCGAGAACATGACATACTGGGTTCCACAATGGAAAGGACGCCCTATGCCCCCATGCAATAAACAGCAGACTATTGAGCTGGACAGTACGACCTGGACCGCCCTCAACGAGCTCGCGCTCGCGATCCACGCATCACGCGGTGTCGACATGCTGCAAAAGGAGACCCTCGAGGGAACGACAGGACTCGTGCCCCATCGGATCGCCATGTTCGACCTGATCGAGGCGGCGGGCAGCGATGCCCCACGCTACGTCCACCCCGCAAGCAGCGGAATGGACGACCGCGCACTGAGCGACTACTACAACCGCTACGCCGCGATGGACTATACAACATGGTCCTTTGACCTACATAAGGTCGGCGTCTACCGCGACCTCGACCTCGTCGACGTCGAGCGACGCGATGCCACGCCCATCTATCGCAAATGGATGGAACCCCAGGGCGTCTACTTTGGCTGTACGGCCACGCTCGCGCACAACGACAGCCCGCTGGGAAGCATCACCCTGTTTCGCGAACGCACGGCCGGAGACTTCACCGACACCGAGCTCGCAATCCTGCTCGAAGTCGCTCGGCACGCGAGCCTCGCGCTCGCCAACCTCTATCCTCGGGGCATTAAACTCACCCAGACCGAAGACACAAACCAGCTGAATGTTTTCATTGCAGAACACAATATCCAACCGCGCGAAGCCGAAGTCATGCGGCTCATGCTCGACGGCAAAACAAACAAACAGATGGCAAACGCGCTATTCATAAGCGAGTCAACCGTCAAGAAGCACGTCAACGCCATCTATCGCAAGCTCGGCGTCAGCAACCGCCTGGGCCTCATGACTGCCATGCAAAACATCCCGCGATAAAAAAGGGCGCCCTCCATGCGGAGAACGCCCTTTGATTTCGCCGTTGAATGAGAAGCGGCCCTACGCTATGCAATGAGCCCATTCAGGCGCTTTTGTTCCTTTGCAGCAAGTGCAATGGAAACCAGGCCGGTAATGGCATCGGCTGCAACCAAGGCAATCCAAACACCCTGCGCGCCCATCATGCTGCCAAGCAAGTACATGAGCGGTACGGAACAGATCACGTAGCGGAGCAGGCCGCAGAACGTGGCGATACCCACCTTCTCGTTCGCCTGGAAGTACATCGACATGGTCATGGCAAGATAGCCCAGGGCAACAGCCAGGATGACGGTACGCGTGGCGTTGGCGGCAACCTCAACGAGCGCGGGATCGCTGCCGGCAAAGAAGGCACACACCGGCGTGGCGGCAAGCCAGAGTACAACGGTGACCAGCGCCAGCGTCACAACCTGGTACTTAAGCGTGCAGGAGAGCGTCTCCTTAAGACGCGCCCATGCCTTGGCACCGGCATTGAAGGCAGCGATGGGCTGCAAACCATAGGAGAAGCACTGGGCGACCATCATGGTGATGTAGAGAATGTAGCCGTTGATTACGCCGAATGCAGCGATGTAGAGCGAACCCATGTCACCGCCAAGCGTGCCGAGCAGCGAGTTGGCAACGGTATTGAAGACGAATGTCGCACCCTGGACCAGGAAGAACGGGAAGCCAATCTTAACGATCTGCCCGCAGATACCCATGTCGAGTTTGAGGTCGACCAGGTTAATCTTGAGCTGAGACTTCTTGCCGCCAACATACCAGAAGATGCCGATGGCCCAGATGCCAATGGACAGGCCATAGTACACGCCAGCACCCATGACGCCAAGCTTGAGCACGAAGGTCGAGAGCGCGAGCCAACAGATGGCAACGATGGCAGATACGGTCATGAGATTTGCCTGGACCTGGACCTTCTCATCGACGCGCATAACAGCGGTAACCATCTGGCCGATGACCGTGAGCGGCAATAGAACGGCGAACGTGCGCACGCCGGCGACCGTGTCAGCCATGATATCGGGCGTTGCACCAAAGAATGCACAGATGGGCTCGGTGAAGACTGCCATCACGACGGCGAGCAGGACCGAAACAATCGCCGTGAGCCAGAAACCCTGGCTAAATGCCTTACTCGCCCCCTTGATGTCGCCGGCGCCGAGCAGATTGCCCACGACGGCCGGCACGCCCGTACCGAAGAGATTGCCGAAGGCCAGATTGATGTACTCGACAGACATGATGATCGAGACGCAAGCAAGACCGTGAGCGCCCAGGCCCCAGCCCATCACGAGACCCTCGAGCACGACCATAATGATCTGCGCGAGCATGCCCTGACCGGTCACAATTGTGTAGCGGCGCACGAGTTCTGGAATCGGCTTTGAGGCGAGCTCATGCTCCTCCCCAACGACAGCGGTTGTTTCTTCTGCCATGGTTCTCCCCTTTCCTTGAGAGATTGAAAGACTGTGGGGCTATTTCTCGTAGACGACCTTACCGGCAATCACCGTAAGCTCAGCCGTGGCGCCGAGAACCTCTGCCGGCTCGCAGGTAAAGAGATTGCGGTCGAGTACGCAGATGTCGGCTTGCTTGCCGCAGGCGAGTGTGCCGATGCGGTCCTCAGCATGCATAGCGTAGGCAGCGCCGTAGGTGTATGCGCGCAGGGCCTCGGCCATGGTGATTCGCTCCTCGGGGAACCAACCCTCAGGATTAGATCCGTCCTCGAGCATGCGATAGACCGCGCCATAGACTTCCTCCATAGGCTCAAGCCCCACAACCGGGAAGTCGGAGCCCAAATGCACGCAGGCACCGCTCGCAAGCAGGCTATGAATTGGCCACGAGAGCGCCGCGCGCTCGGGGCCAACGGCGTCGTCCTTTGCCAAGTCGGCCATATCAAGCAGCATATGCCACGGCTGCATGGCCGGACAGACGCCGAGTTCCGCATAGCGCGGCAAATCCTCAGGTTGAACAGTCTCGTTGTGCTCCATGGAGTGACGACAGCCCATAAGACCGTAACGCTTCTCACCCTCCTCGAAGCAGTCCAGGATAAAGCGTACGGAACGATCGCCTATGGCATGGATGCGCGTGTCGACACCCCACTCAAGCGCTTTAAGGATTGCTTTGCGCACGCGCTCTGGATCCTCAGCCGGCTCGCCACAGGTCTCGGGAGCATTAGCATAGGGCTCGAGCATCCAAGCAGTATGATCGGAACACACGCCGTCAATGAACTGCTTAAAGCCATGCCACTCGACTTGCGTGCCCGGGAAGTCGTATTTCGCCCGAATCTCCTCGAGCGTCATGGCCTCGTTCTCAAAAAGGTCTGTGTACATGAACACGCGCAACGGATGCTCGCCCTTGCGGTTGAGTTCCGCAAGGAATTTATAGGGGTTATCCATGCTCACAAAAGTGGGGTTAACCATGCCGACTGTTGTAATGCCGAGAGCGTTGGCGCGATGCGCAGTCTTGGCAAAGGAAGCACTAGCCACCTCGGGGGCAGGATTGTATACCTCATCCATGAAAAGGGCTCCCGCGTTGTTCGAGAAGACCCCAGTGGGGTTGCCAGCTTCATCCTTAAGAATCTTGCCGCCTGATGGGTCTGGCGTTTCAGCAGTAACGCCGATTTTCTCGATTGCACAGGTGTTGGCACTAAACGTGTGCATGTCAACCTGCTGCAAAAAGACCGGACGGTCCGAAATGTACTCATCGATCATTGTCGCCGTAGGCATCTCGGGCACGTCCCACTGGAACTGGATAACCTGACAGCCCACGATCCACTCGTTGTTCGGGTGGTCTTTGGCAAACGCCTGCACGCGTTCCATACACTGCTCGAAGCTTGTGCAATCGATGAGATTGACGGCGAAATCGGGATCGGTCAAAAAGGCGCCCTGGGCATAGTGAGTGTGTGAATCGATAATGCCAGGCATGACGAGCTTATCGCCATAGTCGCGCACCTCGGTATCGGACCCGATAAAAGCGTCGAGGTACTTATCTTCGCCGCACGC
The DNA here is from genome assembly GCA_900551815.1 of uncultured Collinsella sp. Lineage (GTDB taxonomy): Bacteria > Actinomycetota > Coriobacteriia > Coriobacteriales > Coriobacteriaceae > Collinsella. The sequence continues at coordinate 16,430 of URXE01000023.1, forward strand.
AACAATTCTGTCACCCGCGATGGCAACGCCGCCCTTGAACGGTGCCAGCCCGTCACCAGTGAACACAGCATTACTTTTGATGACTAAATCCGCTTTGTCCATATGAGCCTCCTCAGACGTTACAGGACAATTGATAAGCGCCACGATACGGCGCGCCCAATCGGTGAGGGAGCATTTGCCGCCCCCTCGTGACACGTGCCTACAGGCAATTGGGCGTCTGTCCAGCGCCCTACGCCCCGCGTCAACACCCATTGACGCACCTCCAGCACAAGCTGCCAAGATGGAACCGAGCGAACGGACGGATTAAGCAGGTTTACACGTCTGAACAGGTATTTTATTGTCTAAGTTTATTGTCGCTTCTTTACGCCGAGCGGTCTGCGATACACCGTCAGCCGGACCACTCCAGCCTCACGAGCGCCAGAATGCCTCAATCAAGTCGTCACGCGCCTTGACTTCGCTCTTTACATAGATGCGATGCAGGTGAGCCTTGACGGTACCCGGACTAATCACAAGTTCATTGGCAATATTTTGGACATCGAGTCCACGCATTACGAGTGTAAGCACTTCCTGTTCACGCTTTGAAAGCCCATGCTCGTCCGAGAAAATCACAACACGCGAGACAAGGTCCTCCCGTGCATCACGGCGCTCTGTCGCTACCTCTTCATCGGCACGAGGGTGACGCGAGAACACACGTAAGATATGGCTGAACTGTTTAAATAGCTGAACGGCTGCAGCCACAAACAATAAATTCTCTGAGATATTCCGCTCGCCCAGATACCATAAAAAGGCGCTCACTATCACGTTGTCAACGTCAGGCGTGCAGAATAGGATCATATAGGTATCCTCGATAACCACCATCACGGTAAGCACGCAGGCTATGCGAAAGAACGTCCGAGAGCGCTCAAGATCGAGCCGCTCAGCCCTATTCTCCGTCTTGCGATAGCGGGCGTAAGCATATACCAAGCAGAATGCCATTCCCAAATCGCGCGCAAGCCAAAAAAGATATTGCTGAATCTGGCTCGCAAAGCCAGTACGAGGTACCAGAGCAAGCTGAAGCACGGCGATCGGTACGACATATGCGGCAACACGCTTAACGGTTACCTCATCGTGTAAGCGAAACGTTACCCAAAGCCATACGCACGCAAGAATCGCCACGCCCAGCGCGCAGCGCAGTAACGGATGTTGAAGCGGCTCATTAAACGTCACCACATAGTCATATTTGAGCCGGTTGTACTCATCAAAGAAGATCACCGACATATCGAAGACATAGAGAAGGAAGCCCGCGGCCGCCACCAAACAATCGCGTCGACGAGTCATGAGCCATATTACGAGTGCAGTTGATGCCGTTACCAATCCAATGCCCATGACAAGAATCGTGTAGATAAAGAATGCGAAGCTCATACTACCCTCATTCCGCGCACAACCAGCTTGATTCCGCATTACGGTTATGGTAGAAACATCGACGAATACCAAGATCGAAAGGAGATGCCATGGCGCCGATTGCACCGCTCAAGATTATTGTCGCGCCTGCCGCCAAGGCCATCGCCAAGATCGGTTCGACCATGACCTACGATGACGTTCCTTGCATCGTTGATGAGCGCAACGACAGCTGCCCTTACCTGGGACACGTCCCCTTCTTTGCGCCTAAGCTTTCCTCTTCACTCGACCAGCGCAACTGTTAGCATAACCTCCACGATTGCCGCAGTAATCCTCGCAGCAATTTATTAACTTGGAAGCAACCCCGGTTTTAGCCCCGTGCCGGTGGGCCAAGCCCCTCACGGTCAGCGTTTTCTATACACGCCAACGCCGGGATTGTCGACGCTGCGGCCGCGGCGCGATATGAGGCGCGAAACCTCGCCCAGCAACGCGGCGATCACCACACCCATGAGAATGGGCAACTTTGCCATTTCGGCGGGCGAGCTATTGAGCGGCACAATCGTAGCGACAATCGAAAGCACAAGCTCCACCACGGGAATCGCAAGTGCCACCGCAAGCACCTTGCCCTCGAAGGGCGCGCGGAACACGCGCGGGCGATCGTCGTATTTGCGCAGGCGCCAAAACGCTGGGAACATCGGGATATAGCTCATGAGCAGAAAGACGACGTTCATCGAGAAGAAAACCCAAAAGACGTCGGAGCCCTCGCCCAGCGGAATCTGAAGCAGTAGTACCAGGCTGGCAAAACAACCGTTAATGATTGCCGAGCCATTGGGCATGCCGGTCTTCTTGGACACCAGCGCAAAGGGACGCGGCATATTGCCATGACGCGCGGCATAGCTCGCCACGTTGTTAACGCCAAAGCTCCAGCAAATCATGTTGGCGAACAGCGTCACCAAAAAGGCCACGCCCACGACCATCGTCAACGGATGGCTGCGCCCCAACATGGCGGCGACCGCGTCCACAATGCCCGAATCGAGCGAAAGCTGCTCGGTGGGAACCGCGGCTCCAATGCCGACGCCGCAGATAATGTAGATCGCCGCAATGGCAACGCCACCAGCGATAACCGCCTTGGGGATATCGCGCGATGGGTTTTTCATCGTGCTGGCAAAGGTCGCGACCACTTCGAAGCCCATAAAGTTGAACAGGATGATCGATAGGTACGTCAACGAATTGGTGTCGCCCAAATCTGGAATGAAGGTCTTAAACGACATGTCGTTGGCAAAGCCGTTATTGCAAGCAAACCAGATGCCGACGATTCCCACCACGGCGGTAATGAGCACCTTGATGACGGCACCGCCGTCCATGACCCAATCGGCCTCGGCCACCGGGTGCATCGCCATGACCGTGACGCCCCACACAAAGGCAAGCTCGATGGCAATTCGAACCCCGAGCGAAAACTCGATGCCCCATACCGCATTGATGACACTGGGGAACATACAGGCGATACTTGCCACCCACAGTGGAAAGTTGACCCAGTAGCACCAGGAGCAACGGGCGCCCCAACGGTCGCCCAAGCCCAGGCGAACCCAATCGTACAGGCCGCCCTCAGAATCGAACGCCGTACCGAGCTCGGCCACCACCAGGCCATAGGGAAGCAAAAACGTAATGATGAGGAAGATCCACCAGAAGAACTGCACGTTACCCATGGCAGACGCCGGAGCAGCCGCCTCGATGGTAAAGACAACGCAGATAACCGAGAGGATGACCTCGAACAGGGAGAACTTTTTACCTACCATGGCACGCTCCCCCTACAGCAAAAAGGATGGCATCTGTACCGAAGGCGCAGCCCAAGGTAGGGTTGCAGGCCGCGTCACCGGTGCAGGTGCCATCCCAAAGAGAAGAGAGAGTGCAATTGTTGGACCAACGCTCGCGGAACAGGCGCGTGTAGATAACGATACGCTGGTACATAGATACTCCGATCAAAACGGTCGCGCTCGCAACCGGAAACTATCAGCAATTGAATACGCGTCTGACCTGGGAAATTCAAGCGAACAATTGGCCTAACCCGCAATAAATCCCAGGCCAGACGCGTATTCAATCAAAGAAAAAGGGCACTCCGATGTGGAGGCAACGGAGTGCCCGAAGAAAAGCCAGACGTTTACTCGGCGTGCTCAGGCGCGCCAGATTGGCGCGAACGAGGAGCGTAGCGTACTGACGCTACGTAAGCGACGAGTGAACGCCAAGGTGGCGTGCCTGAGTTACGCCGAGGGCTCCTGCTGCGTGATGCAGTGGATGTTGCCGCCGCCGTAGACGACCTGGTCGGACTGGACGCCGACGCACTTGTAGACGCCCTCGCCCCAGACCTCGTCGTAGATCTTCTGGAGCGTGTCGACGGCCAGCTTGTCGTTCTCGTCGCCGTACTGCGGGACGATGACGCCGTGGTTGGTGACCAGGTAGTTCATGTAGGAGGCGATCAGCGGCTCGTCGGGGACGCGCGGCTCGGCGTTCTCGTCGGCGTCGATGGTGTCGCAGGAGGCCTGGTCCATGTACAGCGGGTTCACGGGCATGCAGAGCTTGTAGACCTTCAGCTTGCGGCCCTTGGCGTCAACGGCGTTGGAGAGGGTCTCGTAGGCGGCGTGGCACTGATCGTAGAACGGGTACTCGGGGTCGTCGGTCCAGATGCAGGCCATGACGCCCGGGGCGATGAAGGTGGCGACGTCGTCGATGTGGCCGTTGGTCTCCTCGGGGTCGATGCCCTCCTTGACCCAGATGACCTTCTCGACGCCCAGGTAGTCCTTGAGGTGCTCGTTCATGTACTCGCGAAGCTCCTCGCTCCAGGGCTCGAACTTCTTGCGGTACTTGGGCCAGATGGACTCGGGGTCCTCTTCCTCCTCGAGCACCGCGGAGCAGGTGCGGCCCGGGGACAGCAGGCACTGGTCGGTCACGACGAGGGTGCCCTCGCCGTCGACGGTGATGGAGCCGCCCTCGAGGATCATGTCGTCGGGGCGGTAGCGGCGGCAGCCGGAGAGCTCGGCCATCTTGAGGGCGATCTGCTCGTCCTTGTCCCACGGGAAGTACAGGCCGTCGACGAGGCCGCCGTAGGCGTTGAAGTGCCAGTGGTTGGCGCGCTTCCCGCCCTTGCCGTCGATGACGTAGGTGGCGGCGGTGTCGCGGAACCAGGCGTCGTCGGTGGTCATCTCGATGACGGTGACGTTCTCGTCGTTCTCGAAGACGGCCTTGCAGTTGGCGTAGTCGACCTGGTTGGCGCACATGTAGACCGGGGTGAACTCGGCGATGGCGCGGGCGACGGCGGCATACTGCCTCTGGGCGGGCTTGGCGCCGTGGGCCCAGGTGTCGGTGCGGTGGGGCCAGCCCATCCACACGCGGTCCTGCGGGGCGAACTCGGCGGGCATGAAGAAGCCGTCGGCCCTGGGGGTGGACTCGGACTCGGTGATCGTACGCATAAGATTTCCTCCAAATCGAACGATCGTTTGCCGCGGGCGGGTTACCCGCAGCCTAAAACCAAAAGATGGTAGGCGCCCGTTCCCCGGCAAAGGTCGGGGCGCCCGGCGCCGGTTTTCACGGAGTCGCACCGGCGAGCGACGACGTAACCCGGTGCGCGGAGACAAAACGCACGAAGGATACGGAAGAAAGGTCGGGGTGGGCGGTGGTTACCGGAGCTATCGCTCGCACCCACCCCAGGGAATGGTTGAGTGACGAGGAGGGTCGGGGCCCCGAACCCGGGTGCCCTAGTTCTCCTCGGCCTCAGCTGCCTCCTCAGCGAGACGCTGGGCTGCGAGCTCGGGGGTCAGGCCCTTGTACTCTTCCTTGCGGCCCCTGGCGCTGACGACGCGGACGACCTCGCCGATGAGCACGAGCACGATGAAGATGACGATCATCGGGACCTTGTCGCCGATTTCGGCGGCGGAGAACGGCACCAGCGTCGCGACGATGGCCAGGACCAGCTCGATGCAGGGGATGGCCAGCATGACCTTCATCATCGCGCCCTTGAACGGGAACGTGAAGATGCGCTCGCGGTTCGGGTCGTTCTTGCGAAGGTTGAGGAACGCCGGGAACATCGGGATGTAGGTGAGCAGCAGGAAGACGACGGAGGTGCCGAAGAGCATCCAGAAGACGCCGTTGGAGATGGCGTCGATGGGAACGAGCTGCAGGCACAGCACCAGGGAGGCGACGACGGCGTTGACCAGGTTGGCGCCGTTGGGCATGTCGTCCTCGGAGATCATCGAGGCGAAGACCTTGGGCATGTTGCCGTGCTCGGCGGCGTAGCGGGCGACGGAGTTGACGCCGAAGGACCAGGCGGCCATGTTGGCGAACAGGGTGATCAGGAAGGCGATGCAGATGACCTTGAAGAGCATGGAGTCGCCCACCATGGTCTGGACCGCGACGATCATGCCGTAGTCGGGGTCGATGGAGTCGGCCGGCACAGCGGCGCCGATACCAAATCCAGCGAACAGGTAGATGACGGCAATAGCCACGCCACCGACAATGATAGCCTTGGGAATATCACGAGCGGGATCGGCCATGTCGTCGGTCATGGTGCAGATAACCTCGAAGCCCATGAAGTTGAAGATGATGATCGACAGATAGCCAAGAGCGTTGGTGTTGGTGAGCTCGGGCAGGAAGGTGGCGGCGGACATGTCGTTCGCAAAACCGTTCTCCATGGCAAACCAGATGCCCAGAGCGCCGACGATAACGGCTACGGCGACCTTGATGATGGCGCCGCCGTTGAGGACCCACTCGGAGTCGGCGGCCTTGGAGCGGCCCATGAGGTAGACGATCCACACGAAGGCAAGCTCGATGCCCATCTTGGCGATCAGGTTGAACTCGACGCCGAAGACCATGCCCAGGATGTCGGGGAACATGGTTGCCAGCGAGGCGATCCACAGGGGGTAGTTGACCCAGTAGTAGTACGAGATGCGGGCGCCCCACTTGTCGCCCAGGCCATCGCGCACCCAGTCGTAAATGCCGCCCTCGCCGTCATAGGTGGTGCCGAGCTCGGCGACGACCATGCCGTAAGGGAGCAGGAAGGTCAGGATCAGGAAGATCCACCAGAAGAACTGCTGGTTGCCGATGGCGGCAGCAGGAGCGGCGGCCTCGCAAACGAAGACGACGCAGATGATGGTCGAAATGACCGTCAGGAAGGAAAGCTTTTTCTTTCCGTCACTCATGATGAGCTCCTTCGCTCAGTCTTGGACAGATCCGAGGCCCTAAGGTATTAAGGCAATTGCTTGGGCCTCGGTGAGCGGGCGACAGGAGACGAGCATCCGCCGCCCGCAAACGTGCTTTTAGAAGCCTTGAGGCTTAGAGCTGCTCGAGAGCCTCGAGAGCGGCGTGAAGCTCAGCCTTGGCGGAGTACTCGACACCCTCGTCGTTGAGCGGGGTGCGCTTGCCCAGGGCGGCAAGGAGAGCACGGATGGAGTGCTTGCGGTTCTCGGCCTCGACCCAGCACAGGGAGCGCTCGGGATCGTCCATGACCTCGTCGACGACTTCCTCGTTGCGGGTGGCCGGCAGGCAGTGCATGAACTTGGAGTTGGGGCCGGCGAAGTTCATCATGTCCATGGTGACCTGATACTTGGGATAGAACACGTCCATGTAGTTCTCGCCCGAGACCTCCTCGTCGTACAGGCCATACCACACGTCGGTGTAGATGAAGTCGGCGCCCTTGATGCACTCGATGTCGTCGGAGATGACAACCGAGCCGCCGGAGACCTTGCAGTTCTCCTCGGCGATGGCCATCATCTGCTTGCCGAACTCGGCGCGCTCCTCGACGGTGCCAACGTGCAGGCCGCCGTCGGGGATCTGGTGGCCCTTAGGTCCAAACTGGACAAACTTCATGCCGACCTTGGAGGCGATGAACATGAGGGAGACGCAGACCTGGGTGGCGTCGCCGATGAAGGCCAGGGTGCAGTCCTCGATCTTCTTGCCCTCGGGGAGGTTCTCGAGCATGGTCATGAGGTCGCCCATCTCCTGCGTGGGATGGTTGAACTCGGACATGCCGTTGATGACGGGCACAGCAGAGCCCTCGGCGAGGCCGACGACGTCCTTGTGACGGTCAACGCGAGCCATCATGATGTCGAGCAGCGAGCCCATAACGCGAGCGGTGTCGCCCAGGGACTCGTGACCGCCGAGCTGGATGGTGCCAGGGCCATAGAACTGAGCATGGCCGCCGAGGTCGGTCATAGCGGTCTCGAAGGAAAGACGAGTGCGGGTGGAGACCTGCTGGAAGATCATGCCAAGGCTTTTGTTGCGGAGCAGGTGCGGATAATAACCGTCAACCTTGATGGCCTTCTTCATTGCCAGGCCAAGATCCTCGATAGCCAGGATCTGCTCTTTGGTGAAGTCGTTGGTGTCGATGAAATCCTTAGGCAGTGCCATGTCGATTTCCTTTCCGCCGGTCTTGCCGACTATTACTATGAGGCGCTCGAACATCACGCCTCGTGTTGACAAGACCATCATTCACCCGTATGCAATTTTTACCTAGTTTATTCGGGATTAAAGACCGTTCATGGAGTTACACCCTCTCTAATCCAATATAAACCCGCAGGTCAAGAGTTTACAGGGGGTTTACCGTCTGGAACCGCGAACGGTATACGGCTATGCTGTATCTTGGTGGCTAATCCGCAATGGAACGACCGGCTGAGACATATATACCCCGGGAGATATAGCGGGCTCCATAAGAGATCAAATGAGACAGGACGGTGACAGATGGACACGCTCATGTTCTTCTATACCCAAGCGATACTCGTAATCTGTATTGTGACGGCAGTGCTTTCGCTTGCCGCCTATGCCTCGTCCCGTCGACGCTTCTTTATCTATGGCAGTGGCGTTTTTATTTGCTACGCCATCGAGATGACCGAGATCTTCTTTTTTGAATACACGTTGCAAAACGAGAGTTTTCCGGCCAGCGACTATTACTCAATTACCATGCCTGTGTTGCGGACCCTTGTGGCGACTGCTTCACAGGCTTGTATTTGGCTGATTGCCATGGACTTGCTCGATAAGCATTCTAAGAAGCTGTTCGCCATCCCTGTCTTAACGTTTTTGCTGTGCGAGTCGCTGACTATCGTCGCAGTCCCCTCCGGCCCCATGCGTCAGTGGATCTACTACACGATGCGTCAGGTATTCCTTGTCTTTGTGGGACTGTATATCTTCTGGACGGCTCATAAGAGTACAGAGGTTGAGCTGAAGGCACGCGTTAACAACCAGCGAAAGCACCTGATTATCGGCGCTATTCTGGTCGGTTGCATCGTTGCCGAGGATTTCTACAACATCCTTGTCATCCCCATGAGTCTGGCACCCTCTTGGCTGCAGCTTTATCTATCCGAGCGCAACTTCAGCGAGAACGTCTTTGCGTGCTACTTTGCGATTCTGCTGATCATCTACGCCTACCACGTGCTTTCAATCCGCATGCAGGAGGCGCCCGAGGAAAAGAACGTCAGCGATCTTGATCGGCACATAGAAGAGCAGATGCCCTTCTATCGCAATGCCTATAGGCTCTCCAACCGCGAGGCCGAGGTTTTGCGTCTGGTTGTGTTGGGCAAGTCGAACCAAGAGATTGCTGACGAGCTATTCCTTGCTGTGGGCACCGTCAAGACCCACATCCACAACATCCTGGTCAAAACCGAGCAGCAAAACCGTACCACGCTCATCCTCCACTTTTGGAAAGGATGAAGTTACGCGGTTTACCAAACCGCGTAACGGCTCGACGCTGCAAACGCCCCTAAGCGGCAACCTGACGTTCAATCGTCGGTCGCGTACCGAAGTACGCTTCCCTCCTCTTTAACGTCACCTTGCTCGCCTAGGGGCGCTTTCGCTGACTTATGCTCAACCTACGATAATTCCGAGCTGAACGAGTTACTCGCTGTAGCGGGTGGCTATGGCGGCTCGCACCATGCCGGTGCTCATGAGGTAGGTCACCAGGAAGTAGCCACCATAGGCTGCCAGGAAGATTGCACAGGTGAGGCCCACGGTGCCGCCGATGCTCATATTTCCGAAAATGCTCACCAGCTCGATGATCACCTTAAGTGCCACAAAGGAGTGCGCCAAGCCCACCGCCAACGGGAACAGGAAGAACACCGCTTGTTGCGCCATCACCGAATGGCGAATCTGGCGGTCGTCGCAGCCGATCTGTGCCAGCACACGATAGCTGCGGCTGCCGTCGGCCACGTTGGAGAGCTGCTGGATCGATAGAATCGCCGCGCATGCAACAACCAATACAAAGCCGATGTAGATGGCTAGGTAGCTAATTAGACCGTTCATTTGCGCTGCTTGCGTGTACATCTCGGAGCGTGTGATGAAGGTTCCCCACCACCCCGGCTCTTTGCCGTCAACGAGCAGATTGTCGAGCAAAGTGTATTTAATGCTCTCGTCTGCCTCGGTCGTATCCATCCCCTGTTTGTAGTTAACGAGCAGGCTACTGGAATACGGCTGCAGATTAAGTTGGGACAACAGCTCGTCGGCAACGACGACGGTACCCGAATTACTGCCCATCGCCGAGTTGGCGATGGCCGCCGTATCTTCGTCCGACTTATCGGTTGCGGGCTTGAGCGTATGCCCGCCCAAGGTAAGGGCATGGCCGCCAGCCATATACTTGGTGTACAGGTCGACCAGCTCGCCGCCCATATCACACGTGAGCAGATACTGGTCGTGACCGATGTGCACCGGCTCCTCGCCCATCATCTGGCGCAGTTTGTTGTACTGGCTCGCCGGCGTCACAAACAGACCCATCGTATCGGCATTGCTACCCCCGAACGCCTTGGGAAGCTTTTCGCCCATGATCTTGCACATCTCACTTGGGGTCACCGAAGGATTCGAGCCGCCAAACGGGTAACTCAGATACGAATCGATTTGCACATGCTCACCGGCAACATCGGCGATATCGACCTTCTTGCCGGTCTCGTCGTTGTTGTCCGCCGGCTTGCCCTTGCCGTGCCATGCGGGGTACAAATCGACCGTTGTATCGGCCAGCACCATGCGATCAGCTTCATCAGGCGGATTGACGTACTCTTTGTAGTAGTCGAGCGTATCGGGCGTGTAATAGACATACGTCTGAGACACATCAACAGGGTTATAGCGCTCCAGGTTTTCGTTCATCACGTTGGCAATCGACATACCGCACGTCACCGAGGTGATGGCCAAAAACAGGAGCATCGCGATGACGCCCATCGAAAAGCACACCGTGTTGACCTTGGCCGCAAGCTGGCGCACGGTAAACATGTTGAGGCCGCGCCAATACACGCCGCGCAGGCTCTGCAGCAGCTTAATGAGCATGCCCGAGAGTCCCCAGAACAGGGCAAAGGTGCCCACGGTAACCATAACGGTCGTAATACCAAACTGGTTCATGGCCTCTTGCAGCTTGCTGTCCGTCGCGGTTAGCGGGAACCCATCACGTAGCAGACGGTAATAGGCCACGCCCACAAGCACCACGCCCACGGCAAAGATGGCAATCGCGATCCAGGGGTTGCGTGTCTTGATGCTCTCGTTGCGACGCTCGGCACCCATAAGCTCGATGAGTTTGGTACGACGCACGGCGCGAAGGTTCAGCAGTAGCGTGAGCACAAACATTACGAGCATGCAGGCAAGGGTCAGATTGAACGCATGCACCGAGAAAAAGAAGTGGAAATTGGCGATCTGTGTCTTAAAGAGCGAGGCCGTAAAGAACGTCATGAGCTGGGAGAGTCCCACACCCAGCACAATGCCGGCAACAAAGGCGCCGACCGAGACAATCACCGTCTCGAGCGCCATGATCGAGGCGACGCGCCCGCGCCCCATGCCGAGCACCTGGTACAGGCCAAACTCCTTCTTGCGGCGTTTCATGATGAAGTTATTGGCATACACCATTAAAAAGGCCATGACACCGGCCAAAAAGTACATCAGGTTGCCGAGCATGCTGCCCATAACCTGCGCCAAGCCCTTTTCATCGATGCCGGCGATGTCGACCTGCATCGAGATGGTGTTAAAGGCATAGAAGACCGTAACGCCCAGGGTGAGCGTCAAAAGGTAGACGAGGTAGTCGCGGCCGGCGCGGCGGACGTTACCCCAAGCGAGTTTACAGAGCATCGGAGCCCTCACCGCCCATCATGGCAACGACCTCCATAATGCGGTCGAAGAACTCTCGGCGGTCGGTGTCGCCGCGGCGCAGCTCGGTGAAGATCTTGCCGTCGCGAATAAACAGCACACGGCTCGTGTAGCTGGCGGCAAAGCTGTCGTGCGTGACCATGAGCACGGTGGCGCGTAGGCGGCGGTTAAGGGCCTCCAGGCTCTCGAGCAGCAGGCGAGCGCTCTTGGAATCGAGAGCGCCGGTGGGCTCGTCGGCCATGATCATGGTGGGGTCGGTGACGAGCGCGCGAGCCGCGGCAACGCGCTGCTGCTGACCGCCGGACATCTGGTAGGGATACTTGTCGAGCACCTGACTGATGGACAGGCGCGCTGCCACATCCTGCACGCGGGCCGAAATCTCTGCCGAGTTTGTGCGGGCGATGGTGAGCGGCAGGGCGATGTTCTCGCGTGCCGTGAGCGTATCGAGCAGGTTGGAGTCCTGGAAGATAAAGCCGAGCTCCTCGCGGCGGAACTGCGAAAGCTTAGCCTGCTTCATGCGTGTTACGTCCTGCCCGTTGATGCGGATCGTGCCACTTGTGGCGCTATCGATGGTCGACACGCAGTTGAGCAGGGTCGACTTGCCCGATCCCGAAGCGCCCATGATGCCAACAAATTCGCCGCGGTTGACGGTAAAGCTGACGTCGTTGAGCGCGCGCGTCACGTTGCCCAGCGCTCCGTATACCTTTTCGAGATGCGCGGCCTCCAGTACCGGGGTCGCCATGTGCGTGGTTTGCATACCGAGTCCTTTCTTGCAATTAGTCTACGGCATCTATAGTCGCAAGAAGACGAGTCGGCTACCATCGATATGGCTTACGCTTGCCTTACCGTTGTGTAAGGTACGGGTAGCTACCCTGCCACGTGTTGATGCTGAGAGAGGACTCCTGTTGAAGACTGTTCATGTTGCCGCTGGGATCATTCGCAAGGAAGGATCTGACGAGCTGCTTGCCGTGCAGCGCGGCTACGGCGACATGCAGGGACTTTGGGAGTTTCCCGGCGGCAAGCTCATGCGCGGCGAGTCGCCCGAGGACGCCGTACGCCGCGAGCTCATGGAAGAGCTGCAGGTAAAAGTCACCAACCTGCGCGATTTCTACACCGTTGAGTATGACTACCCCGATTTCCATCTCTCCATGAAGTGCTACTACTGCTCGCTCGCCGATGAATCCGATGAGCCCCAGAAGCATGACCGTCAACTCGATATCCGTTGGATTCCGCGCACCTCGCTTGCCACGGTGGAATGGATGCCCGCCGACAAGGGGCTCATTGATGCCCTGATTGAGCTGAAGGAAGATCGGCTCGAGGCCAACGGCACTGCTAACAACGCCGAGGCCACCGCGACCGACGAGCCCGCCACCAAGGCCAAGCGCGCACCTAAGCGCCGCAGCAAGAAGCGTCCCAAGCCCGGCCTGCTCGACGGCATCGACACCTCGGACCTTTCCGCTGACGAGCGCGAACTGGTCCGCCGTCGCGCCGCCATCAAAAAGTCCATGAAGGGCAACAAGCGTGCGAACACCAAACCCGAGCTGCTCGTTCGCCAGCGCCTGCGCGCCGCAGGCCTTACGGGATACCGTCTGGAATGGAAGGTGCCCGGAAAACCCGACATCGCCTTCCCCGGCCGCAAGATCGCCATCTTCGTCAACGGCTGCTTTTGGCACCGCTGCCCTAAGTGCAATCCAAGCCAGCCCAAGCGCAATGTTGAGTTTTGGGAGGCAAAGTTCCGTCGCAACGTCGAGCGCGACCGCGCTGCCGTGGCAGCACTCGCTCAAATGGGCTGGACGCCCATAACCATCTGGGAATGTGAGCTCAAGAAAGACCGCATCGATACCACCATGGAAAAGGTCATCGAGCAGGTGCGCGCCGCAGAGCCGCAGCGCTAGGAACGAGCCATCCACACGCCCCACACAGGCGAGCCACATCCGCGCCACAAACCTTAGAAAGCCCTTAAGCTCAAAACCTTTCAAGAGTGTTACTCGATACCTCTGACCTGCGGTTTCATGGTTACATCAAACCCGATTAAGCCTTTCTTTAGCGCTTTCTTATCTGCACTCGCGGCATAATACTGCCAGCGCACGGGACCTAGCAGCACACCCCGTGCGCAACCTTTTGGTGGACATCGAGGAGGCCGCATAAGCATGCATTCTTCCAATGCTGTAGCACGACAGCCATCCCTAAAACATGCAAACCTTTTCTCCTTCCCCCCGACACAGAGAAACGGCCTCCTCGACTCCCCAACCCCAAAACCCAAACGCTCAACCGATCAGAATCTTAACTTGCGAGCATCGTTCGAAAAACTCCAAGCATCCCTAAACAAGTCATTCCCCAACCAAGCCCAGGCATACTAACCCCTCATCAACAAAGTAGCCCTAACGCGCCACCCATTTCCGCCCCAACGCCACAAGGGCGATCGAGCAGGACGGCTTGGGCGGGTCCCCGTACTTAGTTTCCAAAATCATTCCGCAGCGCGAAGGCCCCCGTTGCCAACGCTTCGTAGAAGCGAGACAACGGGGGCCTTCATGCGCGAGGACGTTTTGGAAACTAAGTACGGGACCCGCCCAAACCGTCCGGTGGGATCAGAGTACCCTTGCTGTTACTCTGCTTTGCCCACAGAGTTGAGGTTGGTCATGCGGATCTTAACCAGCTCGGTGATCTCGCGCATACCCTCCTTGGCCGGCTTCTTGGGATCGAAGCAGGCGGGGTTCTCGGCCATGTAGGCCATGAAGCCCTTGGTGTAGGCCTGACGCAGCTCGGTGGCGTAGTTAACCTTGCAGATGCCGTTCTTCACAGCCTCGGCAACCTGCTCATCGGGCACACCGGAGGTGCCGTGCAGAACCAGCGGCACGTCGACGGCGTCGCGGATGGCCTTGACCACGGACTGCTCGATGTGCGGATCGCTCGTGTACACGCCGTGGCTAGTGCCAACGCCAATTGCGAGGGAGGTGCAGCCGGTACGCTCGACGAACTCCTTGGCCTCGGCAGGATCGGTGTAGGGGCTCTCGCCCTCAACCGCGGGACCGTCGTCCTCCTTGCCGCCAACCTTACCGAGCTCGGCCTCGACGGGCACGCCCATGGCGCGGCCAGCGTCGGCGACGGACTTGGTCAGGGCGATGTTGTCCTCGAAGGACTCGTGCGAACCGTCGATCATGACAGAGGTGTAGCCCGTGCGGAAAGCCTGCATGCAGCGGTCATAGCCATCGCCGTGATCGAGGTGCAGGGCGACGGGCACGGAAGCGCGCTCGGCGGCAGCCTTGACCATGCCGTAGAAGTAGTCCAGACCAGCGGTCTTGATGGTGCCCGGGGTGGTCTGCATGATGACGGGGGACTTGGTCTCCTCGGCAGCGGCCAGAACGGCCATAACAAACTCGAGGTTCTCGACGTTGAAAGCGCCAACAGCGTAGTGGCCGGCCTGAGCGTCCTTGAGCATCTTTTCGGTGGTAACAAGTGCCATGAGCGTTTGCTCCTCTCCCTCGCCCGCATCTGGACATCGGGCGTAGTTGTTCACAAGGCGTTTTACCTTGCGTTTTGCTGCGCTCATTGTATGAAATTCAGCAGCTTTGCACGTGCGAGATATTGAGCCCATGCAGGTCAATACAGTCATTTTTGAAAAGCAAACGGAAGAAATTTGAGCCGAGTGAACATGTTCGATATTGAATTTTTGGCGTTCAGCGTCTTTCTTTTATAGAAAAGATAAGTAATCGAAAGGTATTTTCTTACTCAAAAAGAAAATGAACGAAAATAGAGTCAACACAATTCCTGCAAATTTCAGACGATGATGGAGCAGATATGGCCCACGCAACAACCCGAGCTTTCGCCGACGAGCGTCGTTCCGCCATCATGGAGATGCTCGATCATAATGCCTCGGTGCAGGTAGCAGAAATCGCCCAGACCTTTGGCGTGTCCTCCGTCACCGCCCGCGCCGACCTGGACGCGCTCGCCGAAGCAGGCAAGCTGCGCCGCACGCATGGCGGTGCCGTATCGCTCCACAAACGCCTGACCGTCTCCACGCAGGATCGCCGCATCAATGTCAACGTCGCCGCCAAGCAGGCCATCGCGCAAAGCGCCATCGAGCTCGTCAATGACGGCGACACGCTGCTCGTCGACTCGGGCACCACGGCGCTCGAGTTCGTTCGGCTCCTCGACCAGCGCAACGGCATCACCGTCATCACGGCCGACATTACCATTGCCGATTACATCGACGAGAGCATGCCCTCGGTCGATGTCGTCATGCTGGGCGGGGCACTGCGCAAAGGCCATCGTTATTTGTACGGACCGCTCACTATGCAGGCGCTCCAAATGGTCCATGCCGATCTGGCCGTCATGTGCCCCGGCGCCTTTGTCTCCAGCTGCGGCTTTACGACCGACTTTCCCCAGATGGCCGAGACCAAAACGGCTATGATCGCCGCGGCCCATCAAAGCGTCACCCTCATGGACGCCAGCAAGGTTAACGGACGCGGCATGTACCGCTTTGCCGAGCTTGCCGATGTCGACTCCATCGTGATGGACCGTGACCCCGACCATGCCGTCGCCACCTCGATCGCCGAGGCCACTGACAGCTCACGTCCAGCCCTCGTCATCGCCGGCGCTTAAACAAAAACCACCACAAAGGTGCCTGTCCCCCTGTCTCTTATACACATCTGACGCTGCCGACGACTCCTTACGTGTAGATC
>URXE01000024.1 GCA_900551815.1 uncultured Collinsella sp.
GCGCGGGCAACGCAGGTATTATCGTCTAAAGGGCCGGCTGCAACCGGCCCTTTTCATGACTCCCTTCGCTATCCGTTACTGCTTATATTCCCGCCAGATTGAGTAGAGGTTCCGGGCAATGCCGGTCGCATACATCGAGAGGCGCAGGATTTCAAGAAACAAGTTCATAGGCTTCACCCCAATCGGAGATCGGAGCGTTGCCCGCAGGCGGATTCCGCGGCAGTCAAGATTTTACCTCACAGGCCGCGGTGGGAGGCATCCTACCCATCCCATGGTTTGGAGCAGTGTCGATCTAACGGGCGATCAAACCTCTAGTACTCTTTGAATTGAGCAAGCATCTGCCCGAAGAAGCTTAGTTCGGATGGCTCATAAATGAGCGAACCGCCGTCCGCGGTCCTGTAGACCCCGCAGGGGAGGTAACGCCCATCGGGGAGGACATAAAGGTTGGCTTCTTCCTTCAGCCCTGCTGGAAATAGCGGAATCCCGTTTTCGTCCACTTGGAACTCGTCTATATTTGCGACCTCTCTTTCCATGGTGCCCCCTGGTCAGTTCCTATCGTATGTGAGCCCTAAAACAAACACTGCTCAATCAGCTCTTTACCGCGCAGGGTGTCAATCCACTCCTGCGGGATGGCTTTGAGACCGTATGCCGTGCCGGCGAGGGCGCCGGCAACGGCTGCGGTGGTGTCGGTGTCGTCGCCCAGGTTGACGGCGGCAAGGACGCAATCCTCGTAACTGTTGGTGTTGACAAAGCACCAGCTGGCGGCCTTAAGGGTGTCGCGCACGAAGCCGCCAGACCTGATTTCACGCTCGGGCACGTCTTTCAGCTGGAGCACCCATGAGGGAAGCGCGCCTTTCATCACGCTTCTCATCAGCTCGACAAATATGATGCACGCGTCGGTCGACGTTCTGTGGGCGTGCGTAATCGCGGAGACCTCGCTGATCTCTTCGTCTGTCGCATCGGTGAACGCCAGGGGAGCGATGCGCATGAGCGAACCGTTACCGTTGTCGCGTTCGCCGGAGCCTCCTTTGCCGGTGTGCAAGGCGCGGGCGGTCGTGCCGCCGTAATCGAAAACGCCGTCGATCGTATACTCGCCACGGGCAATCCAGCCTACGAACTTGTCGCGCATGTCTGAGGCGTCGATATGCCCGAGCTCCCTAATCGAGTCGCAGGTAGCAAGCGTCATAGATGTGTCGTCGCTCCAGGTGCCGGCGGGCTGCCCGTGCGTGCCGTAGCCGATCATGTCCGTGCATTCGAACGTGCCACGAGGCCTGAACTCGTAAGGAACGCCCAGCGCGTCGCCAACGGCAAGTCCGTAGATGCAGTCGCGTAGCGCTGGTTTCGACGTGTGTCCACGTTTCGTTGTAGGGGGCGCTGGCGAGATGAGCAGAAATCCCTCCGAATCGCTCTTGCGTCGTGTGGCCATGTCCTCGGCAGAACGCACTTTAGGTGCGCTTTCGGTGATGGCCTGATTGATGCCTGTCATGGAAAACTCCTCTTGCACTTCGGATTGGAGATGCGTGGCAATCAGCGGCAATATGTTCAGTTCGATTCGCGACGCAGTGCGTCGCGAATCGAGAGAATTCAATGGTCAATATGCCAAAATGGTATGCCTAGACGTCTCTTTACACGGCAACAGGCATTTCTTTCGGGCGCCCTGCCTTTGGTGCGTCGGCGAGTCGTGCCTCGATGGAAGATTTGGACACCATGCGCTTGGTGCCGTCCTTCCATGAATCCAACATTCCTGCATTTATCAGTTGCGATACCCGTGCTGAGCTAACACCGAGCATGCGCGCGGCATCCGCTGCGGTGACGGCGGGGATGTCGCCGAGCTCGCGGCTGACGGCCACGGCGATAATCTTGCCGCCGTGTCGCGGCTCATGTCCGAAGTCTGGCGCGGGAAGTTCAATGCCATCCATAAGGTAATCGTCGACCATACATGCGAGAAAATCAGCGGCGCTTTCGACAGCGTCGTTTAGGTCGGAGCCAAACGTTCCTCCTCCGCCCAGCGAGCCACATGGCACAGCATCGACAATGCCGTCCGAATCAAAGAACTCGAATTCCCATACGTAAACCATGTAAGACCTCCTTTAAAAGGCGATGCGAAATGTGATGAGGATGAGCTATCGAAACCCTGCCTGCCTTAGGATTCTTTTAGCAATTTGCTCCTCAATCTCACGGTGCCATTTCACGAGCACGAGCTTGTCACCTTTGATGAACTTCTCGTGATTAGTGCCTCTTTCGAGATGAAGCCGGCTTCTTCGAGGATACGGATCAATTCGCGTCTCTGCATCTCGGCCTCTTTTAATAACTATATATTAACAATTCCTAAGGGGTTTAGACTTAAATCTTAGCCATTGCTAATCCTTTGTTTTACGTCGCCATCCTTGGATAACGGCTTATATGCCTTGCGGTATTAGTTTATTTGCTCGTGCGGACACGATTTGGTGCTCTGCGCGCAACCGCGAAAAGGGTTTGAAGTGACTAAAATGTGGCCATAGAGATAGTTCTATCGAACTCCATGGGGGCACGGGGCGACTCGCAGGAACGCTGGCCGCCCCGATTTTGAAAGAAATTACGCGTTACCCACTACTGTTCACCCTGCTTGCGGTACTGCAGCGGCGTCATGTCATACCTGTCCGAAAACACGCGATAGAATGCCGTCATATTGGTAAACCCGCAGCTCGTCGCTATGCAGTGGATAGGCTCGTCGGTTTGCACGAGCCGTTCGCACACGAGTCGTAGCCGCTCGCGTGTTTGGATCTGCTTAAAGCTCATCCCGGTTTCCTCCTTAAGACGCGCCGAGATGTACTTGGGGTGATAGCCAAATTGCGTGCCAAGTTGAGCCAAGGTGCAATCGATGGCGTGCGCTTCAATGTAGTAGAGCACCTCGATGATGCTTTTAGATCGGGTTGTGGCGATCTGTACCAGATTGTTCGCGGAGTCTATCTGGTGCAGCCTGAGCAACTGCAGAAAGATTAGGCTGAAATAACTCTGGATCATCTGCTTGCGAAGCGGTTCGTCGCCGTAATACTCGATTAAGAGCTGCTTAAAGAGACGCTCGATTTCGGGGCTTTCGCCGGCTCTAAATATCAGATAGTGGTCATGGGTGGTATTCGCGGTCGAGAGTACCTGTACCAAGAAATCCGAAAAGACGTTTTGCTGCCCCGCCTTGTGAAAGAGGCTGTCTTTGAAAAAGCCTTGCGTCATATTGAGGTTGATGACGATATCGTCCTCCCCTAAAACCAGTTTTCGGCGCACGACATCGATATCAAAAATGCAGACGTCACCTTTGTGCAACGTGACGGGCACATCGTCGATGAGGTAATCGCAATGGCCCGAGTAGATGTAATTGATGTTGACATTGGGGTGCGAGTAGTAGGGCGTCGAGGTAAAGCGGGAGTCCTTTCGCAGGTGGATCTCGTCGTCTGCAAGGCGGTTCGGCCTAAGGAAGTAAACCTCACGCCCGTGGATTTGTTGGCGTTCCATATTCGCATACCGCTCGCTGATCGCATTCGGGTCATCTAGATAGCGTTGCTCGGCAGGCGTAATGCATCTTAAAAGCATGTCGAGCTCCTTGGCGTTCATATCTTCTTTTCTGACACTCCACTCGTGAGAAACAGGCATTGGAACTCTTAAGTTCCGATAATAGAATAATGCTAGCGAAGAACGTTCTTAAGCTAGTTTACAGCGCTGTATTCATAATCCGTAGGGGTTGCCCATATAAATATGGGCACACAACTCAAGGTAATATGCCTGACAAAATGTCACTGCTTTCGTGGTGACACTATGTCTGGCTGCGAAAGGAAGCAGACCATGGACTTTAAGGAACTCGCCTCCCAGATACTGACCTCGGTCGGCGGGAAAGACAACGTTGCAAGCCTTATGCACTGTGCCACTCGCCTTCGCTTTCAGCTAAAGGATGGCGAGCAGTTTGACACCGATGCCCTCAAAAAGACTAAGGGCGTCATGGGTGCCATGTTTACTGGTGGCCAGTATCAGGTCATTATCGGGCCCGACGTTAATCATGTGTTTGATGAGCTCGTCGCGGTGACCGGCGTAAGCGGCGGTGCTGTTGACGTTGTGGAGACAGATGACCTTAAGGGCGCCAAGCCCAAGATGATGGAGCGAGTCATGGATACCATTTCCAGTCTCTTCACTCCCATCATCGCTGCAATCACCGGCGCCGCGATGGTCAAGGTTGTCTTGGTCTTGCTCACGATGGCGGGGCTTTTGGATGCCACCAGCACGACCTATCTGCTCTTTAGCATTGCGGGAGACGCGCCGTTTCTGTTTATGCCCGTGATGCTTGCCTACACCTCGGCAAAGAAGTTTGGTGTGGACCCGATGGTGGGCATGACCATCGGTTTTATGATGGTGCATCCCAACTACACGGCTCTTGTGAGTGCGGGCGACCCCGTCTCCATACTCGGAGAGCTGCCGGTTACGCTTGCAACCTATACTTCTACGGTCATTCCTGTGATCTTGGTGATCTATGCGGCTTCATGGGTGCAAAAGCTTGCCGATAAGCTCTCGCCTAGCGTAATCAAGTTCTTCTTCCGTCCTTTGCTGACACTGCTCATCATGGTTCCGTTGACCTATTGCGTGGTCGGCCCGCTTGGCAATCTCGTCGGCGTCGCCCTCGAGTCGGTCCTTGCCCTTGTTCAGGACAACGCGCCGTGGTTCTTGCCCATCTTTTTTGGCGCTCTTGGCCCCATTGTCATCATGCTGGGCATGCACTATGCCGTCACCATCCCACTTGCTCTTGCTGCTATCCAGTCTTTTGGCTATGACATGCTTGGCCCCGGCTTTTTGGTTGCTAACATTGCCCAGGGTGCTGCTGCCTTTGCGGTTGCTGTTCAGGCGAAGGACAAGGACTTTAAGTCGCTCGCTATCTCTACTGGCTGCAGCGCTCTTCTGGGCACGACCGAGCCTGCTCTTTATGGCGTAAACCTGCGTCTCAAGAAGCCGCTGTTCGCCTCCATTATCGGCGGCTGTGCGGGCGGTATCGTTTGCGGCCTTGCCGGTGTCAAGCGCATTGTCTTTGGGCCTACCGGCCTTACTTCGATTGCGATCTTCATCGACCCTAACAATTCGATGAACTTTGTCTTTGCGCTGATCGGTATTGCCGTCTCGTTTGTCGTGACGTTTCTGCTGAGCTATGTCCTGATTAAAAGGGATGCTGGGATTCAGAAAGAGATTGGAGCGTAACTGGTCATGAGCAACTTCCCAAATGATTTTTTGTGGGGCGGCGCCATTGCGTCGGCGCAGGCCGAGGGCGCTTGGAACGAAGGTGGCAAGGGAATCGACACGCAGGACCTGCGCGTGTTCGATGCAACGTGGAATGTGCAGGAACGCAGGCGCAACCGAGACATCAACATGACGAGCGAGCGTTTTGCCGACGCACTCGCGACAAAGGAGAGCGAGCATTATCCGTTTCGTTGGGGTATCGATTTTTACCACACATACAAAGAGGACCTTGCCCTTATGGAGGAGCTTGGGCTAAAGGTGTTCCGCACTTCAATTAGCTGGGCGCGTATTTTTCCCAACGGCGACGATGCCGAACCCAACGAGGAAGGGCTGCGCTATTACGAAGATCTTTTTGCCGAATGCCACCGCCGCGGCATGAAGGTTTTTGCAACCATTTTGCATTATGCGACGCCGGTTAACCTGGTCACCACCTACGGCGGATGGAAAAGCCGCGAGATGATCGATTTTTACCTGCGATATTGCAAGGCGCTTTTCGAACGCTTGGGTGACCTTGTGGACTTTTGGCTCCCGTTTAACGAGATCAACTGCTCCCGCTTTAATCCGTGGAATGGCTGTTGCCTGATTAAGGACCAGGAAGAGAACTACGACCAGGCGATCTTCCAGTGCACGCATCATCAGTTTGTTGCCAATGCCTTGGCCGTCAAACTTTGCCACCAGATGATCCCCGGTTCTATGGTTGGCGGAATGATTGCGCGTTTTACCAGCTATCCTGCAACGTGTGACCCCGATGACGTGATGGCGAGCATTCTGGACGAGAACTACAAGAACTACTTCTACACCGATGTTATGGCCAGGGGTTATTACCCGTCCTATACCAAGCGCATGTTCGCCGACCTGGGTATTGAGGTCAAGATGGAGCCGGGCGACGTAGAGATCCTGCGCGAGAACACCGTGGACTTCCTGAGCTTTAGCTACTACATGTCGATGATTTCCACCGACAATAAGGACTACGAGGTCACAAGTGGAAATCTGCTCTCGGGTAAAAAGAACCCATACCTGCAGACAAGCGACTGGGGGTGGCAGATCGACCCGAAGGGCCTGCGCATCTCGCTTAACCAGATGTATGACCGCTACCAGCTGCCGATTTTTATTGCCGAGAACGGTATCGGCGCCAACGATGTTGTTGCGGAGGACGGCGCCGTTCATGACCCGTACAGGATCGACTACCTGCGCGAGCATGTCGCGCAGATGGGCGAAGCCATCGAGGACGGGGTTGACCTGCTTGGCTACACGATGTGGGGCATCATCGACATTGTCTCGTGCGGGACGATCGAGATGAATAAACGCTACGGTGTGATTTATGTCGATCGGGACGAAGCGGGGCACGGTACCAATAAGCGTCTGAAGAAGGACAGCTTTGCCTGGTATCGACGCTGTATCGCCAGCAACGGGGCCGATCTTTAGGTGCGACTGCGCATTGGGCGACGCGGTGGCTAGTCGCTCGACCTGCGAGCGTGCTGGACGCGCAGCTCCTCCGTCTGCAAAAGCTAGGGGCGTAGAACGGTGTTCTGCGCCCCTGATTGAGCCGATGCGTCTAAAAGGTCAGCTTGGCCTATTCGCTAGCGCCTTCGCTGTCTTCGCGATCGTTGGCAAGCATTGCCGCGCCGACGGCTGTTGTCGCTACGGCGGCAGCGGCGAGCCCGGCGGCGATGCCAGAGCCGTCGCCCGTGTCGGCGAGCTTTCCGCCCGAGCCCTTGCCCTTGTTGCCCTTACCGTTCTTATCAGCGCTGCCCGCGTTGGCGCCAGTGCCGGTGCCGGCGCCGCCTGCACCGTCCGAGGCCGCTACGGTAAAGCTTGCGGCTCCGTCGCTGGCAAGCGTGTAGTTCTGCGCCGCGTCGCCCAAAAGCCCATTCGCACGCACCCAGTACGTTCCCGCGGTAAATGCCTCGCCCTCGGCCATTTCCGTGCCCGGAGCGCCGTTTGCATCGTGCATAAACTCGAGCTGGGCGGTGCAGGCATCGCCTTCGAGCTTGCCCTCGAGCGGCGCCGCGATCTTTGCGCGCACGTCCTCGCCGGCCTTAAGGCCCTCGAGCCCTTCAAAGTGGGGCGTCAGTGCGCGCGGGTCGATATCGATGGGCACGGAACCCTGCAGTTCCGTAACGGTCTCGTTGCCCAAAGCGTCGACATCCACGTATTCGATGGCAAACGTGTTGCCCGAAGCCGTCACGCTGAGTACGTTGCTGCTGTCGACAAGGCGGAAACGACCCTCGCCAACGGTCTTTCCATCCTGGAGTGAGGCATCGCTCAACGAGTCGCCGTATGTCATGCGTATACGGGTCGGGAGGTAGTACGAAACGGTCTGCTTGTGCTTCGCATCGTAATTGCGCTGGTAGATGCTTCGGGCCAGTGCCGCATCAACAAAGTCGGACGCAATGATGCCAATGTGCTTGAGGCAGTCCTCCTTTGTGCTCTCATTTCCGGTGCTGTTTATATACTGGCTCT
The DNA here is from genome assembly GCA_900551815.1 of uncultured Collinsella sp. GTDB lineage: Bacteria > Actinomycetota > Coriobacteriia > Coriobacteriales > Coriobacteriaceae > Collinsella. The sequence goes on from URXE01000024.1 coordinate 7,714, forward strand.
TGTATAGATGCTCGTTGACCACTCGTGCTGCGGTAAAAGGATTGCTTCCTTGCTTGTAGTTCGTGCAGCTGGTGTAGTTGATACACCAGCTGTGCTCCAGGACCTTTACCTTGGCCCCGTCATTGTCCTCGACGTCCACCATGATGCGGGCGAGCTTGGTTGTCTCCTGCAGCGCCATATCGACCCAGCCGATTTTGTCGGTTCCTGTGCATTCGTAATGGTCCTGGGCGTATACCTTGGTGCAATAGGGCTCTTCGTCACCCGTTTTCCCCACGGCTTCAAAGCCCCGCTCGTCTCGAACGAGACACATAGAGGTGCTGTCGGTGTGTGCTGCGATTTTGTCGTCCCATTGGGTGAGGTCGAGGCCCCATGTGTGGCTGCTTACGCTGTTGCCGGCGAGCCCAAACCGACGCAGCAGGACGATCTTTCCGCGCACCTCGCCCAGCGTGGGGATGCGGCTCGATGTGTAGAACAGGTCGGGGTTCTCATCAAAAACCTTGCCCAAGGCCGTCGTGAGGCTTTCGTCGGTAGCCTCGCCATTGCCCCGCGACACGAGCATGATGAGCGCTTCTGTCGGGTTTTCGCTCAAAAACGTATTGAAGTACCCGATGACATCGGAGAGATGCATAAAGTTCCCGTCTTTTTTGAGCAGGTAACAAGCTCCGTGGTCGATGCCGGGGTTCTCACCCTTTCCGAGTCGAATATCAAAATAGCGAACGCCTTCGAGCAGCTGCGTGGGGATGTAATCCTGCTGGCATTTTGCTTGGGAGGATTGGGGCTCGGTGTCGTTGTCCACGCTGCAGGTGCCCGAATCGTGCGTGCCCGGGATGCTCAGTTCGTCGAGGAACTTGTTGTTGTCGACGTATTTCATCCAACAGGGCCCGTCGACGTAGCTGCTATACGTGGTCCAGTCGATACTGCTAACCGTGGTATTGGTCTTGCCCATGTCGTAACCGACAAGTTCGAGCTCCCACGGAATGCTCTTCCTCTTATGGCAGATCTTGTTGTTGTCCTGGTCTTTGCCGTCCTTTTCTATGGCCAGGTAATTAATGTCTTTTTTCTCGTTTGTGCGGTCTCGGATGATATAGGTTCCGTTTGACTGGCGTTCAAACGCAAAAGCGCGGCTGGGCTTGTTGTCATACTCGCCACTCCATACGTGGATGACCTTTCCATCTTTGTCCGAGTCGCCGTCGACCGACCAAATGCTGTAGCCCGTCTTTTTATGCTCTTCGAAATTGAGTAAGGTGCGGATGGCATACCAATTTGAATTATCTGCATCGGTCTCTACGCGCTCAAGGATGAGTTTGCTGGACGTGCCGTCATTAAACAGGTGGCAGACGTTGCCGATGACGTTGCCGTCTTCGTTGACGCTTGCGGTGCGAAAATAGCCCGCGGGGCGAAGGCGAATGACGAAACTATGGAGGCTCTTCGCCGGTGTGGGCGTGTCTTCTGCAAATGCCGCGCGCACGGGAAGGCCCAGCGCCGCGGTTTCGGGCAGGCTTGCAAATGGCGACAATGCTGCGAGTCCTAGGCCCAACGTGAATGCTCGACGGCTGATGGCGTGGTGTTCGGTCATAACTTCTCCATTCGCAGAGTGCGGTTATGCGATAGTTTTGGTCACTATACTTCCCAGATGTTTAAAGACGCCGGTTTAATTGTCTGCGCGGCGCAATAAATCGGCGGGTGGACGTGTTGGGGTGTTTGTCGTGTTCGCACTGTTGCCACAATTGGGGCGGTTCCGGCGTCCGGCGTCCTCGCGTTCGTCGGCTACCGGCATAAGAAAAGGAGGGTCGGTTTACCGGCCCTCCCTTGGTACGAAGCGCTGGGATACCGTCGCTTGTTTACGCTGCGCCCGTGTTTCCCGCTGCGCTCGCCAGTCGCTTAGCGTTTAATCTCGATATCCTCGAGCTTGACGTCCATGGCCTCGGTCTTGGCCTCGGCGATGTCGTCGGCAAACTCCAGTGACTTCATCATGGTCTCGACGGCGTCCTTGTGCTCCTCGACATTGTCGATGCGCACGTACACGCTGCCGCCGTCAACGTCGGTGAAGTACTCGGTCGTCACACCGCCCGAGTGCGTAAAGTAGGCGCTGCGCCAGGTCTTGCCGTTGTACTTAACGGGATCGCTCTCGGTCCATCCGGAGTTGGCCTTCCACTTTGCCTCGTAGTCAAACAGTTCATCGGCGTTCTTGTCAGGATCGAAGACGGGGATGAAGCGGTCGCTGGCATGCTCGCTCTCGGTGAACTTAAACTGGGCCCTGTCGGCCGTGTCGCCGGCAACGTCCGTGATTTCGACGCCCTCGGGGACTTCGACCTTAAACCAAATGAAGTCGGTCCTCATATCCACGGCTGGCTTTTCTGCTCCGCCGCCACCGCCACTTCCGGTAGCGCCGCCGCTGCCACCGCAGCCCACCAGGGCAACTGCGGCAAAGAGACTGATGCAGAGGGTGAGAATCGCAAAGGCCTTCTTTTTCATGGTCGTGTCCTCCTCGATCTGTAGCCGCCCATGGATTACCTGCCTTTACTGTACGCGCGAGCGGCTCGTTCAGGTGGGCCATGTGTCCCATTCTGGGGGCCTGATTTGCGCCGACAAGTGGCAATATGCTCGGGCGTAAAAGAGGGGAGGGCCGGCCGATCCGATCCTACCCTGGCTGGGCGTCCGATCATTTAATGACTGCGCATGCGATGCTGCGTGCGATCCCCTAATGCTTGATCTCGATGCTCGAAATCTCGACTTCGCGTGCCTCGGCAACTGCCTTCGCCATGTCATCGGGAAACTCGATGGAGTTGAGGAGCGCCTCGGCTTCTTTCTTATGCGGATCGAAGTTCGAGATGAGGACGTAGACGCTTCCCGGCTCAACGTCGGTAAAGAGGAGGGTTGAGACGCCGCTGTTGTCCTCGTACGTTCCGACGAGCCACGTCCTGCCGTTATACTCGACGGACCCGCCGTCCTTCCACTGGAACGTATCACCTTTCTTTTCTGCCTGGTCGGCGTGGGATTCCTCTGCCGTCAGCGCTTTTTTCCAAACGGGGATAAAGCGATCGGCCGAACCGTTCTCGTCTTCGGGGAAGGTGAGCTGGACCCTGTCGGCATTCTTGCCAGCGGAGTCGCTTACGCCAACGCTCTCGGGCATCTCGACCTTAAACCAGATAAAGTCGGTCTTCTTGGCGACGGGAGCTTTTTCCTTGCCCTCGCTCTTGGATGCGCTGCTGCCCCCGCCTCCGCTTGACGCACTTCCGCCGCAGCCGACAAGGGCAAATGCGGCAAAGAGGGCGATGCAAAGGGAAAGGATCGATAGGGTCTTTTTCTTCATGGTGGCGTCCTCCTTGTCTGCCGATGACATCACGGCGCCGCGGGTTGTTGGAGCCGTTGGTGTATGTTGCTATTCGCAAGCGTGACGGATGTCGTTGTGTGTGGTGCGGCGATACCTCCGTTCTTAGTTTTCGGCCGTTGCGCGGCCGTGCCCCAACGGGTTCCTTACTTATAGATATGCCCCAGCTTGTGCTGCCCGGGAGTCTCGAAAGGTGGGCCATGTGTCCCATGTTTGGGGCAGGCGCATGGGACGGCACGGCTCGGCATCGGCTTTTTCATGTTGCGCAACAGCGCCCTGGGTGGGGGCGTATAGACTTGGCTGTGACAAAAGCTAAACCACGAAAGGTCGAACGATGTTCTGTCAAAAATGCGGACAGCAAGTGCCTGATGGATCGACGTTTTGTACGCATTGCGGGGCGTCGCTGGCTGGCGGTTCCATACCGACGCCTACGGGCACTGGTCCTTCCTCTGCCCCGGGCCTAACCCAATCGATGCCGCCGGTCGCGCCTGCACCTCAAAAGCCCAAGAGCAAGGCGCCTGTCATTATCGCTGTGGCATGTGCTGTTGTGGTTCTCATCGGTGGCGGCACGGTGTTTGCGCTCACGATGCTTAACGGGTCCAAGAGCTCTGACACGCAAATCTCGGTGATCGATACCGGGTCTTCGGACGAGAAAGATTCTTCTGCCAAGAAGAAGAGCGACAAGTCCAAGGCCAAGGAGTCTTCGTCGTCGGATGACGAAGCCGTTCCCGAGGACGAATCGGCATACTACGGCTCGGGCGATTCGGACGATTACCTAACCGACGTGTATACGTACACGAACGACATGCATCCTTATAGCATGTCGATTCCCAATCGCTTTGAGATGGAAGATACTCCCAGCGGCAGTGGTGCCAGGTATGAGGATCCGGAGACGGGCTTTGTAATCAACCTGTTTGGCTACGTCAACATTAACGACGAAACTGCACACGAGATGTTCGTCGACGTGGACACCTCGGGCAAGGCCGACCTCTATACCGCAGAGGGCGACAACTGGTACGTGGTCTCGTGGTGTGAGGACGATACGATCATTTACGAAAAGACGATCGTCACGGATTCGACGATTGCCACGGCGCATTTGGAGTACTCGACTGCAAACCGCGACATGGGGTCGAAGATTATCGACACGCTGCTGCCGACGTTTCAGGTGGACTAGGCGCCCGTGCCTATAGCCGGCAATCGGAAACGCCGATAGCCAGAGCTCCTGACAGCCTTTGTCTTATGGGCTAGACTGACTTGGACAAGATCGATGAATGGGACAACCGCTTCCTGGCGTCGTTGTCCCATTTTTTATTATGCGTGCGGCCCGTGGTGTCCGGCGCGGTGGGCAGAGGTGTTTCGATGAGCCAAGAGATGATGGATAAGACCTGTCGCGGTTTTGCCGAGGCGCTTGCCGCGCGCGAGCCGGTTCCCGGCGGCGGAAGCGCGAGCGCGTTTGTGGGAGCACTGGGTGCCTCGCTGTGCGGGATGGTTGCTCGCTATGGCGCGATCAATCCCGCGCTTGCCGATCGCGCGGACGATCTGATGCACGCGTTTGCCCAGGCAGACGAGCTGGCTCAGGAGCTTGTGGGTCTGGTTGCCGAGGACGTTCGTGCGTACGGCCAGGTGTCTGCGGCATACGGTATTCCGCGCGAGGATCCGGCTCGACCGGCTGCGATTCAGGATGCGCTGCACGTGGCAGCCATGCCGCCGTACCGCATTATGGATGCGTGCGGTCGTGCGCTGGCGCTGCTCGAGGACATGGCGGACAAGGGCTCCCGGCAGTTGCTGTCCGACGTGGCATGCGGCGCCGTGTTTTGCCGCGCGGCCATGCAGGGCGCGAGCTTGACGCTCTTTGCCAATACCACGTCTATGAAAGACCGGGCGCGCGCTGAGGAGCTCGAGGCGGCATGCGATGAGCTGCTGGATACGTGGCTGCCGCGCGCCGATGCGCTGGCGCGCCGCGCCGCCGACGCCGCCAGGAAGAGGGGATAGCCATGGCAGAGCTGCTGAAGGGTGCTCCCGTTGCCCGTGCTTTGACCGAGGGGCTCGCTGCTCGCTGCGCCGCCCTGCGCGAACAGGGCATCGTGCCGACACTGGTCATCGTTCGCGTGGGCGAGCGCGAGGACGATCTGTCCTACGAGCGCGGCGCCCTCAAGCGCTGCGAGAAGGTTGGCATCGAGGCTCGTCGCGTTTTGCTTCCTGCCGATGTTTCGCAGGATGAGCTGCTGGCGGCTATTAAGGGCATCAATGCTGATCCCGCTGTTCATGGCTGCCTGCTGTTTCGCCCGCTGCCCGCTGGACTTGACGAGGATGCAGTTGCTGCGGCACTCGATCCTGCCAAGGATGTTGACTCCATGACGCCGGCCTCGCTGCTTACCACGCTTTCGGGGCGGGGCGAGGGCTTTGCTCCTTGCACCGCCGAGGCCGTGCTGTCGTTGCTGGGCCATTACGACGTTGAGCTGGATGGGGCCAAGGTCGCGGTCGTCGGTCGATCGCTGGTGATTGGTCGTCCCGTTGCCGCCATGCTTACGGCTCGCAATGCCACAGTGACGACGTGCCATACGCATACGCGCGACTTGGCTGCCGAGTGCCGTTCTGCCGACATTGTTGTTGCCGCGGTTGGACGTGCGCACACGATTGGCGCGGATGCGGTCCGTGAGGGCCAGACGATTATCGATGTGGGCATTAACTGGGACGAGGCCGCTGGCAAGCTGGTCGGCGATGTCGATTTCGATGCTGCGGAACCGATCGTTAACGCCATCACACCCGTGCCGGGCGGCGTGGGCGCCGTGACGACGGCGATTCTCGCCAAACACGTGATTGAGGCGGCGGAGCGTGCATCGAAATAGGCGTTTTGGGCTGTTTGAGGGGCCGGTTATATACCTCGTGGTCAAAAAATGCCAAATATGAGTACTGTTGCAAAGATGGTCACATATATTTTAGGTCATTTTGGCTCTCTATCGGTATTTATTATCGATAGAGAGCCAATTTTATTGGACCAATGAGGAATTACATCGTCCAGCTTTTGAACAAATGTAGATTATTGGCACTTGTGTCCAGCGAAATTGCTGCTACTAAATTGGTGACAGTACTCATATTTGGCATTTTTTGACCACAGGGGTCCCGAGGGGGTCTCGAGGGGCCGCGGTTTCGCCCTTTTTGCGCCGAAGCGATACACTGTTGCCGTTTGATTTCTTCGCTCAAGGAGGATGCGCATGCCGTGCACAACGATTTTGGTTGGTAAGAACGCGAGCTACGACGGGTCGACGCTTGTCGCCCGCAATGAGGACTCGTCCAACGGGGTGTTTGAGCCCAAGCGCATGCGCGTGGTACATCCCGACGAGCAGCCGCGCGTCTACACGAGCGTCCTGAGTCACCTGACCGTTGAGCTGCCCGACAATCCCATGCGCTACACGAGCGTCCCCGACGTCGTTCCCGGTCACGGCATTTGGGCCGAGGCCGGTTTCAGCGAGCTCAATGTTGGCATGTCCGCAACCGAGACACTCACCACCAACGAGCGCGTCCGCGGCGCCGATCCGCTCGTGGACTACGTGCCCGCCAAGGGCAACGAGGGCGAGGACGGCTATGTTCCGGCACAGCCCGGCGGCTTGGGCGAGGAGGATATGGTGACCCTGGTGCTGCCGTACGCCAAGTCTGCCCGCGACGGCGTGCGTATCCTGGGCGACCTCCTCGAGCGCTACGGCACCTATGAGAACAATGGCATTGCCTTTAGTGACGTTGACGAGATCTGGTGGCTCGAGACCATCGGCGGCCACCACTGGATCGCCAAGCGCGTGCCCGACGATGCCTATGTGACCATGCCCAACCAGCTGGGTATCGACAGCTTTGACCTGGACGATGCCGAGGGCGCCCAGGTCGACCACATGTGTTCCGCCGACCTGCGCTCCTGGATGGCCGAGTGGCATCTGGACCTGACGCTGGGCGTTAAGGGCGACGGTCCCGCTGCGGTCTTTAACCCGCGCGAGGCCTTTGGCTCGCACAGCGACAGCGACCACGTCTACAACACGCCGCGCGCCTGGTACATGCAGCGCTGCCTCAACCCCAGCGATGTGTGGGACGGTCCCGAGGCCGACTACACGCCCGAGAGCGACGACATCCCCTGGAGCCGCGTGCCCGAGCGCAAGGTGACCATCGAGGACATCAAGTGCGTGCTTTCGAGCCACTACCAGGGCACGGAGTACGATTGCTACGGCAGCAAGGGCACGCCCGCCACACGCGGCGCCTATCGTCCCATCGGTATCAACCGCAACAGCCAGCTTGCCGTGCTGCAGCTGCGCCCCTATGCGCAGCCGGCGTATCGCGCCGTGCAGTGGATGGCGTTTGGCTCCAACTCGTTTAACGCGCTCGTGCCGCTGTACGCCAACGTCGAGACCATGCCCGAGTACTATGCCGACACGCAGGCTCGCGTGACGTCCGAGAATTTCTATTGGGCAAATCGCCTGATCGGCGCCCTGGCCGATGTCCGTTTCCACGAGTGCGGTCGCGCGGTCGAGGATTATCAGGAAAAGGTCGGCGGCATGGGCCACAAGCAGATTCACGACGTTGACGCTGCCGCAGCCGCGCTGCCCGAGGCCGAGGTGCCTGCCGAGCTCGCCCGCGCCAACGAGGCCTTTGCCGAGCTCGTACGCGTGGAGACCGATGCTCTGTTGGGCAAGGTGCTCTACACCACGAGCTGCGCCATGAAGAACTCCTTCGCGATGAACGACAACGTGAGGTAAAGACAACCTTGCAACGAGCGAGCGGGGCAAACGCCGCCAAAGGCTTTGCCCCGCTCGATTCCTATCTTGGCGGTAAAACGATTTTGTGTCGTTCGCCCAATCTTGGGTACAAGAAGGCCAATGCAATTGTTCATGATTGGAGCCAACCATGGTTATGAAACTCGATCAGCTTGTTAACGGCGCCATCAACGTGGGCTTCGGCGCCGCCGCCGTTGCCGTTGAGGGCGGCAAGAAGGTTCTTGACGACCTCGGTACCAAGGGCGAGCAGGTCCGCAAGGATGCCGGTACCCCCGATATCGCCCGCAGCGTGTCCGACATGTTCGAGCAGGCCGGCGGCACCATCTCCGACCTGACCGAGCGTCTGAGCATGCAGGGCGAGACTGCGGCACAGCGCGTGCTCGACGAGCTCATCCTGGCCCGCGTCCGCGTCATGACCGCCCCCGAGCGCACGGCCTTTTTGGCCCATGTGCGCGACATCGTCGATTCGGTCGAGGACAACGTGACCTCGGTGCCCGTCGAGTCTGTTGAGCCCGACGACGCAGAGGACGCCGAAGAGGCCGAGTAGCAGCGCAGATGGCAGATTCCACCACCGATTACAACAATCTAGATCCCTTGGGTGACGAGACGGCGGTTGTCGATGAGGTTGAGGCCGCCGTCTCGGGCGCTCGCAAGAAGCCGCGCGCCGTCGATATGGTCCCTGAGGAGCCCGATGCGATGGCGCCGGACGAGGAATACCAGCTCACGCCAGCAGGTCGTCGCGAGCGCATTGGGCAGATCGTTCGCTTGGTAAAAAAGTACCGCGTGTGGGATAACCTCACGCCAGTGCGCCTGCGCCGTCTGCTCGAAGAGCTCGGCCCCATGTTCGTCAAGATGGGTCAGATTCTGGCCAACCGCTCCGAGATCTTGCCGCAGCGGTTTTGCGACGAGCTGCGTCGCCTGCGCTCCGACGTAGAGCCGGTGCCGTATGAGGTAGTGCTCCGCTGTCTGGAAGAGGAGTACGGCCAGCGCCTGGGGCAGATGTTCGACGCGATCGACCCCAACCCGCTCGGAAGCGCCTCGCTCGCGCAGGTACACCGCGCCCGCCTGGTGACCGGCGAGGATGTGGCCGTTAAGGTCCAGCGCCCCGGCGCACAGCAGGTCATGGCGCAGGACATCGACATCATTCGCTCGGTGGTGCGCATCGTTTCCAAGTTCGTTAACACCGATCAGTTTGTTGACCTGCACGGCGTGGTCGAGGAGCTGTGGACCTCGTTTCGCGAGGAGACCAACTTTTTGGCCGAGGCCAAAAACCTCAACGATTTCTATGAGTTCCATAAGAGCGTCCATGGCGTATCGTGTCCCAAGTCCTATCTGGACCTTTGCACCGAGCATGTCGTGGTCATGGATTACGTCGACGGCATCTCGATTGCCGATCCCGAGCGCCTGGTGGCTGAGGGCTATGACTTAGAGAAGATTGGCGCCGCGATAGTCGAAGACTATTCGACGCAAGTGCTCGACGACGGCTTTTTCCATGCCGACCCACATGCGGGAAACATCATCCTCAAGGACGGCGTCGTCTACTTTATCGACTTGGGCATGGTTGGGCGCATGTCGAGCCACGACCGCGGTATCGTTAAGGACATGATTTTCGCCGTGGCCGAGGGTGACGTTCCCAAGCTCAAGGATTCGCTCATGCGCTTTGCCGTGACGCGCGGCGATTCGGCCGAGCTCGACCATTCGGCCTTTTTGTCCGACTTGGACTTTATCGTCGCCGACTTTGCGGGTCTTGACCTTAAGGATCTTGATATCGGCGAGTTTTTGACCTCGCTGCTAAATTTGGCGCGCAAAAACGACGTTGAGCTGCCGAGCGTGGTGACGATGTTCGCGCGCGGCATGGTGACGCTTGAGGGCCTGCTGACCGAGTACATGCCCAACGTCAACATGATTCAGATCATCCAGACGCACATCAAAAACGAGAAGAGCACCTATGCGCGCGTCCGCGAAATGGGGCGCGATCTTGCCGCGAGCAGCTATCGCGCGGCAAAAGGCTCGCTCGAGGCGGCCGAGTATCTGGGCTTGGCGTCGCGCATGCTCACACGCGGTCAGCTTAAGGTAAACACGCAGATCATGAGCAGCGATAAAGCGCTGCGACAGCTGGGTGGAATTATCGACCGCATGTCGATGGCAATTGTGATCGCCGGTCTGTTTATCGGTTCGTCGGTGGTGTACTACGCGCGCATCGAGCCGGTTGTGTTTGGTATCCCGGTCATCGGCTTTATGGGCTACGTGAGCGCGCTGGTGCTGGCGCTGATGCTGGGCCGCGAGATTTGGCGCAACAGCCACGGCGGCAAGCGGTAATGACCCCTGGGGGACGGAGGAAAACGGATCATTTTGCCTTGCGTCGCGTCGGCGTGGACTGGTCCGAACAAAACTATGCCGGTTTACGGGGCTGGAGTGCCGAACCTCGACCATGCCGGAATCCGTGCTTTTAAAACCGCAGGTAGATGAGTCGTTGGTTTTCGAAAATAGTTGATATGGTTGCGAAGTGCTGAATCAGCCCCGTAATCCGGCATAGTTTTGAAACGGGCTGTTCTTGCAAGGTCCGACGACAGTCCTTCCTATCGCAAACCATAGCTTTTACCTTGGGCTTCGCCTGTGTGCGAGGCCCTTTTGCGTGCTACCATATCGACAGTAATAATCGATGGCCTAGATGGTGGTGCGGAGACGCACGAATGCGCGGTTTTCCTGCGCGTTTGGGAGAATCGGGGTGCAAGTCCCCGGCTGTACCAGTAACCGTAATTCCTCTTGGCCCGGGATGTTCGCGTCGCAGATCGGACGTCGCGCCCGGGTCGGTAAGGTTAAGTCGGATCGCCTCCCATCTTGCACGCGACCGCGGCGCATGCTGCCGGTACGCGTTGGGCTCTGGAGGGAAGGGGGACCCCGATGGGGGTACTCAAGCGCGATATGCGCGATGACGTGGGGCAGCCGCTGGGCAATGCTCCAAGTTCAGACAATAGGAGACAAATGGATATGTTTGAAGACGAGTGCCAGCGCGCCTCGTGGCGTCGCCATGGAGCGATTGCCCGTGGCGTAGCCAAGCGCGGTCTGGTGGCGTTCCTGGCTTTTGCCATGGCTTTTGGCACCACGCCGGCGCAACTTTGGGCCGAGGGCGCCGAGGGCATTACCGAGGCCGTGACCCAGGCTGCGACGGACGGCGAGGGCGCGGCGGCCGACGATGGCACCGCTGCCGACACCGGCGCGAACAGTGCAGCGGCGAGCGCTGCTGCCGATGGTGACGGCGCAGATCAGGGCGCAACTGCGAGTGCCGCGAATGGCGATGACACCGCCGCAGACAACGCGACTGAGTCCGAGAACTCTTCTGCGAAGCCTGCTGCTTCGGAGCAGAAGAACGCCATTGCCGCCGCGTCCGCCACAACGCTTTCGAGCGAGGCTAAGGTCTATATCCAGGACGCCAAGGATAAGGACAACTCGTATTCCACGAAGTCTGGCGCGCTCAACGCGGGCGATACGCTCTGGGCAAACATGTACGATGAGGTCGAGGACGACTGGTACGGCACTTCGACTGAGTCCGTTGCCAATCCCAGCACCTGGACTTACACCTGGCTCGCCGGCACGACCAGGCACAGCAGCAATGTCGACGACTACACCGAGGTCGTTGGCCACGAGCAGTCGCTCAACGTCACCGCCGCGATGGAAGGCAAATACTTCATCTGCAAGGTTACGGCAGACGGCAAGGACTACTATGGTCCCGCTGCGTACGACTCGGGCATTAACGCCAAGGACATCCCTGGCCCCGTGCTGGGCGCCGGGCAGATGGAGCTTAGCAGCGTCAAGCTCAGTAGCGACACGCCGAGCATAGGCGATACCCTTACGGCGACTCCGTACATAAGCTATTATCAGCAAGCCCCCGCCGACGCCAAGGTTACCTATACCTGGTTCGCATCCACCTCCCAGTCCTTGGGCTTCACCAAAATCGAGGGCGAGACGGGCGCTACGCTTACGCTGACCGACGACCTTGAGGGCAAGTACGTCAAGGTCGAGGCTACAGCTGGCGTCAACACGGTGAGCAAGACCACTTCCAGCAAGGTCAAACAGGCCGGTGCGGTCGAGATTTCGGCCGTGTCCATCATCAACACCAAGGACAACACGAGCGTCTTTGCGGTGGGGGATACCGCTAAGGCCCGCGCCAAGGAGAAGGGCGGCGCGTACGGCGCGTTCGTCGACGCGGACAAGCTCAACTTCCAGTGGCAGAGCTCTGACACCAAGAGTGGCACGTATACCGATATCGCGGGCGCCACGGGTGAAACCCTCGAGCTAACCGATGCTTTGGGCGGCAAGTACCTCAAGTGCAAGGTGTCCTCGAAGATCGGCTCTTCGAGCTTGACCAACTCGACGGGCGCTCTCGTTGCTGCCGCCGGTTCAATTAATGTCACGAGCGTGACCATGAGCCCGACTTCGGGCAAAGTCGAGGTTGGTTCCACGATTACGGCGACCGCCAAGGCGGGCTCCACCGACGTTACCGCCGATTCGTATGTCACGTGGCAGTGGTATAAGGGCACCTCGAGATACGCGAGCTCGTGCAACACGCCTATCGAGGGCGAGACCGGCAACACCCTGACGGTGACCGCCGCCCTTAAGGGCTACTACGTCGTGGCCAAGGCCAACGGCGGCTATGGCGAGCAGAAGCCGTACTATGCGGCGGGTCCTGTCTCGGTTGCGGGTCAGGTTGAGCTTTACGACGTGCAGTTTGAGGGCTCTCCTGCCACCAACGGCGTGCACGTGGGCGATACGCTCAAGACCAAGGTGCGCAAAAAGGACGGCTCGAACTACAGTTATATCGAACGTACCGATAATGTGACCTATCAGTGGCAGTATGCAAATACCAGCTCGAGCTATGACTCCGCTTATACCGATATCCCCGGTGCCACCGAGGCCACCTATACCGTTGACGCCGCCTATGCCGGCAAGTATCTGCGCGTGAAGGTGACAAGCGAAAATACCGTTTTCAGCACGCAGAAGAAGAGCTCGTACAGCGGCACGCAGTCTATTGCTCCGCTTGGTCCCGTAACGCTTAAGGGCCAATACGAGCTGGCGGGCATCGAGCTTGCCGAAAAGAACGTTACGCTGAGCGTGGGTTCAAAGATCACGCCGAGCGTGCAAGTGCCGGGAAGCTGGTCGGGCTCGACCAAGGACGTGCCCGATGATGCCGACCTCACCATGGCGTGGTACGCCAAGGGCGAGGGCGATGCCGACTGGACCGAGCTTACCGACGGCATCGATACGACCGATGGTAGCCTGACCATTTCGGATGCGCTTGTTGGCAAGCGCATCAAAGTTACGGCGAACGCCCTCGACAACACCGTTGAGTGGGTTTCGCCCGATAGCGTCACCGCGGCGGGGGAGTATAGCCTGCTGCGCGTGATCACTACGCCGCAGATCAATAGCGATTCGACCCATCTCGTTTCGGGCGATAGCGTCAAGGCGACGGCGCAGGCTAAGCGCGCTGACGGTTCGACCACCAACGGCATTGACGTGACCGCTCAGGCGACTGTTGCCTGGTATGCGGCGGACGATGCGAAGGCTTCGGCGGCCGACTGGACGCTGCTGTCCGATATGTCGGGTGCCACGGCAACGGTTTCGGCTTCTGCCGCGGGCAAGTATCTGAAGGCCGTCGCCACGAGCGGCGACTCGACGGTCGAGCTCGTCTCTGCCAACAAGGTTATCGCCGCGGGCTCGCTCGAGGCTGCAGTCCAAAAGCTCAACGATGCCAATAAGCAGATCTCCGTTGATTACAGCGCTAAGGGCGGCAACGTTAACGATGCGCTGAAGGCGCAGCTTGCCGATCTGGGATTTACCGACGTTGACGTTAAGGTCTCCGAGGGCGGCGTTGCCTTTAATGCCGAGGATGCCAAGGCCACGGTCGGCATCTCCGACGCTCAGGATAAGACCAACGGCGATGTGACGTTCTTCTTCATTGACCCCAACGACTACACCGGTTACAACATCGACGGTCTGCGTAACGCCGATGTAGCGTTTGAACTGTCGCGCGATGGCAAGACCGAGTATTATCTGCCCAACAAGTCCGTGCAGGTTGCTTGGGACGAGGCTCGCGTTCAGCAGATGCTTGACGATGCAGCCGAGCAGATTGCCATCGGTTACGCTGCGGGTGATTCGGCCGAGTCCGTCACGTCCAACCTCACGCTTCCGTACCGCGCGGGCTCCGAGAAAAAGTTCGAGGCTAGCTGGAAGAGCTCCGACGGCGATGTCATTTGGCCGTCCGGTTATGGCTGGGACGACTACACCGGCAAGGTGACGCGCGTCTCGAGCGATCGCGCCGTTACTCTGACCGCGACGGTTTCGTTTGTGAGCGGCGGCCCGTCTGACGTTAAGGGCTCGCACGACTTCACCGTAACCGTCAAGGGCGATCCCGAGAAGGTCGCCGCCGACAAGAAGGCGCTCCAGGAGAAGGTCGATGCGGCCTTTACCTACGACAATATCAAGTACTCCGGCACTGACGCGGTCGCCAACAAGGATGGCCTGACCGCCGACCTGCAGATGCCGCGCACGAGCACGCTCAATATCGACGGCAAGTATTACGAGGTCAAGTACTCTGCCAGCACCGATGACATTACGTTCAACGGCTACAAGGGCACGGTCTACCAGCCGCTGCCTGGCACCGAGGCAGCGAAGACCAAGGTCACCCTTACGGTGACCGATAAGTCCAACGCCGAGGTCACGGCAAGCAAGACCCTCGATTTTGCGATTGCCCCGCAGGACCAGAACGAGCTCGATGCCGAGCTGTCCCTTATGGAGCAAGCCAAGGCTGGCTACGCTGCTGCCATCCTTAACGGTCAGGATGCCGCTGCTGTTACCGGTGACATGCACGCGTTCCAGAAGGCCTATCTTGATGCCGACGGCAACCTTGCCTGGAGCTACAACAAGGCAACGACCGATTCGACGTCCCTTGGTATTGTTCCGGTTGACCTGCCTGGCTATGACGCGATGTCCGGGCAGGATTGGCGTCTGTTTAAGTCGAGCAACAGCTCTATTGTCTCCGCAGAGAATCTCAAGGTCACGCAGCCGCAGTACAACACGAAGGTTGTCGTTTCCTCGCGCCTGACGAGCGAGAAGTACGCTCGCTATGCCGAGCGCTATCCCGACAATGCCACGTATGCCAAGCTTGCCAACCAGGACGTATCGGCAACGTTGACGGTTGTGGGCACGAGTGGTCAAAACAGCCCCGAGGTCACAGCGACGTGCTCGGTTATTGGCGTCGACGCTAAGGGCAAGCAGCAGACGTGGGCTGCCGCTTCGCAGTACACGCTTAAGAACGGCTCGACTGCCGCCGATCTTTCCGAGGAGCTCTTTAAGCAGGCCGGCCTCAAGGCCGACTATGACCCCAACGGCTCTTGGGGCTGGGTGCTCAATTCCGTTACGTCGCCTTTCGAGCCGAATCGTACTCTTGCATACGACCATGCTACGGGCGCCTATTGGCAGCTGTTCATCAACGGCGTCGCTGCATCGGTGGGCGCTGGCAACCACAAGCTCGAGGCGGGCGACTCTGTCGTCTGGTGCTACTCGAAGTACGGTGACGCTGCGCCCACCGACCGGCTTTCCGTAAGCTGCACCGTTATCGGCCAGGACGCTTCGGGTGCTCAGCAGACGTGGGCGCAACCTACGACCTCGCTGGTGGAAGAGGGCGCAACTGCCGCCGATCTTTCCGAGCAGGTCTTTAAGCAGGCCGGTATTGGCGCCGACGTCCAAACCGGTTCGTATGGTTGGTTCCTCAATTCGCTGACTTCCCCGTTCAATAAGAACGTGACACTTTCGACCGTACAGGTTAACGAAAGCACCTGGAAGTCCTGGCAGTTCTTCGTTAACGGCAAGATGGCCAATGTCGGCGCCGGCAACTACACGCTCAAGGCCGGCGATGAGATTGCCTGGGTCTATGGTTCCGATGGCACCATGCCCGGTCAGGTTTCTGTCTCGATGGAGATCATCGGCAAGAAGGACGATAAGGCACAGCGCTGGACCGATCCTTCGAAGCAGGTGTTTGTTGGGGGCACGACGATCAAGGACGCCACTGCCGCCTACTTCGATGCCTTGGGCATCAAGTCCGAGATGTACGATCAGCTGGGCTATTGGGGCGTTCACAGCCTTGTCTCTCCGCTTGACGGCACTAAGTTGGCCGGCGCTTGGTCGTACTTTGTTAACGGTGTTCCCGGATCTCAGCTCGATAGTGACTACGTTGTCAAATCGGGCGACACGATCGTCTGGGCTTATGCTGCTGGCGATACGGTTCCCAATCCCGACGAGGTCGTCGTCAATCCGAGCGCCCCGCGTCCGTCCGGTTGGAAGTCCGATTGGGATGGCAAGTCCAATGCGGCGGTCGAGAACGTTTCGACGCCTACGGGTGCGCTAGCGAGCTCTTGGACGTTCGATTGGAAGGCGTATTCTGGTTCGGCGTATCCCAACGCGAGTGAACCTATCGTCGTGAACGGCAACGTGTATCTTGCCGTCAACAAGCGTCTGCTAAAGATTGACGCCGAGTCGGGCAAGGTCCTTGCCGAGTCGAATCTTAAGAAAGCGGTCGGTTACACCTCGCGCCCGATTTATGCGAACGGTTTGGTTATCGTTCCGCTTGACGGCGGTGCGGTCCAGGCCCTGACGGCTGACGCGCTCACAACGGTTTGGGTCACTGACTCTGTGAGCGAGATTGCCCAGTCGAATTCTCAGCTGACGGTTGATGGCAATTACCTCTATGTCGGCACCGTTGATGTCGACTATGGAACGAGTACGTACAATAACGGTCATCTGACGCGTATTAATATCCTGACCGGCGCTGTTTCTTGGCAGCATGTCAATGCCAATGAGGGCTATTACTGGACAGGCGCTACGGTGGGTGATGACTTTGTCTTGGTTCCCACCAGTGCCGGTACCGTCGAGATGCTCAGCAAGTCTTCGGGCGATGTGCTCGGAAGTGTTTCGGTTGGGGCGATTGTCAACTCCACCTGTGTGCTTTCGGCTGACGGCAGCCATGCCTATCTCATCTCGCGCGACGGCAAGCTGCACGTGTTGGCGATTTCTGATGGCGACTCACGCGATGCGGATGCCGCTTCGCGTATTACCGAGGAGCGCGTAGTTGACCTTGGCCTTACCGGCTGCGCGTGTGTGCCTACGATGTATGATGGCAAGCTGATTGTTGGCGGCGAGGTTGCTGGCGGCTCTGCGCTAGCGATTATTGATCTGGCCCACGACTTTGCCAAGACGCTGGTTTCGTCTGCCGATGACGCTGCGCTTCCTATTGGTGGTATCAAGGGCGCTCCGCTGGTGAGTGTCCAGGGCGAAGAGGCGTATGTCTACTTTACGGTTAACTACGGCGAGAGCTCTGATTACGTTAACTACACCTCGGGCGGTGGCGTATATCGCTACAAGTTGGGTGACGCTGAGGCTTCTGGTGTGTTTAGCGCAACGGGCCACTACAACTTCTGTGACTCGCCAATCGCTTGTGATGCGCAGGGCAACTTGTACTACATCAACGACTCTGGCACGCTGTTCAAGCTGAATGCTGGCGTTAAGGTTTCGTTTAGCGCTGGCGAGGGGTCCAAGGTCGATTTTCAGACTACGGCCGCCAACGGCTCTATCGCCAAGCCGGCGGATCCGACGCGCGAGGGCTACACCTTCGCTGGTTGGTATACCGACGAGGCTTGTACGGAGGCGTATGACTTTAGCGTTGCGGTGACGGCTGATATGACGCTGTATGCCAAGTGGGTCAAGAATGCCGTTAACCCTGGTGGTAACGGCGGCAATGGCGGCTCCAATGGCGGCTCGGGTAATGCCGGTGCTGGTTCTGGCTCCGGTAACGGCACAAACGGCCAGCAGACTGGCGGTGCTGTTGATCCGGGCCAAAAGCCGGTGTCCACCACGACCAAGACCGAGACCAAGGACGGCAAGGATTCCAAGAAGGATTCCGACAAGTCCGACAAGAAGGACAGCAAGAAGTCTGATAAGAAGTCCAGCAAGTCCGGCTCCAAGTCGGATACGGGCGCGGCCGCCACGACTACCGCTAAGAAGTCCGCTGAGGCTCCCGCGCAGCAGTCTGGCTTCAATCCGCTTGCCATCGTCGGCGTTGCGGCTGGCGTGATCGGTCTTGCCGTCATCGGCGTGTTCGTATTCACCAAGCGTCGGTAGGTGAGGGCTGTGTCCAATAAGCCACAGGACGCCGAGTCCAAGCAGCCCGACTCGTCGTTCATTCAGCTTGACGATACAAAGCAAAAGGGCGCCGCTTCGGCGGCGTCCGCCCCGCGGCGCAAGGCACTTGTTGGTGTTCTGACAGCCGTCTGTATCGTCTTGATCGTTGTGTCGCTGGGTTTTGTCTATCCCTCTGCCGGCAGTGCATGGTCCATCGACTGGATTGCGCGGGCTGTGACGGGGGAGAGCGTCGTTGCCAAGGATGCGTCGGTTTCCGGCTCGACTACCGCTTCGGGTAAGGCTGCGCCCAAGGACTCCAAATCTTCGGACAATGCGAAGGACGGGTCGAAGGATTCGGATGAATCTGACTCCAAGGACGATTCCGAGTCTTCGGACAAGAAGTCGGACAAGGACTCGAAAGAGAAGAAGTCCGAAGGCAAGGGCGGCAAGAAGTCCAGCAACACGTCTGCCGGACAGGGCTCCGAATCCGCCGGTGGATCGAGCTCTTCTTCGGGCAGCGGCTCGGCGTCCGGCGGTGGGTCTGCATCCAACAATGGCGGCGCCTCTGCGGGCAATCAGGGCGGCTCGCAGCGGTCTGGCTATGTCACGGTGACTGTTTCGGTCACATCGAGCGCTGTGGGCAATCCTGTGTCTTCTGGCGGTACGTTCACCTTCAACGAGGGTGCCACGGTCTACGACGCTCTGTGCGCCCTAGGGCTTTCCGTCAATGCGCACGGCTCGTCGTACGGCACGTATGTCGCCGCTATCGGCGGCCTGGCCGAGAAGGAGCACGGCGGCACGAGCGGCTGGATGTACTCTGTCAACGGCGTAACGCCCAATACGGCCTGCAGCAATTACATTCTCAAGAATGGCGACACCGTCGTGTGGTATTACGTAACGGGCTAGAGGCCTCGACATAGCACGCCAAACGGGCGGTTCGGACAAACATCCGGGCCGCCCGTTTTTCATGCGAATGGGACTGGCTCGCCCGGTCTCTCTGCAAACAAAAAGCCGGTTGGAACGTGAATTCCAACCGGCTGCGAAGCGAGATTATGTTGGGCCGTCTACGACCGTGCGCCTTCGAGGAAGAAGCGGCGGCTAAAGTAGTTGTACCAGGTGACCAGGAACGTGGCGATGGCCTTCATGGCCTGGTAGCCGATGCTCAAAAACGTGACGCCCACAAACATGTACAGGTCGTTGAGACCCAGGCCAATCACCGACAGGATGGTGAAGATCGTGAACTCGCGCTTGCGGCTCATGCCCTCGCGATGGTCGAACACGTACTTCATGCTGAGCCAGTAGTTGACCACGACGGACGTGATAAACGAGATCGTGGTGCTCATCAAAAAGTCGAGATGGAACAGCTCGACGAGCGCAATGAGCATGCCCCAGTCGATGCCAAAGGAGATAAGACCCACGACAGCGAACTTGAGGAATTGCTTAGTATGAGGTTGTGCCAGTGCCTCGCGCACGTAATCACATCCAATGCGTTGATGAATCGAGCAAAGGATACTTTAGAGCTTTTGCAAGGGAAACGTAAGGGCTTTGCCAAGAACTATACGAACTCGCCAAATTTGCAAGAGACAATCCGCAAACGTCGTAAATCCTTCCGTAAACGAGCAAGGCCCACGAACAACGCAGCGCTCGACGCACGTCGTCCGTGGGCCCCGTAGTGCAACGAGGAGGCCGAACTACTTGGTCTCCTCGCCCTCCAGGAAGATCTTTCGGGTCACAAAGTTGTAGACCATAACAAGCGCGGTGGCGCAAATCTTGGCGATATTGGCCTCGAGCCCCAGGCCGGCGTTGAGCGCCAGCACGATACCGTCGTTGAGGGCCAAGCCGATCACGGACAGCACGACAAAGATAATGAACTCGCGGCGGCGGCTCATGCCCTCCTTGTGCGCAAACACGTACTTCATGCTCGCGACGTAGTTAAAGATGAGCGAGACGATAAAGCCGCTGGTATTGGCGATCAGGATGTTAAGGCCCAGACCGTAGTGGAGCAGATTCATGATGCCAAAGTCAATGACCGTGGCGACGACGCCGACGACGCCAAACTTCATGATCTGCGCAAGGAGCTTTTGCATGGTACCTGCCTTAGGGTGGCGCCATAGCGCCGTGGGGATGATGAACTCAGAAAGTTTAGCCAATCCCCACGGGTGGAGCTAGGCGCGCTCCTCGATAGCACCGTTTCTATATGCATCGAGCAGCTGGCGCAGGTCCTGGATTTGGCTGCGGATCTTGGCACCGGTATCGGTGTCGCTCACCATGCGGCGCCGGTCTGCCTCGTCAAAGCGGTTGGCTCGCTCTCGATGTCGATGTTGCGGGTAAGTGCCTCGGCAACCGTGGTAAAGGCTTGGTGCGACTTAAGGCGACATCCGCGCGAGCTGGAGATAAGCGTGTAGCCGGCTATGCCCGTCTTGGGATGGTAGGCGCGGCAGAAGCCGCCATCGATGACCAGCAGCTTACCGTTGGCGCGGATGGGCTGCTCGCCTTTGGTGGTCTTGACCGGGGTGTGGCCGTTGATGATGTGGCCGGTCGGCGAACAGGCCATGGGGGCAACGCCGAACTCGCGCATGATGTCGTCGCAGACAGAGGGCGACTTGGTAAGCGTGAAGTACGGGTCCATCGGCTCGACCCAGGTGCTCTTATCGGCGATATAGGCGCGCTCAAAGGTGCGCACCAGGCGACCGCTGGCGGGCGAGTTAAAGCCGATCCACAGGTACCACATCCAGTCGAGGGCGTCGCGGTCGCCCACGCGCCAGGCGCGGCGGGCGATACGGTCGCAAAAATCGAGATAATCGCGGCCAGAGCGATATGTTCCCATGCAATTGAAGCTCGAAAACGTGCCGTCGTCATTCATGGGAACACAGCCGTGGAACAGAAGGTTGCCGTTGCGTACCAGATAAACGGATCCATGGCTGTAGAGGAATTCGATATGGCGACGCAGATGATCGGCTCCAGTGAACTCTGCTACGAGCTTATCGACGATAGCCTGCTCTTCCTCTGTGAGATCATAAGGGCGTTCGGGATCGACGGTGGGGAAGTCGTTTGTGCGCATCTTCCAGGTAGTGCCGTTGATATCGATGGTGCCTTCGTTTGTATCGATCTTGTCGAGCAACAGACGATCTTGCATGTCGAACTCGGGGTGGCGCATGATGATCTGCCCCTCGAGCTTGAACAGCAAGACGTTGATGGCTTTGATGAGCGGTGTGATGCTGTCGTTGGCGTGATAGGTCTTGTTTGCGAAGGCGACAAGGGCGCGCAGCGAGATGCCATAATCGTTTTCGAGGATCTCGTAGTTGTCGTAGCGCAGATTATTGCGCAAGACGCTGATGATGCACGCTTCTTCGCCTGCAGCGGCTCCCATCCATAAGATGTCGTGATTGCCCCATTGGATATCGAGCGAATGATAGTCCATCAAGCGGTCCATAATTTTTGCCGCACCGCCGCCACGGTCAAAGACGTCTCCCACAAGATGCAGGTGATCGACTGCCAGGCGTTTGATGAGCGCCGAGAGCGAGCGGATAAAGTCGTCGGTCGAGTCGGTCTCGAGAATCGAGTCGATGATGCGCTCGTGATAGCGAATGCGGTAGTTGTTTTCATCCGGGTGCGTATGCAGCAGTTCATCGATGATATAGGCGTAATCGTGAGGGATGGCCTTACGGACTTTGGAGCGCGTGTAGCGACTCGAAAGGGAGCGCGCCACGGTGATGAGATGGTTGAGATTCTCTTTGTACCAGGTGGGGGAGTCCCGTCTCGCCGCACGCACCAGGCGCAGCTTTTCGCTTGGATAGTAGATGAGCGTGCACAGGTCGCCCTTTTCGCAGTCGGACAGCGTATCGCCGAATATTTCGTCAACGTGCTCGCGAATAACGCCCGAGCAGTTGTTGAGGATGTGCATGAAGGCTTCGTATTCACCGTGCAGGTCACTCATAAAGTGCTCGGTTCCTTTGGGCAGATTGAGAATCGCCTGCAGGTTGATGATCTCGGTGAAGACAGACTGCTGGTTGGGAAACTGCTGCGAGAGCAGCGAGAGGTACTTCATGGTTTGTTCGGCACGTTCTGTAGCGACCATTGATATGCTCCTTGTCGCTCGAGGGGCGTTGTTGCCGCAATGGCTGGCATATACCAGTGTAGCCATGATGCGGCGCGACAAGGCGGGGCTATCAAAGAATCAAACGGTCATGCGTTTTAGCATGGAGACGGTATGTGCGCGGGCTGGGTGTATTCCGTTTACGCGCGCACAGCTGCCGCCGATGCCTACCAGCAAACGTGTGCGTCTCGATGCATATGTGTGGAGTGGGAGTTTTCGCGCTCGGTGCATTCGCCCGTATGGTCTTCCAAGAGCTTCCAAGCGGGAATATCCAACCCGTCGGCAATGCGCTGCAGCGAGTCAATCTGTATATTGCAGCCCCGGCACTCAAGCGTGTTGATCATTTGACGCGAAAGGCCGACCATCAGGCCAAAGCGTGTCTGGGAAAGGCCCATCTCCTCGCGCGCACGGCGGAGGTTGTCGCCTAAAATACGCGGAAGGGTGCCTGCGGTGTAGACTCCTTCCGCCTTCTCGATCTTATGGGGCATATTGTGCTTTCGATTGCTGCCCGCGGGCTAGTTGAACTGGTTACGATATGCCTCGCATACTTCTTCGACAGGGCCATCCATGCGAAGATCACCCTTTTCGATCCAGACGGCGCGCTTGCAGATGCGTTCGACCTGTTCGATGGAGTGCGAGACAAACAATACCGTGACGTCGCCCGATTCGATGAAGTGCTGGATTCGCTCCTCGCATTTTTGCTGGAAAAAGACGTCGCCAACGGAGAGGGTTTCGTCGACAATCAGGATGTCGGGCTCGGTGATGGTGGCGATGGCAAACGCGATACGCGCCACCATGCCGCTGGAGTAGTTCTTAAGCGGCATATCCATGAAGTCGTGCAGCTCGGCAAAATCGACGATCTCGTCTAGATGCTCGTCGATAAACTGCTTGGTGTAGCCAAGCAGCGCCCCGTTGAGGTAGATGTTCTCGCGGGCGGTGAGCTCCATGTCAAAGCCTGCGCCCAGCTCGATGAGCGGGGCGATGTTGCCGCGCACGATGCACTCGCCCTCACTGGGCTCCAGCACGCCGGCAATCACCTTGAGCATGGTGGACTTGCCCGAGCCGTTGGTGCCCACAAGGCCCACCACGTCGCCGCGGCGCACCTTGAAGCTAATGTGCTTGAGCGCGCGGAACTCCTTGAAGAACAGCTCGTGCTTTGCGAGCTTGATGAAGTATTCCTTGAGGTTGTTGAGCTGCTCGGAGGCCATGTTAAAGATCATGGTGACGTCGTTGACTTCGACGGCGTACTCCTCGGCCGCTGCCGCGGCGTTCTTTGCATCTGACATGCCGGGCTCCTAGATATAGAGGATGAACTTGTGCTCGTTCTTGTGAAAGACGGTGTAGCCAATAGCCATGGCGATAACCGCCCAGGCCACGCAAAGCCCAAACTCGAGCGGGGTGGGGCAGGTCTGGAACAAGAAGATTTCGCGCATGAACTGCAGGTAGTTATACATGGGGTTGGCATACATCAAGACGCGCAGGATGTGGGGCATCTTGAGGATGTAGTCGGTGGTCCAAAAGATCGGGGTGAAGTAGGTCCAAGCCGTGAGCACAACGCTCCATAGGTGCATGACGTCGCGGAAGAACACCGTGGCGGCTGAGAGCAACAGGCCCACACCCATGCAGAAGAACATGAGCAGAATCAGGCAGACGGGAAGCAGCAGCAGGTGCCAGGTGGGCACCACGCGGAACCACAGCATGACGATTGCCACCGCGATAAGCGAAAAGGCAAAGTTCACGAGTGAGAACAAGACCTTTTGCACCGGAAAGACAAAGCGGTGCACCTTGACCTTTTTAAGCAGTGAAGATGCGTAGATGATGGAGGAGAGCGCCTGGCTTGTGGAATCGGACATCACGGCGAAGGTGACGTTACCCACAATGAGGTAGAGCGGGTACATCTCCGGCGTGACCGAGCCGTTGCGACCCTGGGCGAAGATGGTGGTGAACACGATGGCCATCACGATCATCATGAGCAGCGGATTGAGCACACTCCAGGCAACGCCCAGGAAACTGCGGCGGTATTTGATCTTGAAGTCTTTGCTCACCAGTTGCTTGAGGATAAAGATATCTTTTTGAAACCCGGTTTTTGCGTGGGTGGATGTAGATCTTGATGAGGTATCTGCCACGAGCGGTGCTCCTTGAACAGGTGGTCCGTATTGTTCGAAGGTTTATGGTAGCACAGTATAGGCTTCGGCATCGTTTTTGCATGAGCGCGTCTGTCGTGCCGAAAAGCCGCCCTCTCACGCTATAATCTCCCGTTGGATACGAGACCATATCGTTATGGAGGGAGCCCGTCGCATGCGTCAGGGGTTTGACAACGGCAGGTACATCGAGCTGCAGGCGGAGCATATCCGCCAGCGTATCGGACAGTTTGGCGGCAAGCTGTACCTGGAGTTTGGCGGCAAGCTCTTTGATGACAAC
>URXE01000025.1 GCA_900551815.1 uncultured Collinsella sp.
ACAGCGGATCGTGGACCAGGCCCAGGTGCTCGCAGACATACTCCTCGACGAACGGGTCAATGGAGCTGTAGGTGCCAACGGCACCGGAGATAGCACCGAAGGCAACGTTCTTGCGAGCGTCCTCAAGACGATCGAGATCGCGCTTGAGTTCCCATGCCCAAGAGCCAAACTTCATACCGAAGGTCATCGGCTCAGCATGGATGCCATGGGTGCGGCCGGCGCAGAGCGTATTGCGCTCCTCGAAGGCGCGGCGCTTGCAGATCACGCCGAGCTTCTTAACGTCCTCGATAATCAGGTCACACGCCTGAGTAAGCTGATAGCACAGAGCCGTATCACCCAGGTCGGAGCTGGTCATACCGTAGTGAACCCAGCGGCTAGGCTTGGGCTCGCCCTCGGGAACATCGGCGTCGATATACTCCTTCATGTTGGTCAGGAAGGCGATGACATCGTGGCGCGTGACCTCCTCGATCTCGTCAACCTTCGCCTTCTCAAAGTTGGCGTGGTCGCGAATCCACTGGGCCTCTTCTTTGGAAATACCGATCTTGCCGAGCTCCGCCTGAGCCTCGCAGGCCAGGACCTCAATCTCCTGCCAAATGGCGTACTTGTTCTCGAGGGAGAAGATGTGTCCCATCTCCGGGCGGGTATAGCGATCGATCATAGCGGCTCCTTTTTGGTTATTGGCACGTTGGTCGTAACTCAACCATTGTACCGTGCGCGGGTGCGAGTATGGGCAGTAGGCATTAACCTAACATTTTGTAGCATAAGAGCGGGCATGGGAACGTCCGCGTATTTGCGAAGCAAATTCGCACCGGCTTCAGGCGATCCACTCGGATTCACGAAGCCGCGGGGGAAGACTTTGTTGAATTGGCCGTCCCCATGTCTCCCGTGCTCGGTGGAGCGGGCAACGGGACGTCCGCGTATTTGCTTTGCAAATACGCACCGGCTTCAGGCGCCTGCCGGCGCCTTCGCCTGCTCGCTACAAACGCTTCGCGTTTGCTTTACGCTCGCACCCTGGCGGGTTCGAATCCCGGCACTTAGTAGTAAAAAGCACGGCAACGTAACGCTGCCGTGCTTGTGCTTTTTACTGGAGCGGGCAACGGGATTCGAACCCGCGAGTGTCAGCTTGGGAAGCTGATGCCTTACCACTTGGCGATGCCCGCTTGTGTGTTGGCTAGTATAACGCGGTTGTCTTGTTCGATACAAGGGTGTCGATGCTTGTTTTAGCTGTGGAGAGTCGTTTGAAAACCACTCCAATTGTGGAGATAAGGACCTTTGTCTTTCTATTCTTACCGTCTTCTACCTGCGCTTTTATCTGATTGTTGTATTTGAGCTCGATTTGTCAGAAATCGGGCAAGCTTTTGGTCAGCTTCCGGTACTTACCCGCATGAACCATGGCGGTAGCCTCATCCCAAGCGCCGCGGCCTCCCCGTGCGGCGCACGAGGGATAAGGAGCAGCCATGTCCAACGCACCCACGCACTCTGTCCACAGCGCAATCGCAACAGGTCCGCTGCTCCTGCTCCTCTTTTTTCTGATCGGCTGTCTGGCCCCAGGGGCCGCACTCGCCGTCGACGGGAGTGATGCCCTTAATTTCCGCACCATAAGCGACGGCTGCGGCCCATTCGGTGTCGGTAAATACGAGGCACAGGACACTTCGATTTCGTACTGTATGAACCAAGACTGCCCCGGCCCCAGCAAGCCGGGAGGGCCATGGCGTACATATAACCAGGGCTGGACATGGCTCGATGACGAATTTGCCGCCATCGTCTGTCACGGATACCCCTCCAATACATCCTTTGGCGGCCACAATCTGTCGCCCGATCTCGCTCGTGCCGCCACCCAGATTGCCGTGTGGATGCTCAACGGAACCACGCGCCCCGACGGCACCTATTCGTATACAAATAGCAAGGGAGTTGCCAGGAGCGGTAGGTTTTACGAAAACGCCGAGGCCGTAGCGGCCGCACGCTGGCTCTACGACAGCGCTAAGTCCGGATCCATTAAGGCAGCCCCACATCGAGCCAGGCGTTATCACGGCCCGGTCTCGGGCGAGGGTCGACACCAGGACATGCTCTATGTTCTGCCCGCCGTCTCCGTATCTTTCCAAAAACAATCGTCCCAGGCTGGCATCACCGCCGGCAACGACACCTACAGACTCGGCGGCGCAACCTTCGATATCTTTGAAAGTGCGGGCGATGCACGTGTCGGCACTATCCAGATGGACGAAAACGGGCGTGCACAAGCAACACTTTTGCCCAATACGGCATATTACCTGGTCGAAACCAAAGCCCCGGCAGGCTATATCCCTCGAAGCGACCGAATAACCTTCACCACACAAAACAGCGGCGAACATGTCACTATCAACGAGCAGCCCGGCACCATCACCTTGCGTATTGCAAAAATCGATGCCGCCACGGATGCCGGCGCCCAGGTTGGAGCGTCGCTTGCGGGCGTTGAATTCACCTGCGTCTCGCAATCAACTCCCGGCTGGACTCGCACCCTTACGACCGACGAAAACGGACGGGCGATCCTCAATGACGTTCCTCTGGGCACCTTTACCATCTACGAATCGAAAGCGCCCGAGGGCTACCTGATTTCAAACGACAGCTGGAGCTACACCGTCGGTGCCGAGCAACTCGGAGATACGGGCATCGTTGAGCTCGAAAGCCGTATTCCCAACATCCCCATCGCCTTTGACCTTGAAATCTCGAAGTTTAAGGACTATGGCGATAACGATGAGTCCGGCCTTGAGCAGCCGGCGGGAGGCGTCGTCTTTGAAGTTGTCAGCAATAGCTCCCAACAAGTCGTCGGCACGTTGACCACAAACGTTTACGGCTTTGCCTCCACCAAAGACCAGCCCGAAGTATGGTTTGGCGCAGGCAAGCGACCCGCCGGCGCTCACGGTGCCATTCCCTACGACCGCGCGGGCTACACCGTTCGCGAGGTTGCAGAAACGGTCCCTGAAGGATTTAAGCAAGCAGGGGAATGGACCATCACAGCAGAGCAGACCGCAGACGGCGCCGAACTTCAGTACATCGTTGGCAACCATGCCTTATCGACACACCTTCAAATCGTAAAGCGCGATGCTCAGACCGGCGGCACCGTACCACTTGCAGGCTTTGCGTTCCAGCTGCTCGATAGCCATCACGAGCCCGTCTCGCAAACATGTTGGTATCCGGCCCACAATGTAATGAACGCCTTCACAACCGATGCAACCGGCTCTGTCACGCTGCCCGAATCACTTAATCCCGGAACATACTACGTGCGCGAGGCATCGGCCAAGGAACCGTATCTGCGCGGAGAAGACCTGGAGATAACGATTCCCGCCGACAGGAATCTGACACCGGTCGCCGTCGCCTCGTTCTATGACGACGCCGCAACCGGAAGCATCGAAATCATTAAGACGGATGCTGTAGATGGGCGCACCCTCGCTGGAGCCACGTTTGACATCCGCGCCGTCGGCGACATCGTGCGAACCAACGACAGCATCGTCGCCCTGGATGGCGAAACCGTCGCCACCGTTACAACCGACGAACGGGGGCAAGCGCGAGTCGACCATCTTTCGCTGGGATGCGGCACCGCCACCTACGAGGTCGTCGAGACACAAGCGCCCGAAGGTTATCTGCTCAACCCGACCCCACATACCGTGAAGTTGTCGTACGCTGACCAGCAAACGCCCGTGATCGAAGTGCACCTTGACGTTTCCAACGACTACACCAAGCTCGATATCTCCAAAGTCGACGCGTGCGGAGGTCAGGAAGTGACAGGCGCCGAGCTTGTCCTCTGCGACTCCAATGGCAACGAAATCGATTCTTGGACTTCATCCGACAAACCGCACCACATTGAGCACCTTTCACCCGGCACCTACACCCTGCGCGAAACGATGTCCCCGCGTACCTACGACCTCGCCGAAGAGATAACGTTTGAAGTAAAGGCCACGGGAGAAGTTCAAACCATGGCCATGAAGGATGCCCCCATCGAGATCAGGGGAAGCGTCGATAAGCGCCAAGAGATTGCACAGCCAGTTGTAAGCAAACTTGTTGCCAACGGCGACGGAAAAAACCGAGCCAAAGCACGGGCCAATACGCCAGGCGCCTTCTCCTATACCATCGACGCCAAAAATGAGTCGAGCACCTGGGTCGACGAGTTAACCATCACCGACGACCTTGAGTGCGCCAAAGATGGCGCCGCGAAACTTGTTGCCGTTGAAACCCCTATTGCGGTTGGTGATCTAAACGGGCTGTGCAACGTGTGGTATCGAACGTCTCCGGCAGGAACAAGCGATACGGGCAAGCAGGTCAATGCAACGCTTGACGACGGGCATTGCAATCCTTGGCTCGAAACGGAAGAGGTTGCAAAGCTGCTGGGCGAAGATGCGCGTCTCGTCAATTACGACGGGTGGCACCTATGGAAAGCAGATATCCCGACGGACAAGTCCGTCACGCTCGATACGAAAGAGATCGATCTTACAGACAACGCCGTCATCACGGGTATCCGTTTTGAATACGGTGCGGTAGCCGCCGACTTTACAACCAGAAGCGAAGCGGGCTCTTGGACCCGGGATGACCTTAAAGACGAACACGACGATCTTGACGATGCCAAGGCGGCCCTTAACTCGGATGCCCGAGGCGCAGTCGTGCATATGCAGGCAACGTCGTCCTATACACCCCAAACCGCACTTGCCAACAGCGCGCGCGTCGATCTTTGCCGCAACGGCGGTGGCGATAAACTCGAGGCACATGATGAGGACCGCGTCATCCAACGATGCGCCCTGCCTCAGAACCTGCCGGCAACGGGATCTGTTCCCGTCGCCGCATGCATCACCGCACTCCTGACCTCGGGCGCTGCAGCCATATGGTTCGCTCACCTTAGGTCAGCCACAAAGAAGCGCTAGCGCAATGAAAAAGCGGGCGAGCCAGTCTCCCGGCTCGCCCGCCCTGGGCACAAACGATGAATCGGCTATTCAGCAGATGACGAACCGCCATCGATGGCTGCCTGATCGGACTCGGAAATACCGTCGGCACCCAAGCTTTGCTCTTGCTCCACCTCTTCGCTCATTGTTGTCTCGGGTGTCGAGCCCTTAACGCCAACGACGTACGCGGCCCCAAAACCCAATGCGACAGCGATCAGGGTCAAAATCAGATAGATGGGCCAATGGCGCTTGATGTACGAAAACACGCTGACTCCTTAGCGGATCTGTCTAAGAACGACGAATGACCTCGGTCACGACCTCGGACACCGTAGCGATATTGGTCGGATTGACGTTGTACGGCAGGTCATCCTCGGTGCGAGCGTAGGCAAGGCGCGGACCGTCCACACCGGCGATCGTAAGGGCGCGACGGCTCGCCTCGAGCGCTGCGGATGCATCGGTTTTTGCATAGGGCATCTCGAACGCACCACAATCGACGTGGAACGACTTGCACACCTTGCTGACAAGATTCATGATGCGGCGATCGCCCTTAAACAGCTGCTGCTCGCCCTCGACCGTCACCACCGAAAGCCTGCCGGCACCGATAGACTCGAGGTTGATGAAGAACACACCGCGGAGCTTGTCACGATGCGAGGCCAAAAACGCCCTCATGCCGGCGCCGTCGCAATCGGACGCGCCCGTTGCGACGAACCAGATATCGTGGCCGAGCAGCTCATCGTCACCCATGGAGGCAACGGCCGAGAGCATATCCTCGGCAGAAGCACCATCGGAAGAGGTGGCGCCGCCCTTCCAACCGTCGTCGTCATCCTCGAAGTTATCCCACGAGCCAATGCCACGGCCAGACTTCTTGGCATCGTAATCGTCCTCGACGCCCAGCCAGTCGCTCATACTGTCCTGCTCGTTCTTCTTTTTGCGACCGAACAAGCCACCCAGGCCACGCTTCTGCGGCTTGGCGCCCGTCGAAGCAGGAGCCGAGATGGTCTCGAGCGGCTGTGCGCCCGAGGAGATGGGCATGGGGGTCGCGACCGGTGCCGATGTGGGCTCGGGCCCCTGCGCCGTCGCAAAGGGATCATTTGTCTGTGTCGAAGGATCGGGAAGATCGAACAGCGACGTGCGGGACGCGACGTTGGCCTGTTGCATCGAAGGCAGCGACGGATCGGGGACCGAGGCCAGCGGCGACGAAGAGGGCGCAGGCGCGGAGGCCGGATCGGGGATATTCATATGCTGGCGCGCAGGCACCTGAGACGAAATCTGCGCCATGAGGGAGTCAACTGTCTCGTCCTGCGTGGGAGCGACATTGGCCACCGTGGCACCGGGGTCGCTCGGCGCGGGCATGGTAAAGATCTGCGTAGAATAAGGCCTGGACTCATCCGTCTTGGGAGCCTCGTCAATCGCAGAGGACTCCTGCTCCATAGCAGGAGCCTCGGCCTGCTCGGGTGCGCCGGCCTCAACGGAATCGGCCTCGTCGACAACCGAATCATCGGCGGCGTCCCGGGCATCATCGGAGATGGGAAGGGGCTCGGCAATTGCGGTGCCCTGCTTCTCAAACGTCATCGTGGCATCGAATGACATGGTGCCATCGACCGATTGCTGCGCCTCAAAGGACGTCGTAGCCTCGGCAACGTCAGCGGATGTCGGCTGCGGAGCCTCGAAGGACGTCGTGGCGTCGGCGACATCGACAGGCTCCGGCTGCTCGGCCTCGCTCTGCTCGAACTCCTGTGCCGCACGCTCTCGCTCGGCCTCGGCGGCCTGCTGCTGGGCGATGGCCTCCCGCTCGGCGGCCTCGCGGGCAGCGGCGCGCTTTTCCTCAAAGTCGTCGACGAACTTCTTGCCCTTCGCAAGGGCGCCCTTAAAGAAGCTCGAAGCGCTGGCACCAATCGAGGAGAACGCAGAAGCGATATCGGCATGGGGCGTTATCGAGGGAAGCTCGGCCGAGAAATCGGTGTCACTCTCATAGGACACGCGCTGCGGATACTCGTCATAGTCTTCGTCGGCGGTCTCGTCTTCAACCTGTGCCGGAGCGGCAGGCGCCAGAATATCCAGACCGGCTGCAGAATCGAGCGCGGGCTTTTCGTCAGACTCCGCGGCAGCAACAGGGGCAGCGACCGGCTCGGCGGGAGCAACAGCCGTATTTGCCGCGGGTGCGGGCTCCTGTGCAACGGGAGCAGGCTCCGGCTCGAACGTCGGCTCCTCGCCCTCTTCGTAATCGAGCGTGCAGGACTCGGGAAGCATGCCGAGCGCACGGATGGCATCCGAACCAAAGCGGATATTGCCGGCGGCATTGCGATAGAGCTTGGGCTTTGGCTCAGCGGCTTCGACCACCGCGGGCTCCTCCGCCGGCTCGTCGGTGGACGTTTCCTCGGTGGGCACTTCGGCCTGGGCGGTCTGGTCTTGAGCCTCGGGCGCGATAACGCCGATCAGCGTCTCGTCGGCAGAGGCACCCTCAAAACCATCGATCTGTCCATCAAAAGCCTCGTCCTGCTCGGGTGCGTCGACAGACGCCACCGGCTGGCCAAACTCGTCCTCGTCGTAGGAAGGTTCCTCATATTCAATGGTGTTGCCGTAGTCGCTTTGCTGCTGGGCCGCGGCATACTCGGCCGCCGCGCGCGCCATTTCCTCGGCGCGACGCTTCTGCTCGCCAAAATAGGTATCGAACGGAATGTCGTCGGGAAACTCGTTTTCGCCCTGATAGGGGGCAACGTTGTCCATGACACCGAGCATAGCGGCAACAGAGGACTTGTTGCACACCGCGCCAGACGTGTAGGGAAGCACAAAACGGTTGGAGATGATATTGGCGGCATTGGCCAGTGCCACAAGGGAGGCCAAAATCGCGACAACCCACAGCAGCACCTTGAGCACGCCGGGGAGCGGCAGGATACGCAGGATGGCGACAGCCGCGGGCGCGATCGTGGCGACAGGCAGGAGCTTGGCGATGAGCGCGCGATACGGAGCGTAGGGCTCGCGAGCAAGGAGCTCGGCACGGGGGGAATCATAGTGGGCCACCACGACGACCGGGCGGTTGCGCGGAGACGCAAGCGGGCCCGAGGCCTTGTGATAGGCGATGACATTTTGGCTCACACCGGTCTTTCCCAGGCGCGAAACCACGGGATGTCCCGTGCGCTCGAGCACGTAGAGCACGGCACCGACAATGGCCAGCAAGGTGCCGACCAAGCCGATACCGCCGCCGATGCCCATTAGCAGGGCACCGGCAAACGCCAGAATACCGGTAACGGCAAACGCCAACCTGCTGGGCGCGGGAGCATTAAATTCCTGCACCTCGGGGTCAAAGCCGTGGTTGCGGAAAATCTGAGCGATATCCTCGGCAGCCAGGCGCTCTTCTTCGCTGCACGCCGGCGTGATGCCAGTGCTCTGCAGCAGGTGGTTAATATAGTTCTGGGTGTTCGCCATGTGCGCTCCACATCCATAATCCGACAAATAGGCCCAATGCATGCACATTAGAACCGTATATAGTCGAAAGTATACCCCGAGCGGGCGCAAACGACCGAATTCGGGCCATCTTAACGCCGCGAGCGGACAAGGATATAGCCTAATCTCCATATCGGACTAAAATCATGGCATCAAACGACCTTCTCATGCGAGGATTCTATGACGGCAAGCGACGCGACCGCGACAATTAAAAAGGGGGCACCCGAGCCCGGTTTCGATAAAACGGCTCAGCGCATCCTCAACCTTTTCTTTGTACTCAACAGTTCTCCCGAACCGCTGACGACCGAGCAAATCGTCCTGGATTCCGATTTGGGATACGGCTCGGGCAATATCGACTCAGACAAGCGCAAGTTCCGCCGCGATCGCGACAAGCTGCTCGAACGCGGCATCGTTATCAGGGAGGTTCGTGCTGCCGGAGCGCAGGAAACCGAGGAAAGCGCGTGGACGATCGACCGCGAGCACACGTTTGCCGCGGGCGGTCTCATCACCGCAGACGATGCCGACATCCTGCTCAATGCCATCGACCAGACACTCGCGGCAGGCTCATCCACCTTTGCCGCGCCGCTTGCCGACATTCGCTCCAAGATTGCCTACCTCACCGGCGCATCGACGACAGGAGAGACACCGATCCGCCGCTCTCCCGCCGTCGATGCGGTATGGAGTGCCTTTGCCGAGCGTTGCGCGCTGCGCTTTTTGTACCAAAACGGACGCGGTGAACAACGCGAGCGGACCGTTTGCGTCTACGGCATGTTCGAGCGCGAGGGCACGGCATACTTCTGCGGCCTCGACAATGCCACCGGCAATATCAGAACATTCCGCTGCGACCGTATCGTTCGCGCCTGGAGACCTTCGAAGGCCTACACCATTCCTGCGGATTTCAACCTCAACGATTACTTATTCTTTGAGTTCGATTTTGCCGACCGCCCACCCGTTGCGGCTACGTTCTCGTTCGCGCGTGAAGCGCAGGCCGATATGATCAGCGGTCTCACACGCGGACGAGGCGAACTCATGCGCACCGAAGCAGAGTGGACCTGGACCGTTGACGTGCGCGACCTTGAAGCCGCAGCCTCGTTTTGCATGGCCCATGCCATGGATGGCATGAGGCCCGTCGCCCCCGATGCTCTCAAGCAGGCGTGGAATCACCTCATCGAAAGGACGGTGCACGAGCATGCCCGTGCGTAAACTCACCAGCGAGCAAAGACTCTCGCGCGCCATCGACATCATGGAGGCCCTCTACGCCGCCGGCGAGAATGGCATGACACGAGACGAGCTTTGCAGCCGCTTTGATATCACGGGGGCATCGCTCGACGAGATTCTCGAGATCGTCTCGACGCTTGCGGACCGAGAATCGGGCGCACGCATTATCTGCGAACGCCGCGGCGAGTGCGTGGTCCTCACCGGTGACGCGGGGCGCGTGCTACCCCTGCGTCTGAGTGCCGCCGAGGGCGCTGTGCTCAACCATGAACTTGAATCATTGGGAATCGAACCCCAAGCTGCGGCTCGAATACGGCACGCCCTTCTTCCCGAAGAGCTCGGCTACAACCAGCGCGTCTTTGACACCGTCTCCCACGGATTGCACTGGCAGCAGCTGAGCTGCGCCATTCGGGACGGCGTTCGCTGCCGCATCTCGTATCGCTCGATGGATGACACACAAGCGCGCGAGCGCTTGGTCGACCCCTTGCGCATCACAACAAACGGCGACCAAACGTATCTGATTGCCTGGGATGTCGCGGTCGACGAGCAGCGTACCTATCGCATGGATAAAATCGAGGGCCTGGTCTTGACCGACGACTCCGTCGTGCGCCACGCACCGGAGCCCGCGACCCTCCACGACTCCCTCGCCCAGGCGGAGCGGAACGCGAAGCTTCTCATGCCGCGCGCCTTGGCAGAGCGCCTAGACTGGCCCGGCATCATGTCAATTGAACCCAATGGGGCGGACTGCTCAACAGTGAATGTGCGCTACGGCTCCGAACGCTGGCTGTTAAGCCAGGTAATCGCAGCGGGCGGGGCCATCCGCATCTTGGATGACCCCGCCCTGTCAGAACGTCTGTGCGATATGGCAAAATCCCTCGTCTGTCCGCTTTAGCGGCGCCGCTCGTGGCGTGCGCGCCACAGCTGTAGATAGTGCCCGATTTGTGCCGATTCGATGCGCTGATAGGAACT
The DNA here is from genome assembly GCA_900551815.1 of uncultured Collinsella sp. Taxonomy (GTDB): domain Bacteria; phylum Actinomycetota; class Coriobacteriia; order Coriobacteriales; family Coriobacteriaceae; genus Collinsella. The sequence continues at coordinate 10,536 of URXE01000025.1, forward strand.
CGTGGGCAGCGACGTTAAGAATTTCTTGCCGTAGCCCTTCGTCACCAGGCGCGGGTCGGCCAAGATGAGTACGCCACAATCGGTCGACGAGCGAATGAGACGACCGGCTGCTTGCTTGACCTCGAGCACGGCCTCGGGCAGCGAATAGCGCGCCCAAGCGCGGTCTTCGCGCAGATTGCGCTCGCATGAGAGCGGGTCTGTGGGGCTCGAGAACGGCAGCTTGGGGATGATGACGCAGCGCAGCGTCTCGCCGCTGGCGTCAAACCCCTCCCAAAAGGCCTTGAGCGCAAAGAGCGACGAAGTCGGTTCGTTGATAAAGCGATCGCGCAGACGGCGAGGAGACGAGTTGCGCTGCTGGCAGTTGAGTTCCAGACCCGCACGAGCCATCTTGGGCTCGACGCGAGCGTACAGCTCCTCCATGTCACGCCTATTGGTGAACAGCGTGAGCACCGAGCCGCCCATGGCAAGATGAGCGTCGACCAGCACACGCTCGAGCGCCGAAAGATAGCTCTCACGATCGCGCGGATCGGGGATATCCCCAGCCACGACCACGGCCATATTCGAATCGAAGTCGTAGCTCGAATCCAAGTGCAGCGACGATGATGTCGACGCGCCGATGCGATCGAGGCCGACGGCGTGGTTAAAGTGCTCAAAGCTCTTGGAAACCGTCATGGTCGCCGATGCAAAGATAGCCGTGTGGACCTCGGGCAGCCACTCGGTTGCCAAGGCCTCGCCAATATCGATGCGCTCCGCAGTCATCGACTCGCCACCGGCGCGCAGTCTGCGATTGACTTGCAACGAGTACACGTAGTGTTCGTCGGTACCGTCAATGATGAGTTTGAGGTTCTCGGCCAGCTCATGTAGGCGGCGCGAGATATCACCCAGGTCGACAACAACCTCGGGCTTGTCGGCGGCGACGGCTTGTACCAGCGCGTCGACGCTCTTGTCCGCTTGTTCCAATGCGTCGATGGCAGTGTAGGCCGACTGTAAGAAATCATGCCAGTCGTCAGATTCGCGCAGTTCGGGGCCAATCCATAGGTTCGCATTGTCATAGCCCCCGCGGGCACGGCGGCCAAGCTCGCGAACGCCGTCAAACACATCGGCAATCGCCATGCTCGCACGTACAACCGTCGACGTCGCCTTGGCGGTAAGACCCAGGTAGAGCGTAGAGCCCTCCGAAGCTGCCAAATCGCGGGAAACCTGGCTCAGTGCACCGGTGCTCGAGCCACCCAGGCGCTCAAACAGAACGCGCGATTCATCCGCCGACACCACGCGCGCCCATTGACGGCGAGCCTCGCGCTCGATGGAGTGGGCCTCATCGATCACCCAGTGACGAATCGGAGGCAAGATTCTGCCCTCGGCCGCAACATTGCGGAACAGCAGGGAATGGTTGGTGACCACCACATCGGCATGCGCCGCGCGACGGCGGGCGCCGTGGACCAGGCATTTATCGGGGAAAAACGGGCATAGGCGACGGGCGCACTCGCGCGACGCCGTCGTAAAGTCGGGACGGTTGACACTGCGCCAGCGAATGCCGAGCGAGTCGAGGTCGCCATCGGCCGACTGACACACGTACGCCATGATGACCGCGACTGCCGTAAGCGTGTCGGCAGGATCACGCTTAGTCGTAATTTCGACTTGGCTACGGCTCATGCGCTCAAGCTTGCGCAAGCATGGATAGTGGTCATAACCCTTGAGGGCGCAAAACGATAGGCCTCCGTCCAGTTGCTCGGCAAGTTTGGGCAGCTCATGATACATGAGCTGGTCGGCAAGATTATTCGATTTAGTCGCGATACCAACCGTGATGTTGTTGCGGCGCGCGGCCTCGGCAAAAGGCACCAGGTAAGCCATCGATTTGCCGACGCCCGTCCCCGCCTCAATCACGCGATGCGTTCCCGTAACGAGTGCGTCACGGACCTCGAGCGCCATCGCGATCTGCTCATCGCGCGGCTCGTACGTGGGGTACATGCGATTAACCAGGCCGCCCGGGGCATAGTCCGCCTCGATTTCCTCGCGACTCGGCATCTTAAGGACCGGTAGCTCGTCCGCATCAACGCGATCATCGGCCCGATCGGCCTTGAGTACGTCGGCGCGGGCGGCGCTGAGAGAGAAGATGGAACCGGGGTTCTGCCCCGCCAAGAACGAGAAGATGGGACGATAGGACCAGGGTACGTCGGGATGCATGTCGGCCAGGCGCGCCATTAAGCCCTGAGGCAAGTCGGTGAGTGCCACGAGCAACACGCGCCATACGCCACACAGGGCGTCGACATCGGCGTTGGCGCGGTGCGACACCGAATCGCAGCCAAACAGGTCGGCCATGAAAGAGAGCTTATGCGAGGCCAGGCGCGGAAGCGCGATGCGCGACAGCGCCAGCGAATCGATCCAGATGTCGCTGACGTTGACACCGCCCTTGACCGACTCGATAAACGAACGGTCGAAGGTGGCGTTATGCGCAATCACCGGGCAGCCGCCGACAAAATCGGCGAGAGCGGCCACGGCCTCGACGGCCGATGGGGCATCCACCACATCGGCGTTTGTAATGCTCGTGAGTTCGGTAATCTCGGCAGGAATCAGCTGCTTGGGATGCACGAAGGTATCGAAGCGGTCGACGATCTCGCGGCCCGAAAGACGGGCCGCCGATATCTCGATCAGTTCATTGTCCTGTACTGAAAGACCTGTGGTCTCGGTATCGAGGACGATAACATCTTCCTCGATGAGACCAAACGATTGGGTTTTGGCGCGCTCGGCGAGCGTGGCATAGGAGTCGATGACAAACTGCGGCGTTCCTGACGAAACCGCGTCCTCGATTAGCATGCAATGCCCGCTCGACGAAGACCCATACGGATCAGACTGTCACAGACCTGCGGGAACGTCATGTCATCGGTGTGGCGGATCTCATCCGGATACAGCGACGTATCGGTCATGCCGGGAATCGTGTTGGTCTCGAGGATAACGGGGCCGTCCTCGCTCACGATAAAGTCGCTGCGCGAGATACCCAGGCAGCCGAGTGCCTTATGGGCAGCACAGGCGAGCTCCTGAGCACGAGCGTAGTTCTCGGGCGAAATCTGTGCCGGAATGCGATGGATATCCGTGGGGTCCACATACTTCACGTCCAGATCGTAGAACTCGCAGTCCTTGGGCTTACGAATCTCGACAATCGGCAGAGCGCGCACGTCGTCCTCGCCGTACACACCGACGGTGATCTCGGTACCCTCGATGCACTTCTCGACCAGCACTTTGTCGCCGTACGCAAACGCCTTGGCGATTGCCGCGGGCAGCTCGGAGGGCTCATGGACCAGGGAAATGCCATAGCTGGAACCGTTGACGGCCGGCTTCACAAAGCAGCGCTCGCCACAAACCTCGACGATATGATCGATATCGACTTCATCGCCCACCTCGAGCGCGAGGCCGGGGGCAATGGGAATGCCCGCCTTGGCGTACAGGAGCTTAGAGACCTCCTTGTCGGCACCGCAGGCGCTGGCAAGCACGCCCGAGGCCGTGTAGGGGATACCCATGGTCTCCATGGCGCCCTGCATGGCGCCATCCTCGCCGCCGGCACCGTGCATGGCGATAAACGCCACTTCAAAGCCGCCGGTCGCCATGGTTACCATAAAATCATCGGCAGCCGTGTCGAGCAGCTCCACCGAAGTGTAGCCGGCCTCCTTCAAGGCAGCCACGACGTTCTTTCCCGAATTGAGCGAGATCTCGCGCTCAGCGGAATGACCGCCCGCCAAGACCGCTACGTGCATGTTCTCTAGGCTTTTACCCGGCATGGGCAGACTCCTCCTCTATAATTTCTGCAGCTGATACCATATTGTAGCGATACCCTCTACGTTTCCCCAAAATCGAAAGGCTTCCATGAATCCCAGGACTAAATCTCAGGACATTCGCGACTTGAGCCAAAACGATATTCGCGAGCTCGTGGCCGAACTTGGCCAGCCCGCCTTCCGCGCGAAGCAGCTCATCGAATGGGTCTTTGAGAAGAACGTTTGTTCGTTTGACGATATGACCAACCTTCCCAAGGCTTTCCGCGAGCAGCTTAAAGAGGCTTTTGCCTTTGACACGCCGACTGAACTCACCAAGCAGGTTTCCAAAGATGGCTCTCGCAAGTATCTGCTCGAGTACCACGACGGCGTTTCCGTCGAGACCGTCGGCATGCCCCGTCGTAACAAGCTTTCCGTCTGCGTTTCCACCCAGGCAGGCTGTGGCATGGGCTGTGCCTTTTGTGCTACCGGTCTCAACGGCCTCAAGCGCTCTCTGACCGCTCAAGAGATCGTCGACCAGGTACTTCATGTATCCAACGACTTTAGCGAGCGCGCCACGAGCGTTGTCTTCATGGGCCAGGGCGAGCCGTTTGCCAACTACGACGAGGTTCTCAAGGCGCTGCGAATCCTCAACGACCCCGATGGCATCGGTATCGGCGCTCGTCACCTCACTGTCTCTACCAGTGGCGTTATTCCCGGTATTCGCAAATTTGCCGACATCCCCGAGCAGTTCACGCTTGCCGTTTCTCTGCATTCCGCCATCCAGTCGACGCGCAATAAGCTCATGCCCGGTGTTAAGAAGTACACGCTGCTTCGCCTTTACGAAGCGCTTCAGCTCTACACCGAGAAGACTGGCCGCCGCCCGACCTATGAGTATGCCATGATCGAAGGCGTCAACGATACGAATCCCGAAATGCAGGCGCTCTGCGACTTCTGCGAGGGAACGTTGTGCCACGTTAACCTGATTCAGCTTAACGACATCGAGGGCAGCCCGCTCAAGCCATCGCCGATTCATAAGGTTGAGGATCTTCAGCGTCGCCTTGAGTCTCGTGGCATCGAGACCACGATTCGTAACTCCCGTGGTAACGATATTGACGCCGCTTGCGGACAGCTGAAGCAGCGCTTCAAAGTTCAGAAGAACGCATAGGGGAGTCGCACCCCAAAACGTTTCATGTGAAACATCGAACGGCCCCGGTTGCAGGATATGCAACCGGGGCCGTTTCATTTATTGACCTTAATTTTGAATCAGCCGCTACCTGTCCCATTTTTTACGGCCAAAATAAGGGGTCCTTGCCTCGTGAATCAGACAAGAACCCCTCAAAATATGCTAAGTAATTGTTAGGTACCTAATAGCCTACATTTTCCCATTGGTTGCTAACCCAACCTTGATTAATCTTGGGATTCTTCGTTACCTGAGCAGTGCGCATGGCAACATCTTCTGTCATAACATCCATTTTCTTCTTGGAAGTATCGACGATATCTTGCGCGCCTCGAAGCAGACGACCTCGAAGTTCATCGTCTGTCGCGATCTTATATCCAGCAAAGGCACCAGCCGCGACAGTCGTCGCCAATGCAATCGTAGTTAAAATCTTATTCCTCATCTTGGCCTCCTTGATCAAACTGAATCATTTCGCCAAGAATACGAGAGAGCTCTTCCTCGTCTTTAAACTCAATCTCAATCTTATTCTTTCCACGCGAGCTCTTCACACGCACGTTGGTATTAAAAACCTGACGAAGCACGCGAGCAGCCTTTTTAAAAGACTGAGGCGTTGCAGGCCTCGGCGTCTTAGGTGTCTCTCCGGCAGAAAACAACGGAGCGAGATTTTCTGTCGCTCTTACGGAAAGGCCCTCTGCAACAACCTTCTCTGCAAGTCGAATTCGAGCATCCTCATAGGGAACTGCAAGAATCGCACGCGCATGACCAGCAGTAAGTTTGCCCTCAAAAATCATCTGCTGAACAACTTCAGGGAGATCGAGAAGACGCAGTGAGTTTGTAATTGCAGAGCGTGACTTGCTTACTGCCTTCGACAATGCCTCCTGTGTCATACCGCTGGCATCGATGAGCTGTCGATAGCCCTTAGCCTCTTCGACGGGATTCAGATCAGAACGTTGAAGGTTTTCGATAAGAGCAAGAGCCAGCATCTCTTCATCATTAACATCTTTAATGATAACAGGCAGTTCCTCAAGACCAGCAAGCTTTGAAGCTTGGTAACGACGCTCACCAGCAATGATCTCATAGCCGTTTCCATGCTTGCGAACCAAAAGCGGCTGCAAAACGCCGTGTTCTTGGATTGACTCGCTTAACTCGCGAAGTTCAGTTTCATTAAAATGAATTCGTGGCTGATTAGGGTTGGGAACGATATCCTCAATAGGTAGTTTTGTTTCAGATGCGGTATTTGCAGCCGATGTAGCCGAACCACCGGTCTCATACTCGGCCTCTGAGACCAAAGCATTGAGTCCACGTCCTAATCCGCCACGTTTCTTTACACTAGGCACGCTTGATCACCTCTTTTGCAAGGTTCATATACGCTTTTGCACCCTTATTTTGAGGTGCATAGGTAATTACCGGTTCTCCAAAAGACGGAGCTTCGGAGATTTTAACCGTACGGGGGATCAGCGTCTTAAACGCCTTATCACCAAAGTACGATTGAACCTCCTCAACAACCTGATTCGATAGAGAAGTACGCGAGTCATACATGGTCATAAGCACACCATAGGTGTCTAAGCCCTTGTTCAGACGTGATTTGACCATCTTCATTGACTCAAGCAGCTTTGTAACGCCCTCTAGTGCATAATACTCGCATTGGATCGGAATCAAAACGCTGTCTGCTGCGGTCAAGGCGTTGATAGTAAGCAGGCCGAGCGAGGGGGGACAGTCAATGAAAATAAAATCGAACTCGTCCTGAATCGGCTCAAGCAAATCTTTGAGGCGGGTTTCACGAGCGATTGCGCTTACGAGCTCAATTTCCGCGCCTGCAAGCTGAATTGTAGCCGGAATAACGAATACCTTTTTACAATTTGTATCAAGAACAAGTGATTCTGCCGGCACATCATTCAACAATGCATCATAAATGCAGTGGTCAAGGTCTTCTTTTTCAATTCCGAATCCACTGGTGCTGTTTCCCTGCGGATCAAAATCGACAATCAGTGTCTTACGACCCTGCTCACCCAGTGCTGCTGCAAGGTTTACAGCCGTCGTTGACTTACCGACGCCGCCTTTTTGATTGATGATTGCAATGATACGCGTGTCTTTTGCGCTCTTAGAACGCTTAACGTCGCGAAATCCCACGGTCCCTCCTGGTGTGTATTAAAGCTGTCAAACGGAGGATGTTTCACGTGAAACATTCCGAATCGATATCAACCGCCATGTTTCACGTGAAACACTGCAAGTTGTTAGTATCCATTATGTTTCACGTGAAACATCTAGGCAAGCGGATTCTTCTTTGCCACGCCATTTGCACGAGGCAATGAGACGGATGCTGGATGACTCTTCTTATGAACAATGAACTCCCTGTGACCCAAGCCTTCAGGCAAATCAATTGCGTCATTCAGAAGCAAAGTGAAGCCGCAAATCTTAGCTGCTGACATGCCGGAAGCAAGCTCCTCATCCGAAGGATTGCCCTTGGTTATAACAAATAGCCCTCCATCCTTCAGATACGGAGCCGCATACTCAACAAGAATCGGTAGAGGGGCCAGTGCGCGGGCGGTTACAACAGAGAACTGCTTCTTATGGCTTCGAGCATATTCTTCAAGACGATCATGAACCGCATGAGCATGTTTCAATCCAAGAGCATGGACAAAGGAATTAACCGCATCAACCTTCTTGCCAACAGAGTCAATATAAGTAGCTTTACGATGCGTGGTTATGGTTAATGGAATACCAGGGAAGCCCGCACCTGTTCCCATATCGAGCAAAGCTCCCTCAGGAGCCTTGTTGATATAGGGGAGCAAAACAAGTGAGTCGAGGATATGAAGTACTGCAGCATCTTCTACGTTAAGAATACGGGTGAGATTGGTTGTCTTATTTGTTTCTAGAACCAAATCCAAATGCTGAATACATTTCCTCAGCTCAACATCAGTTACGCTAAAGGAATACTCTTTGCAATAGGAAGTTAGACGACTCAACATCTCGTCAGCCTGCTGATCAGTAAGTACTAACAACGAAAGCTCCTTTCTGACAAAAATCAGTGTATCGAGAACTTTTGACAAAAAAAGGGGACGTGGAAACCACGTCCCCTTAGCATAAGCTCGAGAAGATTATCGAGCAACAATCACCACATGGCGATCAGGGTCAGAACCCTCAGAATGAGTATCGACGGCATCATTGCCACGAAGTGCAATGTGAATCAGTCGACGCTCGTAGGCATTCATGGGCGGAAGCGAAACACTCTTATGAGTGCGGATGGCACGCTCGGCAGCAGACTGAGCCATGGAAGCAACCTTGTCCTGACGGCGACTCTTGTATCCCTCTACGTCCACTACAACCGGATACCTAAAGCCAAGTTTGCGGCTCACCAGCAAAGAGAACATAACCTGAAGGGCATCAAGGGTGCGACCATGACGGCCAATGAGAACAGCAAGGTCGGGAGCCGTTACATCCAGAATCAGCTCACCCTCGTCGCCCTCATACTCATCGATAGGAGAGTTGGCGGCATCGAAGTGCGAAAGGATGGAACGCAGGATGGAAATCGCAACATCGGCAATGGTGTCGAGCTCCTCATCGGTCAGCTCTTCACCAGCCTTGTAGCGCTGTGCAATCTCGGGATAATCGCCCGCGACCTGCGGGGCAACCTCCTCAAGCATATCCTCGATGATCTCTTCAGACATAACGTACTCCAAAAGTTAGGTACCTAAATAAGATTGATATCCCACTACTTCTTCTTGTGCGGGCGCGGCTTCTTCTCTCGACGAGTGACCTCAACCTGCAGCGGAGCGTTCTTAAGACGCTCCTCCTCATCGGCCTTCGCCTTGTCGATGACCTTCTGCGTCACAAAAATCTGCTGGATAACCTGCCAAGCAGACGAGACGTCGTAGTACAGCAGAACACCAACGGGAAGGCTCCAGCCCATCCAAAGCATCATGACCGTCATGACAACGGCCATCATACGCATGCTCTGAGCCTGCTGGCCGGTCTGGTTGCGCGACATATAGAGCTGAGGAATCAGGGTCAGGACGGCGAACAGGATCAGGCAAACCAGCGCAGGCAGTGCAACCATAAAGCCATCGGCAAAGGAAGCGCTCGGCGTGGTGGTCAGGTCGGGCAGGATGTTGAAGAACGAGAACGTGCCGTCGTTAAAGTACTGCGGCAGGTTGCGCAGCAATGTAAACAGGGCGAACAGGATAGGCATCTGAATCAGCAGCGGCAGACAGCCAGCCATGGGGTTGAACTTGTTCTCGCTGTAGAACTTCTGCATCTCCTCGGCCTGACGCTGGGGATCGTCGGCATAGCGCTCCTGGATCTCGAGCATCTTGGGCTGCAGCACCTGCATGCGAGCCGTCGACTTGGTCGACTTGAGCATGAGCGGCGTCAGCAGCAGACGGATGATGACCACCAGGATGATGATGGACAGGCCCCAGTCGACCGCAAAGGTCTGGATGAGCTTGAGCAGCTCGAAAAGGATGTTAACGATCCAATCCCACATGTAAGTTTTCCTCCGATAGCGAGTGCCCGCTAGGGCACAGGGTCATAACCGCCGACGTGCAGGGGATTGCAGCGAGCGATGCGCCTCACGGCAAGCCAGCAGCCTCTCAAAACACCGTGCTTCTCAATCGCCTGGACGGCGTATTGCGAGCACGTTGGGTAATAAATGCAGGCGTCAGGCAATAAGGGCGAAATAACCTGTTGATATATGCGAATAGGAGCGATGGCAACACGTCGCAAAACGTGATTGCTCATCGCTCCTCCCCGGCAACGCCGGCGCGCTTCATAAGCGAACGCAACGCCTTGTCCATCTCCTGCGGCGAGGAAACCCTCGTCTTGGGAGTTGCAAACAAGATGATGTCATAACCCGCAACGGGAAATCCGCAGCTGCGGGCGGCCTCGCGCATCACACGCTTAGATCGGTTGCGCACGACGGCACAACCGAGTCGCTTAGCACCAACGAAGGCGACCCTTCCGGAGTCGCCTTCGCCAACCGATTCACATATGGTCATTCGAATCAGAGGGTGATTGAAACGACGCCCCTGACTGAACACATGCTCGAAATCTTGCCGAGACTTAATAGTCTTCATGCGAGATGTGTGTATCGCTGCTAGACAGTGAGACGCTTGCGGCCCTTGGCACGACGACGGGCGAGCACGGCACGACCACCCTTAGTGGCCATACGGGCACGGAAGCCATGGGTCTTGGCACGCTTACGCTTATTAGGCTGATACGTACGCTTCATCTTAAGTTCCTCCTGCTGCATTTCGAGTGTCCGCGGGGACGCGGACGCAGATATAGACACGTGAGCTTGAAGATTGTAGGGAAATCAATGTTCAAATGTCAAGAAATCAAAGGTAAAAGGTTGCGCAGTTCACACGGTTCCCCCATAAGCCAAGCTCGATTTAGCGGTGCATGGCAACTTTTCACGATATTTCATCGAGTTTTCAACAGGTCATGTTGGCAATGTTGAGAACTTTTCGCCCGTTTTCCAAAGTTTTCAACAGGTTTTGAAAAGTTGTCGAAAGATGAGAAACATTGCACGGTGAGCTACTATTTGTTCGAAACCTTTTGAAAGATTGCGAGCGGCATGTCTGACGACTTTTACACCATGGTCGATTCCGGAGACCCGGCACCCGACAACGAACACATCACCGGCGTGCGCGAAGAGCATGCGGAAGGAGAGCAGACGACCACGCAGGCGCCAAAAGCCATGTACGCCGCGCGCATCGCCGTCTATGACGACATGCTGTCGACACCGCGTGTGATCGTCATTGATCCGCAAGATGTCCGCACGTATTTGGAAGAGACGACCAACACCGTCTACCAGTGCATGAAAGAACAAGGTGGCCATATCTCGCTCATGGTCATCCGCGAGATTGTCGAAAACTTTATCCACGCGCACTTTGCCGAGCCCATCATCTCGATTCTGGACGGCGGAGACACCATCCGCTTTGCTGATCAAGGACCCGGCATCGACGACAAGGAACGCGCTTTCGACTTTGGCGTTACCAGCGCAAACAGCAAGATGAAGCGCTATATCCGTGGAACCGGAGCAGGGTTTCCCATGGTGCAGGAGTATTTGGAAAACGCCGGCGGTGCCGTATCCATCGAGGACAACATGGGCAACGGCACCGTGGTTACGGTAAGCCTGAACCCTAAACGAGTGCAGGAAATCGAGCGTGCCGGCGGACGCGGTGCTGCCGTGCGGCCCGAGACGGAGCAGCCCACATATCCCCTGCCGGGAGCTTTTGCGCAGCAGCCCATGGCAACGCAGCAGATGCAGCCCCCCGTGAGGCAGATGCAGCAGCCCGGAATGCTTCCCACACAAGAGCCCCAGGCGACACCGATGTCGATGCCGCCAAACATGCCAGAGGCCGTGCCGCTGGCGGATCAGGATGCAGCAGCAATGCAGCAGGCGACGGGCGCACCGGGTGACCAGCAAATGGGCTATCAGCCGTACCGACAGGGATATCCATATCAGCAGATGCCGCCGCTGGGGTACGGCCAGCAGTTCCCGCAGCAGTACCAGCAGGGGTATCAGCAGCCGTACCAGCAGATGCCGCAGCAGCAGTACAACCCCTGGGCCCAGCAGATGCCTCCGCAGCCTTACCAACAGTGGCCTCAAAGTTTTCAACAGCAAATGCCGCCGATGCAGAGTTCTCAACAACCAGCAGCTCAAATGATGTATCCTAATGCAGCAGATCAGTATGCGCAGCCACAACCGGACGTGTTCGTAAGCGATCGCGGCAACGCCGCACTGGGCTATTTGGCGCAAAATCAAGCGTGCGGTGCAACCGATCTGGCGAGGGCGTTTGGAAACTCGGCCCCCACTTGGTCACGCACGCTCAATGACTTGGCGCAGGCTGGCTTGGTCATCAAGCATGGCCAGAAATACCATCTGACCGAACTCGGCGCCGCTCGCGTGCGAGCTCAGAGCTAAAGAACGGGAGAGACAGTGGACGAGGAAGCAAGCATCATCCTGGGGGACGCCATCGCCTTTTGCCAGCGCGACGGCCAAGATGCACGCCTCATCAACATGCTGGGGCAATCGCGCGCCATAAGCCTGACCGAAGATACGCTCACGATCGAGGCCCCCTCGCGCTTTGCCATCGCGCAGCTCAAAAAGCATCAGCCGACTATTGAGGCCTATCTGGAAGAAATCGCCTTTGCACCGATTGCTCTCGACATCGTGGCACCGCAAGGCGCCGCGACGGAATCCGCTGCCGCCACGGCGCCCGCCACGGCTCCCGCTGCTTCCCCGGCGGTGCCGGCCTCCGCAGGCGATGTGCCGACAATCGAGCACCAGCACAGCGATGTTTCCCGTGAAACAATGGCACCGTTGACGAGCGCGGCGGCGACGTCAACGAACGCACCCGTCACGCACATGCCCATCGCTCACGACGCAGCGGCGGGCGCGGATTCGGGCATTGCAATCAAGAACACGCTCTCGGCCGACGATTTTCGTCGCATGATGAACCAGATGAAGGGCGGAGCGCCGACTAAATCCACGCAAGCTGCGGCCCCCGCTTCACCCATGCCAGCACCGACCGTGCCGGCCGAGCAGAATACGGATGGAGCCCCGCTCGCCGCGAACTCAAAATTTACCTTTGAGAACTTTGTCTACGGCCCCGAGAACAGCCATGCCTATCGCTCGGCACTCAAGTTTGCCGCCCTCGCGGACGAGCGCGGCACATGCACATCACTGTTCATCTACGGCAAATCGGGCCTGGGCAAGACGCACCTGCTGCTTGCCATCAAAAACGAGCTCGCCGAGAAGTCGCCCGAGATCAAGGTCAAGTATGCCAACTCCCAGGCATATCTGGACGACCTGATGACCGAGTTCGACCGTCAAAAGAAGAGCAACGCCCCCATCATGCAGGCGTACCACGGCGTGGACGTGCTCATCATCGATGACATCCAAAACATCATCGGCAAGCGCGCGAGCGTGGACTACTTTTTCCAGCTCATGGACGAGTTCATCCGCAACAACAAGAAGGTCGTCATCGCGGCAGACCGCGCCCCCAAGGACCTAAGCATGGACGAGCGTCTGACCAGCCGCTTCAACGCCGGAATGCTCTGCCTGGTCGCAGAGCCCAGCTACGAGATGAAATACAAAATCTTGCAGCGCTATTACGAGAACACCATCGTCGCCGCTCCCGAGGCGGGCGACGACTCACTGCTGGCGGCCTATGGGGGCGACGGCGGGCACCTGACCGACGAGCACTTTAAACACATGGCCGAGGTCTCGGGCACCAACATCCGCGAACTCGAGAGCTTTTGCGAGCGCTGCGCCGGCGAGGCGGGCGACCGCGAGCGCGAGGGCGGAGAGCTCACCTTTGACGATATCGACGCCATCGCCAGCCAGTACTTCGACACATCGGCCAAAAAGATCAACGTCCAGACGGTTCAGTCCGTCATCGAAGAGCAGTACGGCGTGACACACGAGGAGCTCATCGGCCCGCGTCGCAACGCCAATATCGCCAAAGCACGCCATATCGCCATCTATCTGGCCATCGAGATGTGCGAGATGACGACCACGGCGGTGGGCGCCGAATTTGGCAACCGCAACCACTCGACCGTCAGCACGAGCTACAAAAAGGTCCAGAAGATGATCCAGGAAGACCGCACCGTCACCGAAGACCTCAAGTCGCTGCGCGATAAAATTACACTGCGCTCGTAGGGAAATAGAGACACCTGTTGAAAACTTGTCGAAACCACGGGCATAAGGTGTCTAAAACCCAACCCGCGGTGATGAAAAGTTTTGCGCAGGTTTTGAACGTGGAAAACCACCCCTGTTGCACACAGGTTGCTGTCGATTCTCTTTTTGGGTCTGACCTGCGTCTTTGGGAGTAATCAACAGTTTCGTCAGTGCTATTACTATTATTAAGATATTTATATCTATAGAAAGGTATTAAAAGATGAAGTTCACCGTCAGCCAGAGCTCGCTTACACAAGCCATCGGCGTCGTTATGAAGGGTGTCGCTTCGGCATCCACCCTCCCCATCCTGTCGGGCGTGCTCGTTAAGGCCCAAGACGGCATCTTGGAATTCCAGACCTCTAACTACACCATCTCGATCCGTCATCGCATCGCGGCGCATGTCGAAGAAGAGGGCGAGATGGTTATCCCCTGTAAGATGCTCTCCAATATCACCAAGACCCTCCCCGATGCCCCGGTCACCTTTGAGCTGTCCGAGCGCCAGGTGCTGATTGGTTGCGAGAAGAGCTCTTTCCGCCTGAACACGCTCGATGCTAATGACTTCCCCGAGTTTCCGGCCTATGCCATCGAGAGCGCCGTGGAACTGCCGACCGATATCTTGTCCGAGATGGTCGGCCGCGTGTGGCGCGTCACCTCGACCGACAAGGCCCGCCCCATCCTGGGTGGCGTGCACATGAAGGTCGAGAACAACACCGTGCGCCTGGTGGCGACCGATTCCTTCCGTTTGGCCGTGTGCGATACGCAGGTCGAGACCTCGACCCTCGAAGGCTCCTTTGAGCTCAACGTTCCGGCTGACGCCTTTAACGACGCACTGAACATCATGGCCAGCCAGGCGACCATCATGATCGGGGCTACCGACACCCAGGTCGTCTTCGAGGCCGGCAACACCACCTACGTGTCGCGCCGCATCGAGGGCGTGTACCCCAACTACAAGCAGCTCATCCCCGATTCGTGCGTGACGAGCGTCAAGATCGACGTCGCCGCCTTTAACGCCGCCCTCAAGCGCGTGGCCGTTATCGCGAGCGCCAACCCCGCCGTCAAGTTCGAGATCGATGTCGAGAACGGGCAGATGGGCCTGTCCTCCATTTCCAATGACCAGGACCTTGCACAGGAGACGATCGATGTCGAGGCCGAGGGCGAGTCGGGTACCATCGCCTTCAACTACCACTACATCTTCGGCTGCCTCAATGCCCTGTCCAAGGAGAAGGAGATCACGCTGGAGCTCAAGAGCTACTCGCAGGCGGGCATCTTCAAGTCCTACGACAAGATCAACTACCTGTACCTGGTCATGCCGGTCCGCATCTAGCGCTGCGCTATGACCATGTTCGCCCGCGATCTTTCCGTCGCGCACTACCGCAGCTTCGATAGCTATCGTCTTGCCCTGGACGAGGGCGTGACGATACTTGCGGGACCCAACGCGGCGGGAAAGACCAATCTCATAGAGGCGCTGCAGCTGCTGACGAGCGGCGCCTCGTTTAGGCATCCGACCGCAGCCGAGCTCGTCCATGATGGCGTGGGCTCGTGCAAGGTCGAGCTGAGGCTCGAGGGCGACGGCCGCGTGCTTGATATGGGATTGAGCGCGGAGGACGGTAAGCGCTCGTTTAGCCGCAACGGCAAGAGATGCTCTGCCGCCGGTGTGCGCGGGGTTCTGCCGAGCGTGCTGTTTTGCCCCGACCATCTGGACATGGTTAAGCGGGGCGCCAGTGTGCGCCGCGCCGCCCTCGATGACTTTGGCATGCAACTGAGCGCACGCTATGCCGATCTTGCGAGCACCTATGGGCGCTGCGTGACCCAGCGCAACGCCTTGCTCAAGGAAACCTGGTGCTGCCGTGAGATGCTCGGCGCGTGGAACGATTCGATTGCCCGCGCGGGCTCGGCTCTGCTTGTGCACCGGTTGGCCCTGCTCGACCGGCTGGCGGGCCATGTGCGTACTGCCTATGGGCAAGTGGCGTCCGGTGAAGCCGCCAACGTGTCCTATGCGTCCACGCTGGGGGATTTGCCACAGGTCGAGGATCGCGAAGAGCTGAAGGGCTGGGCGTACGAGCGCATGCTGGCCGCCCTTGATGAGCACGCCGACGAGGAAATTCGCCGCGGCGTGACGTTGGTGGGACCGCATCGCGACGAGATTGAATTTACCGTGGCGGGTCGCTCCGCTCGTTCATTTGCCAGCCAAGGACAGCAGCGAACGTTGGTTCTGGCCTGGAAGGTGGCCGAGGTGGCCGTGGCTCGCGATGTTCTGGGTACTGCTCCGCTGCTGCTTTTGGACGACGTGATGAGCGAGCTCGACGGCGAGCGCCGCGGTGCTTTTCTGCGGCTGATCGGCGATGATATCCAGACGGTCATAACCACGACCAACCTGGGATACTTTACCGATGACCTGCTTGATCGAGCCAAGGTGGTGAGCATGGGTGAGACGTGCTGATTACGAGCGCGAGAGCGAGACGGTTGCCTTCAGTGGATTTTTGAACGCAGAGCGCCAGCGCATCCTGGCGGCCGCGACACCTGAGCGCCGCGCGCAGATGGAGGCTGCAGAGGAATCTCGTGCGGTCTATCGCGCCTGGAATGCGGTGTGCTCGGGCACGCGCGAGGGACGCCATGTGACGGGCCTGCGCTACCTGCCCGAGTCCAATGAGCTGCTGGTGTACCTCGACTCGCCCTCGTGGACGCAGGAAATGACGCTGTTGCGCGAGATCATCCGCGCACGTATGGAGCGCGCCGGCGCACATGTGGACGGCCTGGTGTTCAAAACCACCGCGCCCGGTCACACGCCACCCGTCGCCAAGGAGCGCCTGTGCCCGGCGACGACTGAGCGCCCGCCGGCTCCGCACGCCGACCTCAGTGAGGCCGAGCGCACCGAGATTGAGTGCCAAGTGGCGCCCATCGAAGACCAAAAACTGCGCGAGGCCCTCGAGAACGCCATGAGAGCCAGCGCCGAGTGGGCCAAGGGCGTGCAAAGCAAAAAAGAGCCTTAAATCGCATCTGGTGGCCTTGTAGAGCCAAATACCCTCGTTCCCGAGGGTATTTTTTTACGATAAACTAGTAAGGCTGTACACATTTTCTTGACTGAAGGAGGACGTGTGGCAAACGAAAACGATTACGATGGCGGCGAGATTAAGATTCTCGAAGGTCTCGAGGCCGTTCGTAAGCGCCCGGGCATGTATATCGGCTCGACGAGCGCCAGCGGTCTGCATCACCTGGTGTGGGAGATCGTTGACAACTCCGTCGACGAGGCCATGGCCGGTTTCTGCACCGAGATCCAGGTGACGGTCCACGCCGACAACTCCATCACGGTCGTCGACAACGGGCGCGGCATCCCCGTCGACGAGCACCCTGTTAAAAAGATCCCGACGCTCGAGGTCGTCATGACGATCTTGCACGCCGGCGGTAAGTTCGATAATTCGGCCTATAAGGTCTCGGGCGGCCTGCACGGCGTTGGCATCTCCGTCGTCAACGCACTGTCCAAGCGCGTGGTCGTTCAGGTTCGTCGCGACGGCAACACCTACGAGATGGAGTTCTCGCGCGGCAAGACCGTCAAGAAGATGGAGGTCGTGGGCACCTCGGATTCGACGGGCACCACCGTTACCTTCTGGCCCGACGACGAGATCTTCGAGACCTGCGTCTACGATTTCGATACGCTGCACAACCGTCTGCAGGAGACGGCGTTCCTCAATAAGAACCTCAAGATCGTGCTGACCGACGAGCGCGAGGCGACTCTCCACGTGGAGGAGTTTTGCTACGAGGGTGGTATCATCGACTTCGTCAAGTTCCTCAACGAGGGCAAGGACGTCCCCGAGGCCTTTAAGGAGCCTATCTACATCGAGGGCAAATCGGATCCGGACGCACCTGTGGCCAAGATGGGCGAGGTCGAGGTTTCCCTGCAGTGGAATAGCGGTTACGGCGAGAACGTCATGTCGTTTGCCAACGACATCTACACCCCCGAGGGCGGCATGCACCTTGAGGGCTTCCGCACCGCGCTCACCCGCGTGATCAACGATTACGCGCGCAAGCAGAACCTGCTCAAGGAAAAAGACGCCAACCTGACCGGCGACGATGTGCGCGAGGGCCTTTCGGCCGTTATCTCGGTCAAGCTGCCCGATCCGCAGTTTGAGGGCCAGACCAAGGCCAAGCTCGGCAGCTCCTATATGCGCGCGCTGACGCTCAAGATCGTGACCGACGGCCTCGCCGATTACTTGGAGGAGCATCCCAAGCCCGCCCGCGAGATCGTCAAGAAGGCGCAACAGGCCTGCAAGGCGCGCAACGCCGCCCGCAAGGCGCGCGAAGCGACCCGTCGCAAGAGCCTGCTCGAGACGGCGTCCCTGCCCGGCAAGCTCGCCGACTGCTCGGTGCGCGATGCCGAGCTGACCGAGCTCTTCATCGTAGAGGGCGACTCGGCAGGCGGTTCGGCCAAGGACGGCCGTCGCCGAGACATCCAGGCGATTCTGCCCCTGCGCGGCAAGATTTTGAACGTCGAACGCGTTGGTGACCATCGCGCGTTCTCGAGTGACACCATCCAGTCGCTGATTACCGCGATCGGCTGCGGCGTCACGACGAGTGCCGGCGACGGCGGCGACTTCGATATCACCAAGGCGCGCTACCACAAGATCATCATCATGACCGATGCAGACGTCGACGGTGCGCATATCCGCATCCTGCTGCTGACGTTCTTCTACAAGTACATGCGTCCGCTGATCGATGCCGGTTACGTCTATGTTGCCTGCCCGCCCATCTTTGGCATTAAGGTGCGCAACAAGATCCACTACGTGTATCCCAACGGCCGCCAGCCCGAAGACGAGATCCTGCGCGACACCATCCAGAGTCTGGGCCTGAACCCCGACGATAACGACGAGGACGGCAAGGCCAAGGACGGCAAGATTACCAAAAAGCGCAAGGGCTATACCGTCCAGCGCTACAAGGGCCTGGGCGAGATGGACCCCAAGCAGCTTGCCTCGACGACGATGGACCCCAAGACCCGCATTCTGCAGCGCGTGTCGATCGAGGACGCCGTGGTGGCGGACCGCGCCGTGCGCGAGCTGATGGGTTCCGAGGTCGGCTATCGCCGCGAGTACATCGAGAAGCATGCACATGATGCACGATTCCTTGACGCTTAAGAGGAGGTAACGTGGCAGACGATATCAACAATAACGAGGGTATGGACGAGGCCGGCGATGCCGGTATGCCCGACGATCTGAAGCGCCTGCTTGCCCGTGCTGAGCAGGGCGAGGACGGCGACCCGGACGCCTATAACCCCGATGCCGATGATGATGAGGAAGAAGACGACGCCGAGCTCGAGGAGAGCTTTGGCGAAGTCGACCGTGGCGCCTCGGCCGGCGAGGATATCAACGGCGGCCAGCTCCAGATTTCGGAGTTTGGCCGCGAGATGAAGCAGTCGTTCATCGAGTATTCGATGTCGGTCATCACGGCGCGCGCGCTGCCGGACGTGCGCGACGGCTTAAAGCCGGTGCACCGCCGCATCCTGTACGCGATGAACGAGAGCGGCATCTACCCCAACCGCCCGCACAAGAAGTCAGCTTGGACGGTCGGCGAAGTTATCGGTAAGTACCACCCGCATGGCGATTCCGCGGTCTACGAGGCCATGGTCCGCCTGGCGCAGTGGTTCTCCATGCGCACGCCGCTCATCGACGGTCACGGTAACTTCGGCAACATCGACGGCGACGGCGCGGCCGCCATGCGTTACACCGAGAGCCGCCTGGCCAAGCCCGCCATGGAACTGCTGCGTGACTTGCAGAAGGATACCGTCGACTGGCAGCCCAACTACGACGAATCGCTCGCCGAGCCCGTGGCGCTGCCTGCGCGCTTCCCCAACCTGCTGGTCAACGGCAGCCAGGGCATCGCCGTCGGCATGGCCACCAACATCGCTCCGCATAACCTCACCGAGGCGATCGAGGCCACCTGCTACCTGATCGACAACCCCGACGCCACCGTCGACGAGCTCATGCAGATCATGCCCGGTCCGGACTTCCCCACCGGTGCCATCATCATGGGCAGCGCCGGCATTAAGCAGAGCTACGAGACCGGCCGCGGCTCCATTACCGTGCGTGCCAAGGCACATGTGGAGTCCACCAAGACCGGCCGCAGCCGCCTGGTCTTTACCGAGATTCCCTACATGGTCAACAAGGGCACCCTGCAGGAGAAGATCGCCCAGCTCGTCAACGACAAACGCATCGAGGGCATCTCGGATATGCGCGATGAGTCCAACCAGAAGGGCATCCGTCTGGTAATCGAGCTCAAGAAGGGCGTCATTCCGCAGGTCGTGCTCAACAACCTGTACAAGTACACCTCGCTGCAGACGACCTTTGGCGCCAACAACCTGGCGCTCGTCAACGGCGTGCCCAAATGCCTGAGTCTGCGCGAGATGCTGCAGCACTATATCGACCACCAGGTCGACGTCGTCACCCGCCGCACTCGTTTTGACCTCAAGAAGGCCCAGGCGCGTGCGCATATCCTCGAGGGCTACCTGATGGCCCTCGACCATATCGACGAGGTCATTAGCATCATCCGCTCCTCGCAGACCGACTCCGAGGCCAGCAGCCGCCTGATCGAGCGCTTTGGCTTTACGCCCGAGCAGACCACGGCCATCCTCGAGATGAAGCTGCGCCGCCTGACCGGCCTGGAGCGCGACAAGATCCAAGAAGAGTTGGACGGCCTGCGCCGCGCCATCGCCTACTACGAGGACCTGCTGGCGCATGAGGAGAAGATCCTGGGCGTCATCAAGGAAGAGATGCGCGAGATCTCCAAGAAGTTTGGCGACAAGCGCCGCACCGAGATCAGCCAGGTTGAGAAGGACCTGGATGTCGAGGACCTCATCGCCGACGAGGACATGGTCGTGACCATCACCCACACCGGCTACGTTAAGCGTATCCCGGTGGCCGCCTACCGCGCCCAGAAGCGCGGCGGCAAGGGCGTGTCGGGCGTCAATCTCAAAGAGGACGACGTTATCGATGAGATGTTCATCGCGTCCACGCACGAGTACGTGCTGTTCTTCTCGAGCAAGGGCAAGGTCTATCGCCTGAAGGTGCACGAGCTGCCGGTGGGTACGCGCCAGGCGCGCGGTACCGCGATCGTCAACCTGCTGCCCTTCGAGGAGGGCGAGAAGATCGCGAGCGTCATCAGCTGCCGCGATTTCCCGGCCGACGAGTACCTGATGTTTGCCACCAAGAACGGCATGGTCAAGAAGACCGTGATGAGTGCTTACGATCGTAGCCGCCGTGATGGCCTGATTGCTATCAACCTGCGTGACGACGACGCGCTGCTGAACGTGCGCCGCGTGCGCGAGGGCGACAAGATTATCCTGGCCACCACCGCGGGCAAGGCGATCATGTTCTCCGAGGAGCAGGTGCGCGCCACCGGCCGCGATACCAGCGGCGTTCGCGGTATCGGTATGAAGGACGGCGTGAGCGTTCTGGGCATGGAAGTCACTAACGGCAACGGCGACCTGTTCGTCATTACCGAGCGCGGCTACGGCAAACGCACGCCGGTCTCGGATTACCCGGAGCAGAACCGCGGCGGTCAGGGTGTCTACACCATTCAGATGACCGAGCGCAAGGGCAACCTCGCAGCCATGAAGACGGTTGGCCCGCAGCATGAGCTGTTCATCGTGACGGAGGGCGCGACGGTCATTCGCGTCAAGACCGACGAGATCAGCCAAACCGGTCGCGCCACCCAGGGCGTCAAGATGATGGCCGTCGACGACAACGACCGCATCTGCGCCGTAGCGCGCATGACGGCCGCCAAAGAGAAGCCCGAAGGCGAAGGCGCCGAGGCCGCAGCCGACGCCGAAGAGGCCCCAGTCGACCTTGGCGACGGCAACGACATGCCAGAAGACCTCCTCGACGAGTAAGAGGCCCTAGCGATAGAAAATATCAGACCCCATATATCGGCGGTCGGCGCACTGCGCGCCGACCGCTTTTTTGACAATCTTGGACCCCGTGCCCGCCGAGCGGGCGAGATGGGTTAGGTTTGTCGCGAGTTCCGCACGCAAAGAAGGCCACTTAATGTGGCCTTCGTCTTGCGCAGG
>URXE01000026.1 GCA_900551815.1 uncultured Collinsella sp.
CGCAGGAAGCTTGGATACGCCTAGGCGCGGTCCAAGAAATCGTCCGCACCCCCAAGTGGGAGATTATCCACTCTCATATTGTTAGGATTTGCGTCGTAGAGCCGCCGTAACTAAAGATCGGTTCCCGCGCCTAGCAGCTTGCGCATGACTTGCTCGGGGTTGACTGAGCCGTCGCGCGGGGCCAGGGCGGTGATCTTCTTCTGCATCTTGTACTCGTGCAGCTCGTCCTCGAGCTGGCGCACGCGGGCGCGGAGCTTTTCGTTCTCGCGCTCACGTTCCTCGGCACGCTCCTTCATATCGAGGATGCGCACCACGCCGGCGAGGTTGATGCCCTCGTCGGTCAGCTGGTTGATGAGCTCCAGGCGCTCGATATCGGCACGCGAATACAGGCGCGTGTTGCCGCCCGAGCGCTGGGGGTTCACCAGGCCCTTGGACTCGTAGACGCGCAGAGTCTGCGGATGCATGCCGGTCAGCTCGGCCGCCACGCTGATCATGTACAGCGGTTTGTTCCTATTGTCCTCGGCCATGCTACCTGACCCCTTTCCGTCTCGTTATCGTCCATCATAAGCCCGCGGGCGCGGGCGTGCGCCACGACTGCCCTAGAACGTCGCCTTGTAACGGTTGACCTTCTCGCGATAATCTCGCGTGTCGGCCTCGCGCAGCTTGGTCATGGCATCGCGCTCATCGTCGGACAGGTTCGTGGGAACCTGCACCTTGATCTCGACGAGCAGCGCACCCGTGCGGCCGCGATGCTTTACGTCGGGCGCACCCATCTCCTTAAAGCGGAACTTCTTGCCCGTCTGGGTGCCAGCGGGCACCTTCAGACGAACCGTCGCGCCGCCGGGCGTGGGCACATCCACCGTGCAGCCGAGCGCCGCCTCGTAGACCGAGATCGGCACCTCCATGGTCACATCGGCACCCTTGCGCTTAAACAGCGGATGCTCCTCCACGTGCGTGGTCACGACCAGGTCGCCGCGCTCGCCGCCGGCAACGCCGTACTCGCCACGGCGCTTGTAACGCAATTTGCCGCCGTCGACCGCACCCGCAGGCACCGAGACCGTGATGGTCTGCTGCTCGCCCGTCGAGGGAATGCGGTAGGTGACCTTGTGCGTCACGCCGCGGAACGCGTCCTCGGCCGTTACGTCGACAGTCAGCGACAGGTCGCCGCCCTTGCGCGCGCGGTTGCGGCCCGCGCCCGCACCGGCAGCGCCCGCGGCCCCGGCAAAGCCCGAGCCCCAATCGCTGCCCCAGGCGCCGTTGCCGCTAAAGATGCTGTCGAAGATATCGCCCCAGCCGCTCGCGCCGGCACCGGCGCCGTAGCTACCGCCATACGCGCCGCCCGCGCCCGGCATGCCGCCGAACATGAGCATCTGGTCGTACTCTTTGCGCTTCTTCTCGTCCGAAAGCGTCTCGTAGGCCTCGCTAATCTCCTTAAACTTGGCCTCGTCGCCGCCGGCATCGGGGTGATATTTTTGCGCGAGCTTGCGAAACGCGCTCTTGATCTCTTTGTCGGAGGCGCTCTTGGATACGCCCAGGATGTCATAGAAGGTTTTGCCTGCAGCCATCGTAGCTCCTCTCCTGTTATATCCGCCGCCCCTGCGGACGGCGGCTCATGCTGTCATATGGCACTTGGCCAGAAAGGGCCCCGGGTGTTGCCCCGGGGCCCTTCTCAATTACTCCTCGGTGCCCTCGGCCGTATCGGCCGTGGCATCCTCGGGCGCCGCTTCGGGCTCCGGTGCGGGGCGCTTCTCGCCACCGTAGGTCACCGTCACCATCGCGGAACGCAGGATGCGATCCGCCATGCGGTAGCCCTTCTGGTACACGTCGTTGACGGTCTCGTCGTACTGCGATGCGTCCTCGACACGCCCCACGGCCTGGTGCTCGAGCGGATCGAACGCCTCGCCCTTGGGGTCGATGGGCTCAACGCCCTCGTGCGCAAACACATCGAGCAGCTTGGCATGCACCGCGTCAACGCCATCGACGAACTGCTTAAAATCGTCGGAAAGCTCCTGGATACGGGCATGGTCGATTGCACGCTCGATATCGTCAAC
This sequence comes from uncultured Collinsella sp., assembly GCA_900551815.1. Taxonomy (GTDB): domain Bacteria; phylum Actinomycetota; class Coriobacteriia; order Coriobacteriales; family Coriobacteriaceae; genus Collinsella. Next base: position 2,052 of record URXE01000026.1, read on the forward strand.
CACCGGCAGCAGCGCAGTGACGAGCTTCTCGGTCGCGCGCTCGCGCTCGGCGATGCGCTCGTTGGCGGTGCGGCGACGGAAGTTCTCCCAGTCGGCCTGCAGGCGGGCGGTGCGCTCGGTGGCGTCCTTTGCCTTGTCCTCGGCGGCCTTCTGAGCCTCTGCCGCAGCATCGAGTTCGTTGCGCACGTCGGCAAGCTCCTTTTGGGCCTGCTCAAACTTGAGCTTAAAGTCGTTGTCGGCGGCTTCCTCACCGGCGCGGATAGCAGCTTCCACCATCTCGTCCTCGGTCATCGTCGCCTCCTTGTTGGAATCCTCTACCTGGTTCTCGGCAGCCTCGGCGGCCTCGGCCTCGTTGACCTCGGTGTCGTCGACGGCCTCTACGGGAATCTTCACGTCCTTCTCCTCAGAGTCAACGGGGGCGGCGCCAGCGGCGACCGCCTCCGTGCGAGCTTTACGGGCGGACATGATTACTTGTCCTCGTCGTCCACAACCTCGTAGTCGGCGTCGACAACGTCATCGTCGGCAGGCTGGGCACCGGCGGCACCGTCGGTCTGCTGCTGAGCGTCGGCGTAGACAACCTGAGCCAGCTCGTAGGCCACGGACTGCAGGGACTCGCCAGCGGCCTTGATGGCCTCGACGTCAGAGCCCTCGAGCGCCTTCTTGGCGTCGGCGATAGCGGCCTCGGCCTTGGACTTCACATCGGCGGAAACCTTGTCGCCCAGCTCGTTGAGGGTCTGCTCGGTGGAGTAGCACAGGCTGTCGGTCTGGTTGCGGACCTCGACCTCTTCCTTCTGCTTCTTGTCCTCCTCGGCATGAGCCTCGGCGTCCTTGACCATACGATCGACTTCGTCGTCGGACAGAGCGGTGGAGCCGGAAATGGTGATCTGCTGCTCCTTGCCGGTGCCTTTGTCCTTAGCGGAGACCTTGACGATGCCGTTGGCGTCGATGTCGAAGGTGACCTCGATCTGCGGCACGCCGCGGCGGGCAGCCGGGATACCGGTCAGCTGGAACTTACCGAGCGACTTGTTATCGCGGGCAAGCTCGCGCTCGCCCTGGAGCACGTTGATCTCGACGCTGGTCTGGTTGTCGGCAGCGGTGGAGTAGACCTCGGTCTTGGAGGTCGGGATCGTGGTGTTGCGGTCGATCATCTTGGTCATGATGCCGCCCATGGTCTCAACGCCCAGCGACAGCGGGGTTACGTCGAGCAGCAGGATGCCCTCGACGTCACCGGTGAGCACGCCGCCCTGGACGGCAGCGCCGTCGGCAACGACCTCATCGGGGTTCACGGACATGTTGGGCTGCTTGCCGGTCATGGTCTTGACCAGATCCTGGACAGCGGGCATACGGGTGGAACCGCCGACGAGGATGACCTCGGTCAGATCGGAGAGCTTGAGCTTAGCGTCGCGCAGGGCGTTGGTGACAGGCTGCTTGCAGCGCTCGAGCAGGTCGCGGGTGATCTTCTCGAACTCGGCGCGGGTCAGCGTGTAGTTGAGGTGCAGCGGGCCGGACTGGTTCATGGTAATGAACGGCAGGTTGATGGTGGACTGCTGCGCCGCGGAGAGCTCCTTCTTGGCGTTCTCGGCAGCCTCCTTCAGACGCTGCAGGGCCATGGGGTCCTGACGCAGATCGACGGCGTTCTCCTGCTGGAACTTGTCGGCCATCCAGTCGATGACGCGCTGATCCCAGTCGTCGCCGCCCAGGTGGTTGTCGCCCGAGGTGGACAGAACCTCAAACACGCCGTCGGCGAGGTCGAGGATGGAGACGTCGAAGGTGCCGCCACCCAGGTCGAAGACCAGGATGCGCTGGTCGGTGCCCTGCTTGTCCAGGCCATAGGCCAGGGCAGCAGCGGTCGGCTCGTTGACGATACGCTTGACGTTGAGACCGGCGATCTTACCGGCATCCTTGGTGGCCTGACGCTGAGCGTCGTTGAAGTAGGCCGGGACGGTGATGACGGCGTCGGTGACGGTCTCGCCCAGATACTTCTCGGCGTCAGCCTTCATCTTTGCGAGCGTCATGGCGCTCACCTGCTCGGCGGTGTAATCCTTGCCCTCGATGTCGACGACGGCACGGCCGCCCTGGCCCTCCTTGACCTCGTACGGCACGGTCTTGATCTCGGAGGTGCACTCGGAGTACTTGCGGCCCATGAAGCGCTTGATGGAGAACACGGTGTTCTTGGGGTTGGTGACAGCCTGGTTCTTAGCGGCCTTACCCACGACGCGGTCGCCGTCAGCACGGAAGCCAACAACGGACGGGGTGGTGCGGTCGCCCTCGGCGTTCACGATAATGGTCGGAGAACCGCCCTCGAGGACGGCCATAGCGGAGTTAGTAGTACCAAGGTCGATACCAAGAATCTTACTCATTAGAAATTACCTCTCTCTTTTGCGTTCGCGCCGCCTCGACGGTCTGTCGCGCGGCGCTTCGGCTTGTCTTTCAGGATGTAGTGTATCCCCTTATGGGCCGGAATATACAAAATCTAAGTCAATTCATATAAGATTTCTTATCTCTGAGAGTTTAGGTTCTCAAATGCGCAGGTAGATACACTGTTTGAGTTCTCGGCAGATCTATTGAGATCTATGTAGAGTTGACTGAGGCGCGAGCCTGAAACTATCTCCCGTTTTGGACGTGGATTACGGGATGCGGTTTCCGCTAGCTCGCTCAATCGCCCTATATGTCAAGTCACCTATAGCTAACATTTGCGCAGCTCAACGGCCCCACCTGCGCGTTTTTTAGTAAGCCGTGGCATACTCGGCGAACGGTATGAAGATGCCGGTCAGAGGGTATTGCAAACGGTCGCTCCCGTGGTATGTTTTTGCCCGAATCAAACCGACGCGCATCGCCTGTAGCGTCGGTCAACAGAGAGGAAACTACCATGGCTCATCCCGTAATTGATGCCGACGAGTGCATCGCTTGTGGCGTTTGCGTCGACTCCTGCCCCGCTGGCGTTCTGGAGCTCCAGGACGTCGCTACCGTCGCTGACGAGGATTCCTGCGTCGCCTGTGGCGCTTGCCAGGACGCTTGCCCCGCCGGCGCGATCACCGAGATCGTCGAGGAGTAACAGCTCCCCACTTGCACACTCAAAAGTACACCGTGCACAAAAAGGAGGCCTCCGCATCGCCGCGGAGGCCTCCTTTTGCATTCGTCGTTACTAGGACAGGTCATCTTCGTAGGGCATTAGGTCTGCCAGATAGCCCTTCTCCTTGAGCATGGCCTCGATCTCGTCGAGGGTTTGCTCGTCTTCTGCCGCAATGCGGTGGAAGTGATAGCCGCTGGTTACCGTCAGTAGCGGAAAGCTCTTACCGCTCTCGATATCGTGCAGGTAGCGCTCAACATCGCGACGATTGCGGATGTCCAGGTCGGCCGTGATCTTGCCGTACACGCGGTGGTTGACGATCACGTTGAGCACGGCGCCGCCCGCGTCGACGATGCTCGTGAGCTCATCGCCCGCTTGCTCCACGCCGTGGCGAACCTTGACCAGACGCGTGGGCACAGCCGGGCTGCTCGCCGCCTCCTGTAGTACATAGCCGCGATTGGTGGCGACGATATCGTGCCCGTCGGCGCGCAGCAGGGCGATGTCCTGCACCACGACCTGACGGCTCACGCCCACCTCGCGGGCAAGCGCACTGCCCGAGACAGGATCTTTGGCGCTCTCGAGCACGGCCATGATGGCACGGCGACGCTCGCGGGCGTCCATTATTTACCGTCCAGCAGACGCAGGTGCTTGAGCGAGAGGTCGAGAATCGGCGCAGAGTGCGTCAACGCCCCCGAGCTGATAAAGTCAACGCCCAGGTCGGCGAGCGCGCGGATATTGTCGGCGTCCACGTTGCCCGAGCACTCGGTCTTGGCGCGACCGGCGATAAGCTCGATAGCGGCAGCCATGTCGTCGTGGGTCATGTTGTCGAACATGATGATATCGGCACCGGCCTCCACGGCCTCGCGCACCATATCCAGGCTCTCGCACTCGATCTCGACCGTCGTGGTAAACGACGCATGGGCGCGAGCCATCTCAATCGCGCGTGTCACGCCACCGGCGGCGTCGATGTGGTTGTCCTTGAGCATGACAGCCGTCGACAGGTTATAGCGGTGGTTGCTGCCGCCGCCGATCTCGACTGCAGCCTTCTCGAAGACGCGCATGCCCGGCGTGGTCTTGCGCGTGTCGACAAGCACGGTCTTGGTGCCCACGAGCGCAGCCGCCATCCGATGCGTGTAAGTAGCGATGCCGCTCATGCGCTGCAGGTAGTTGAGCGCCACGCGCTCGCCCGAAAGCAGCACGCGCGCGTCGCCGCGCACCTGGCCCACGTGATCGCCGGCGTGCACCTCGTCGCCATCCGAGACATCGAACAACACGGAGCTCTGCGGATCCAGCAGCTCAAAGGTGCGGGCGAATACGTCCAGGCCGGCGATAATGCCGTCGGCCTTGGCGATGAGCTCAACGGTAGCAGGGCGCGCCGTGGGGCACACGCTCGCCGTACTCACGTCCTCAAACGTGATGTCCTCGCGCAGAGCCTGCAAAATCAGATCATCGACGACGAGCTTCATGGTAATGGGATTCATGGTCTACTCCTCCACGGCCTGCGTGCCGGCGGCACGGGCCAGATCATCGATTGCCAGGGTGTCGGCGCTCAGGGCGCGGTGACGCCCGTCAAGCGCGGGCTCACCGGTCTGCTCCACGGCCAGCGACTTGCCGGTGCGCATGTGCCACGCGGCGCGGCGGCCCCAAACCAGAGACTCGAGCAGGCTGTTAGAAGCCAGGCGGTTCTTGCCGTGAACGCCATTGCAAGCCGTCTCGCCCGCGGCGTAGAGCTCGGGCATCGAGGTGCGGCCGTCCTTGTCGACCCATACGCCGCCCATAAAGTAGTGCTGCGTGGGTGTGACGGGAATGGGCTCGTCCAGGATGTCGCGGCCATCCTCCAGGCAGCGCGCGCGGATATTGGCAAAGTGCCCGGTCACCACGTCGCGCTCGACGGGGGCAAAGCTCAGCCACTCGTGCTCGGTGCCGTCCTGCTTCATCTGCTCGCGGATGGCGGCGGCGACCACGTCGCGCGGCTGCAACTCGTCGGTAAAACGCTCGCCAGCGGCATTGAGCAGAATCGCGCCCTCGCCGCGGCAGCTTTCGCTGATTAGGAACGTGCGGCCCGGCTGCGGCGAGAACAGACCCGTGGGGTGGATCTGCACGTAGTCCAGGTGCTCCATCGTGATGCCGTGCTCCTGAGCAATGTAGCAGGCATCGCCCGTGAGCTGCGGGTAGTTAGTCGAATGGTCGTATACGCCGCCGATACCGCCCGTAGCCCACAGCGTGTGGCGTGCATGGATCTTAAACGGCTCGCCGGCATGCACGCCCTCAGCGGCATTTGCCAGCTCGTCGGCGGGGCGAGCCGAATCGCCCTCATCCACGACAACGGCGACAACGCCGGTGCACACCGTGGCGCCATCGCGCTCGGCCGTCAGGATGTCGGTCATGGCAACGTGTTCGAGAATCTGCACGTTGTCCAGCTTGCGGACAGCCTGGAGCAGCTTGGTCGTAATCTCCTTGCCCGTAATATCGGCATGGAAGGCGATGCGCGGGCGGCTGTGCGCGCCCTCGCGGGTAAAGTCGAGGCTGCCGTCGGCCTTGCGCTCAAAGTCCACGCCCATGGCCAGCAGGTCGTTGATGACCGAGCGGCTCGAGCGGATCATGATGTCAACGCTCTCGCGGCGGTTCTCGTAGTGGCCGGCATGCATGGTGTCCTCAAAGAAGGCATCGTAGTCAGAGCCCTCGGGCAGTACGCAGATGCCGCCCTGCGCGAGCATCGAATCGCACTCGTCGATGGCACCCTTGGAGAGCATGATTACGCGCGTGCTCGTCGGCAGATTGAGAGCCGCATACAGGCCCGCCACGCCGCAACCGGCAATGACGACGTCACACTCCATATCGGGGTATTGTTTGGTTTCCACAGGAATCCTCTCCCTTGTAATGTGGCATAAGGAATGGTCCCTCATGTCACATTGGTTTAGCGCGCCGCGTACTCGAGCATGCGGTCGAGCGTGAGCTTGGCCTGATCGGCGGCCTCGTCCGACACGCCAATCTGCACCTCGCCCCCGCCCGTCTCCAGGCAGTGCACGAGCTTTTCGAGCGTGATGAGATCCATGTTGACGCAGGTGGGCTGCACCGCGGGGAAATAGAACTTCTTGCCGGTGCCCTCGCAGCGGCGCTCGAGCTCGTAGAGCACGCCACGGACCGTCACGATGATGAACTCGCTCGCGTCCGACTCCTCGGCATACTTGATGATGCCGGCAGTGGAGCCGATGTAGTCAGCCTCGGCCAGGACGTCGGCCTTGCACTCGGGGTGCGCCAGCACGAGCGCGTCGGGATGCGCCTCCTGCGCGTCGACGATCTGCTCGACGGTAATGATGTGATGACGCGGGCAATAGCCGTTGTTGAGGATGACGTGCTTTTGGGGCACCTGCTCGGCCACAAAGCGGCCCAGGTTCTGGTCGGGAATGAACAAGATGTGCTGCTGCGGCAGCTCGGAGACGATTCTGACGGCGTTAGAGCTGGTAACGCACACGTCACTCCAGCTCTTGATCTCGACCGTCGAGTTGACGTAGCACACCACGGCCAGGTCATCGCCATACTCGGCGCGCGCCGCATCGACCGTCTCGCGCTTGACCATGTGCGCCATGGGACAGTCCGCGCCCGACTCGGGTAACAGCACGGTCTTGGTGGGATTGAGCAGCTTGGCACTCTCGCCCATAAACTCCACGCCGCACAGCACGATAGTCTGCTGCGGCAGGCTCTTGGCGAGCTTTGCCAAGTAGAAGCTGTCGCCGACGTAATCGGCAACGGCTTGGACCTCGGGCGCCACATAATAGTGCGCCAGGATCACTGCGTCACGTTGGGTTTTTAGCTGATGAATGGCCTCGACGAGCTCTGCGGGCACCAGTGCCGCGCGCTCCGTTGCCGTCGTTGCCGATGCCAGGCCGGCCGCGATATCGCGTGCAAGCTCCGATGCATCCATGTTCGCGCTCTGTGCCATCAAGGCCCCTCTCTTTTGGCGAATCTTGGGGCTTTAGTATGACACCTGGCTTTACAGCTGACAAGACAGCTGTAAAGCCAGGTGTAAAGTTGGAATAAAGATTCAATCTTGCGGCGGGTCCATTTTCGAACTGGCAAGCTGAGGATAGTTGAAAATGGACCCGCCCCATGATTCGAGCAGCCGTTTTGTCCTGGACCAAGGGGCAGTGGTCAAAAAAGGCCAAATATGAGTACTGTCACCAAATTAGTAGCAGCGATTTTCCGGTCCAGAGCAGCAAAATCGCCTTGTTTGGAGCCCGATCGCGACTCTGAAGGACGAAAATCGATGCACTTTTGGCCGCTGGCACCGATTTTTAAGGCCATTTGGCTGCCACTAAACTGGTAACAGTACTCATATTTGACCTTATTTGACCACCGGGTTTCCGGCAGGCCCCAAAAGCGGGCCCGAATCGCTCGATCCGGACCAGCTGGGGACTGGCGCGCGACTACGCGCGGCGCTTCATGGCCCAAGCCAGCAGCAGAGCCGCCATGCCGGCAGCGAGTACGGCGCCAGCAATGACGTACGTGCTGTCGCCGGACTCAGGCAACGTCTCCTTGCCAGCCTTCTTCTTAGGCTTGGAAGTCGTAGTCGTGGTCGTAGTAGTCGTGGTTGCCTGGCCAGGAGCGGGCTTGGCAGCCTCGGCAACGGTAAAGTTCGTCTCGGCCGTGCCCGTGGTCGAAACCACGCTCAGCTTGTGTTCGCCCACGCCGAGTGTATTCAGGAAGCTCGCCTTAAGCGTCACGATCGTAGAACCCTCGGTGAGCACGTAGTTCTCGGCGGCGACCTCCTTGTCGTCGACCAGCACCTTCTGGAAGTACCTGAGCGGCGCGCTCGAGCGGAAGCTCAGGTCCTTGGCAGCGTCGACTACCATCGTCTGGCCCTTGCCGTCGATGATCTCGGGTGCCAGAATCGCGATCTCCTCGGTCTTGCCCTTCTCGCCGCAGACGGTGCACTGCTGCTGTTTGGAGCCATTCTCGGTTGCCGTTGGAGTCTTAACGACGACCCACTCAAAGGTATGCTCGGCCTTGTCGAGAACTTCGCCGCAGCGGCAGACATGCCAGTGGTTCTTGGCGTCGTGTGCCCAGCCGGAGCCGTCGGGCTCGTGCTTGAGGATACCCTCGACCGTCACATTCACGTCGCCCTCGACATCCTTGAGCTCATAGGTGCCCTTGGCGGAAAGCTTAACGGACGTGCCGTTGACCTTGACGGCGTAGTCCTTACCCGCAAAATACGCGCTGTCGATGCTCATGGTGAGCGTTGCAGTTCCGCGCCAATCGAGCTCGGTTGCCGTCGAGCTGAGCGCGTAGCCCACCTGATTGCTCGGCAGCGTCACGACCAGCTTGGGGCCGGCCGCCACGGTAACCTCGGTGGCAAAAGAGGCGTCGTAGTTAGTCTTGGCCTGGTAGCGCACCTCATACGTACCGGCGGCAAGACCCGTAAGCTCGGCCGTGCCCTCGCCCACCGCCTGATACTCGGCGGCACCCTTGGCGCGCCACTCCATCGTCGCGTCGACGCCCGTGATCTTGCCGTCACGCTTGCCGCTCACGGTCTCGGCCGCAGCCTGGACCACCGGCGCGCCCTGCGCGGCGTTCTTGATGGAGAAGTCGCACGTCAGGCCCGCGGTCGGCAGCGCGTAGTTGCCAGCGGCCTTGCCCGTCAGTGCGGTGAGGTTCGCCTGGTACGAATCACCGGCCTCGACCTGGAAGCTCTCGACGGTCGCGCCAAGGTCATCCTTGTCGATGACGTTGCCGAGCGTTGCCTCGGGGCAGTGTACCTTGCCGTCGTAGGTAAACTCAGCAGTTCCCCACTTCACAGTGAGCAAGCGTTGCTTGATGGTGAACGCGCCGTCAACAAACGTGATGTTGTAGTTAGGGTTAGCGTCCTTTGTCTGCGTCAGGTGCAGAGCATAGCCGCCCTCGCGCACGTTGTCGCTATCTTCGCGATCGATCTCGATGCCCTGAAGCGTTTCGCCCGCGACGAGTTTGCCAGAAGTGACATCCCACGTAAACACGGGGTCAGCCTCGCCGTACGTCTTGGAGGAGTTGTCGGCCGCAACCGTGATCGCGCGCGGCTTGACCTCGAGCGTAACCTCGCCCTCGGCAGTCACACCGTCGATCGTCACCTGGTAGACAACGGTCAGCGTGCCAACGTCGCGAATCTTGGGGGCCTCGGAGGACCAGTTCTTGCCGTCGGTGCTGTACTGGGCCGTCGCGCCCTCGGGCAGGCTCGTCGCGTCGACCGTGTGATACGCACCGTCGTACTCGTCGGAGTAGCCAACGATGGCGGCAGCCGGAATCTCGACTGCAGGCAACGCGTGTCCACAGACCGTGCACTGCTGATGCTTGGAGCCCACCTCAGTTGCCGTGGGTGCCTTGTCGACGACCCACTCAAAGGTGTGCACACTCTCGTCGATCTTGTCACCACAGGCGCACTTATGCCAATGCGTGCTGTCGTCGGAGAGCCACTCATCGTTCACGGCCTCGTGCTTGCGCACGCCCTCGACGGTGACGACGAGGTCGCTCTCGGCGTTCTGGACGGTGAACTCGCCACGCGCGTCGGGCGTCACAACGGCATTGTTGACCTTGACGGCGTAAGAGTCGTTGTCAGTAAAGTAGCCGCTCTCGATGCCGACCGTGAGGGTGGTTGATCCGTGCCAGTCAAGCTCGCCCGGGTTCGCCGTGATCGTATAGCCGACCTGCTTGGCAGGCAGCGTCACGACGAGCTTGCCGCCGGCATTAACGGTAACCTCGGTGGCGGAGGAGGCATCATGGTCGCTATCGGCGCGGTAGCGCACCTCGTACGTGCCGACAGCGCAACCCGCAATCTCAGTCACGCCTTCGGGCACGCCCCGATACTCGCCAGAGTCCTTGGCGCGCCACTCCATCATAGCGTCGACGCCCGTGATCTTACCGTCGGACTTGCCACTCACAGTCTCGGCCGTGGCCTGGACCTTCGGCGCGCCCTGGGGCGCCTTCTTGATGGAGAACTCGCACGTCAGGCCTTCGGCGGGAAGCTTGTAGTTACCCGCGTCGTCGCCCGTCAGCTCGGTGATTTTCGCCGTGTAGGTGCCAGCCTTGACTTTGGCGCCGTCAACACACGCGGAGAGATCGTCATCGCCGACAATGTTGTGGAGCTTCGCTTGGGGACAGTGCTCCTCGCCGTCGTAGGTGAACTCAATAGTGGTGTCCCACGTTACGGTGAGCTCGCGTTTGCTGATTGTAAAGGTGCCATCCTTGAACGTGATCTTGTAGTTGGAGTTGGCGCCCTCAGGCTGCGTCAGGCGCAGAGCATAACCTCCGTCGCGTACACTGTCGTCATCATCGCGCTCAATCTCAATACCCTGAAGGCTCTCGCCCTCGACGAGCTCGCCAGAAGTGACGTCATACGTAAACTTGGGATCGTCCTCACCATAGGTCTTGGAGGCGTCCTGCGCCGCGACCGTTATCGCACGCGGTTTGACCTCAAGCGTCACCTTGCCGTCGACCGCCGCGCCGTCGATCGTGACGCGATAGTCGACCGTCACACTGCCGGAATCCTTGATGCTGGGCGCAACGCTCGTCCAGCCGCCGTCAGCAGCCTTGTATTCAACGACGGAACCTTCGGGCAGCGCCGAGGCGTCGACAGAGTGGTCCTTGCCGTCATATTTGCCCGAATAGCCCTTAACAGCCAGGGCCGGAATCTCTACCGCACCCGACTCATGGCCGCACACGGAGCACGTTCCATGTTTGGAGCCGGTCTCGGTAACCGTCGGCTGCTTGTCGATCGTCCATTTATACACATGCTCGGCGTACATCTTAATTGTGATGGTCTCTTTATTGCCGGCAGTGTCCGTAGCCACGATTACATGCTCAGTACCGGCATCGCCTTCAGCGGCCTTAACCGTGTACTTTCCGTCCTTGCCAGCCTTGAGCTCCTTGCCGTTATCGGTAACCGTCACCGTCTCGTCGCGGTCATCGAACACGTCAAACAAAACGCTCTCGCAGTAGGCCTTATCTACCCAGAGGTCATAAATGGTGGGGGCGTAAGTATCCACGTAGGTATAACGTTCTTCATCCCACCTGCCGTTGCAAACCCTGCAGACCTTTTGACGAACACCATCGGCCTCAGGCGTGGCGGGCGTAACGATCTCATATTTCCACCTGCAGGGCTGGCGCTCCTGAGCCTTCTTGCAATACTTGCAGACCTTAACGTGGCTACCTTCGCCATTCGGCTTCCAAGCTGCATTGTCAGCAACGGCATGAGGACCCTGCTCGATCTTGACCTCGGCATCGGGCGACGCATTGTGGTTGTTATCCTCGGCATAGCGAACGTAGTACGTTCCCGACTTCGCAAGACCGGTCAGTTTATCGTCAGACGTTATCTTCTGGTAGTCTTTGCTGAATTCGTGGCGGTATTCCATTTTCTTGGTCACGCCCGAGATGGAGCCGTCCTTGCTGCTGCACGTGGTCCAATTATTGCCCACGAGCCCAGCCGGCGCTTCCTGGTCTGCCTTGGAAATCTTCACGGTCGCTTGGCCCGTAACGGTCAGGTAGTCGGAAGCCGTCACACGGTAACGGGTCGTGTACTCGGCCGCATTGCGATAGGTCGGCTTTTTCGTCGTCCAATCGCCACCCTCTTCGCAGTACTCGATCTTCATATCCGCCGGCTGGGGGTCATTCTTGACGTTGACCGTAATGCCGTGCTCTTTGCCGTCATAGGCGCCCTCAAAGCCAGTGACCTCAAGGTCAAAGCGCGAAACATCAACGATCTCCCACTTGAGCGTCAGAACACTTGTGGTGCCGCCATCGGTCGTGAAGTTGCCCTTACCGATGACAATGCACTCGTATTGCCCTGGCTCGGTCTGCTTCAGTCCGGATTCACTTCGAGCGCTGAGCTCGTAATCCTTGCCCTCAACGAGATCGACCCACTCACCGGCACCGTTTTTGAACTTTGCACTTTCGACGACAGGCTGATGCTCCTTGCCGTCATAGGCATACTTGCCCGCGCCCTTGCCTCCGTCTTTAAGGGTGAACTGGTAGGATTGACCCCTAACCAGGCGACGCGGCGAAATCTCAAAGGCCTTCTTGCCCTCGAGCGTCTGACCAGAGGCAGTCTTAAAGCTCGTGACGACATAGTAGTAGCCAGCGTCCGTCGGAGCATCCTTGAGCTTGGTGCCGTTTTTATATGCCTCGGCGTCCGCCTGGGACTTGCACTGATACCACGTGAATTCATCGCTGGCCGTCACGCCCATCTGCTCTAGATTCCACGCGCCGTCCTTATTCAAAGCAATCTTTACCGGGCAACCGTCATAGACAAGTTCGGTGCTCTGAGAGCTCGTTGCCTTGGACATGGAGAGCTCATACGTGGCCCTCAGGTACTTTTTGGGCTCACCGCTCTCGTCCTTGCCATATTCGCACTCGCTGTTGCGGAACGGGCCCACGCACGAAGCGCGAACGCCCAAACCGTCAGCCTCAACGTTCCACTTGTGCTGGTGGATGGTCTCGCGGAAGGTGAGGTCGCCGTTAAGGTTCACGACCTCGTACTTGTCGGAGTTGTCGTCGTTCTCGGACGAGCCGTCTGGCACAACGCCTTCGATCTTGTTGGATTCGCAGGTGCCAAGGACACGCGACTTTACGCCACTACTGTCCGCAGTCTCCTCAATCGAGATCCAAACATTGTCTCCAAAGCCTCCGCGTACGGAGAAGTCAGACGCGATATTCAGCGCCGGGACGTTGGCATCGACACTCTTTTTCTTCGGGACATACAGGCTCTTGGCGGTTCCCGTAGCCTTATCAGCTTCAGTGTACTTGTCGCCATAATTAGTATCGTCGGCGTGGCTGTTCTTCCAGTAGCTCGCGATTTCCGGCGATTCGTTAAGGGTAAGGGTTCCGGCAGCGTATACCACGCACGTATTGCCGCGCGCGCCATAGCGAGAAATTTCGCCGCCGTTTATGTTGCAGCGAGCGCTTCGTGCAACATTAAGGGCATCGACTGTCAAAGTGTTGTCGGCCGAGCTCGAACGCGTGCTGTGGAAGTTGCTCATCTTGCAGTCGTTGAGGTTGACCGTAGCGTTGGTGACGCCCATCACGCCTGCGACAGCATAGGTATTAAGGACAGAAGAATTAGCAAAATAACGAGCCGCTTCGACTGAGCTGTAACTATTGTTCGTCTGCCTGACGCCCACGTTCTCCCCATTGCTGCCAGTGAAGCTGCAATTGTTGAACGTCGCCGTCAATTTTGCGACAGCACTTCCGTCTTTGGGCATCTTGAAGCTGCTGTTGCCATCGACGGAAACAGCACCATTGAAGTCTCCAGACGTATCGTAGAACACACAGTCGGTAAAAGTCGCCGCGAAGGAGTTGGTATTGCCGCCAGTCGTATCCCTGCCCTCACGGAAGAGATGTACAGGAACGGCATACTCTTGGGCGTTGCCCGCCACTGCGCCCGATTTGCCAACATAGCCTTGGATCTTCATTTTTTCGAACTTGGCGGTTAACTTGCCCTCGGTGCTACCCAGGGAAATCGCAGGTACCTTTTGCTCGTACTTGCTGCCATACGAGAGAATGAAATTCTGCGAGCCGTCGCCAACCCCCAGGCCAACCGAGATGTCGCCCGATGCCTTTTTGTAGCCACCGCTGTAATAGCGGTCGGTCAAAAAGCCGCTTACGGACTCAAATTGCTTTTGGTTTCTATGGAAGCTGACGCACGGATTGTTGACACCGATGAACTCGATATTGCTACCCTGTTTGATGTTGAACAGCCATCGAGTTTGCTCAACCCGCCAGTTAGTCTTACCGTTCACGTAGACCGTACCATCGATGTAGATCCTCACAGGATTAATCCGAGACGCATCCGGCGCGTCGATGGTGTAACCCGAAGATGGCGTGACCTCACCCTCAGCCGTCTTAAGTACGTAACTGCCCGGCTCGGTGATTTGGACGGGTTCGTTGTTGGCCTGCTTAAGCGACAGCACCTCCGCCCTCACCCCGTCGGGCATAACCTGCGTCTCGGCGTTTGCCACGGCCGGCGTCGCCACGAGCGCGCATGCCACGGTTGCGATACCCAGCAGACGCATCAACGCAGCGCGCATCCCCATCTTCTTCTCCTTCATCGTTCAGCTCCCTTACCCCTATGCTTTCGCGATGTCCGATATCGCTTGGCGCGGCCGGCATGGTCCCTCGCCAGCCGCCAGCTCAAATTGACATATATATCCACCTGGTATTGTGCAACCGCATGTTTTGACACCCTGCCGCTCGGCGCGAGTTGCGTACCGTGGGGCGCAAACGGAACGCACCCCCGCGGGTGGCGCGTGCACGATGTGGCAAAATCGAGGTACTAAGGGGGCCCAATATGCTCAAAATCATCGCCTGCGACGACGACGTCGCCTTTCTAGATAACCTGCACCGCATGATCAACCGCTGGTCGGCCGAGGCGGGTACGGCGGTCGATGTTGCACTCGTCACGCGCGGCGAGGACCTGCTGGCACGCCATGCCGCATCGCGCGCCGACATTATCATGCTCGACATGATCATGCCGCTCGTCAACGGCATGGACACCGCCCGCGAGCTGCGTCAATCCGATACCGCCGTGCACTTGGTATTTCTGACCTCATCGCCCGAGTTCGCACTTGAGTCCTACGAGGTCCGCGCCTTCGACTACCTGCTCAAACCCGTGACCTACGAGCGCTTGGCGCAACTGCTCGACGAGCTGTCGAGCCTGCGTCCGGCTGCAATCGACGAGCTCGTCATCAAGACGTCCTTTGGCTACCACGCCCTGCGCCTATCCGATATCGAATATGCCGAGGCTCGCAACAAGCACGTGGTCTTCCACCTGCGCGACGGCCGCGATATCGAGGCGCTCGAGCCGTTCCGCAGCATCGAGGACCGACTGGCCCAAAACGCGACCTTCTTTAAGTGCCACCGCAGCTACCAGGTCAATCTGCGCAACATCGACCACTTTAACCGCACGGAAATCGTCATGCGCTCGGGCGCGTGCATACCGCTCGCGCGCAGCTGCAAGCAGGGATTCCAAGACGCCTACTTTGCGGTGCGGTTCGAGGGCGGGAGACGCTGATGCTTTCCTCGGCAGAACTGGTACTTTGGGCAATCCACCATGCGACGACGTTGCTCTTTGGCGTCTTTGCCTCGGCGGCGCTGTGCGGTGTCGAGATCAACCGCCGCCATTCGCTCGAACTGGTGGGGGCTGGCGCCGTAACCGGCACCGCTTTTGCGATTGCCAACCTCGTCGGTGGTGAGCTGCTTGCCCGACAGGCCTATCCACTCGTCGTGCATCTGCCGCTTGTCGTCTACCTGTGCGTACGCTATCGCCTGAGTCCGCTGCTCGCCATCCTGGGCGTTACCAGTGCCTACCTGAGCTGCCAGTTTAGCAACTGGGTGGGCATCGCCGCATTCGCCGCCACCGATTCGCAGGTCGCGTACTACGTGGCGCGCATCATCACCACGCTCGGCGTCTTTGCCGTCTTGTTGCATTGGGCAAGCGAAATTGGCCCCCGCCTGGCGATCAAAAGCCCCACCGAGCTGGAGATTCTGCTCATCCTGCCGCTCGTCTACTACATCTTCGACTACGCCACCAACGTCTATACCACGCTCTTCCACTCGGGCTCGGTGGTAACCGTTGAGTTTTTGGCGTTCGCACTCTGCGCCTTCTACCTTATGTTTCTTGCCGTCTACCTTCGCGAATACGAGGCAAAGGAAATCGCCGAGCGTGAGCGCTGGATGCTCGCGACCCGCGACAGCGCGGCCATCAAAGAGCTCGAAGCCTGGCGCCAGTCCGGACGCGAGCTCTCGGTTCTCCGTCACGACATGCGCCACTACCTGCGCGGTCTAGCGGCCCTGATCGAAGAGGGTCGCACCGATGAGGCACTCGAGCGCATCGACGCGCTCTGCGAGACCAACGACCGCACCGCCGTGCGCCGCTACTGCGCCAACGAAACGGTCAACATTGCGCTCTCGTCGCTTTCCGCGGACATCAACGCGCACGGCATCACCGCCGACCTGCGCGCCGCCGTGCCCGAGACCGTCCACGTGAGCGATGTCGATCTGTTCAGTGTGGTATCGAACGCCCTGGACAATGCCATCGCCGCGGCGAGCGCCGCCCCCGAAGGCAAGCGGTTTGTCGACCTGGACCTTCGCTACGAAGACGGTCAGCTTCTATTGCTGGTTTCCAACACGTTTGGCCGTGCGCCGCACATGGTCGACGGCATGCCCGTGGCTCAGCACACTGGGCACGGCTTTGGCACCAAGAGCATTATGCTTGCCGTCGAGCGCATGAACGGCAACTGCCAGTTCCGCATTAACGGCGACCGGTTTGAGCTGCGCGCCGTGATGTAGGGGCTGCCACCAGCCTCGCTACAGCGGTGCAGCCGCCGGGGTCAGCTGCTTAATGTAGGCCCACATGCGCTGCTTGGCGGCCTTGTCGGTGAGCGCCGCCTCAAAACCGTCGAGCGCCAGCACGCGGCGCCCCTGCACATGGGCGACCAGGCCGGGCTTGAGCATAGCGGTGTCAAAGTCATCAATTGCCACAAGCATATCGGCATAGGTCTCGCGCATGACATCGGCCGCACTGTTGTCCAGCAGCAGCACCGCCTCGGGGTCCAAGGTCTCCAGCGCCTCGCGGAACAGATCGCACGTCAGGGCCTCGCCCGCCGCGACCGCTCCGTCGCCCGCGCCGGCGACGCTTGCCAGCACGCAAAAATCCTCGGGGGCATATCCGATGGCGCCGAGCGCCTTGCGCAACGCGGCGCCATCCGCGCCAGCAGCCAGCTCGCCGCCCGAGCACTCGGCTTCATCCAAATCGCCTTTGACCAGCACAATCGGCGAGCACGCGTTGCCCGCGATACGCACGCCGCGATCTGCAAGCGACGCGAGCTCCTGCTCGGTCGCCTGAGCGATGGCTTCTTTTTTCTGGCTTTGTGACGTGGGCATGCGCTCTCCAATCGTTTGCGTGCCCACCATTATATAAAAGAGCCGCCCGCGAGTGGTTGCTTTACGAGCCGCTGGGTATAAGCACGGTCGTACTGAGTTTTACGCGGCCGAGCCGCGTCGCATTATGGAGGTCACCATGGCTGACATCAAGCAGATTACCCCCGAGAACTTCGACGCTGTCGTCAACGACAGCCTGCCCGTACTGGTTGATTTTTGGGCCCCGTGGTGCGGCCCCTGCCGCTCGCTCTCGCCCATCGTAGACGAGGTTGCCGACGAGCTGGCCGGCAAGCTGGCTGTGGCCAAGTGCAACGTCGATGACAACCAGGACCTGGCCATGAAGTTTGGCGTCATGAGCATCCCTACGCTGATCGTCTTTAAGAACGGCGAGGAGGTCGACCGCTCGGTCGGCGCCTTACCCAAGGCAAGGCTTCAGGCACTGCTGGAGAAACATCTGTAATACGCTTGTTACCTGTCTGCCGTCCATGAGCGGTTTCGCACCGCTCGCCGGAGTGCCAAACGCAAGGCATGCGACCACGGATAGTATGGTAGACACAAACAGCCCCCAGTGAACGGGTGCGAGTCAGACGGACTCGCACCCGTTTTCTTATGCGGCGGCGCCCAAGGCGGGCGTAGTAGAATCTGAACCACCATATCGCCCCGTACAAAAGGAGATTCCCATGCATGACGTCGGAATGAACATGAGCCAGCTTGCCATGAGCGTCAAGCAGGTCGACGACACCATTGAGCTCGCTCACGAGTGGAGCCATCAGCTGCTGCATGCGACCGAGAACTTTGATATGGAGCGCATTGGCGCCAAGCTCGAGGCCGCCATGTCTGCGCTGCACGAGGCGCACGATGCGCTCGAGGGCTACGAGGAGGCCATCGAGGCCGACCACAACTCCGTTGGCTCCGTAAAGCTGGTGTAGCGTGGCCGAGCACGAGCACACCTGCGGGCA
Source organism: uncultured Collinsella sp. (assembly GCA_900551815.1). Lineage (GTDB taxonomy): Bacteria > Actinomycetota > Coriobacteriia > Coriobacteriales > Coriobacteriaceae > Collinsella. The sequence goes on from URXE01000026.1 coordinate 19,983, forward strand.
CGAGCATTCGCACGGGCCGACCGGCGACGCGGGCTGCCGTTGCAGCGGCTCCGCCTCCGAGCTGGTCCGTTTTTCGGTCACCGCGCCCGACGACCTGCTGCGCCGCTTTGACGAGCAGATCGCACGCCGCGGTGACGTGGCCAACCGCTCCGAGGCCGTGCGCGACCTGATTCGCGCCTCGATTGCCAAGGAGCAGATGCGAACGCCCGACGAGCAGGTCATCGGGTCGCTCACCATGATTTACGACCATCACACCGGCGACCTGACGCGCCGCCTGGACGAGGTGCAACACGACTACACCGACGAGATCGTATCGACCATGCACGTGCATCTGGATCACCACAACTGTTTGGAGATTCTGGCACTTAAGGGTCGCGGCGAGCGTGTCTACGAGCTGGATGACCGTCTGCTGGGCCTGCGCGGCGTTAAACACGGCGAGCTCACCTGCGCCGCCACCGAGCAGAGCCTGGGGCTGTAACAGCACACATTTCAACGAAGGAGGGTCGCATGCGACATGCGCATATCCATGTAACGGGCATTGTGCAGGGTGTCGGCATGCGACCGTTTGTGTATCGCGAGGCCATGGCGCACGACATTTGCGGCTGGGTGCTTAACGCGGGCGATGGCGTGCATATCGAGGCGCACGCTCCTGGCGAAGCACTCGACGAATTTGTCGACGCGCTTTCCGAGCATGCGCCTGCGGCGTCTCGCGTGGAGCATGTCGAGGTTATGGACCTGGCACCCGGCAACTGGGACGCCGCTAACGAGCGGGGCTTTCGCATTGTGGCGTCGCAGGATCAAACCGCCCACACGACGCTCATCTCGCCCGACATCGCTACGTGCGATGACTGCCTGCGCGAGCTGTTCGACCCCGCCGACCGACGCTTTCACTATCCCTTTATCAACTGCACCAACTGTGGACCGCGCTTTACCATCATCCGCTCGCTGCCCTATGACCGAGCGGCCACCTCGATGGATCGCTTTCCCATGTGCCCCACCTGCGCCGCGGAGTATGCCGACCCGCTCGATCGGCGGTTTCACGCGCAGCCCGATGCCTGCTTTGATTGCGGACCGCATATTACGTGGCGCGAGGCCAGCGATGCCATCATCGAACGCTGCGTCGAGCTGCTGGCTGGCGGCGGCATCGTCGCCATCAAGGGTCTGGGCGGATTCCACCTGGCCTGCGATGCCGCCAACGAACAGGCGGTGTGCGAGTTGCGCCGTCGCAAGCGTCGCAGCAATAAGCCGCTCGCCGTTATGGTGTGCGGCCTTGCCGACGCCGAGCGCCTGTGTCATATCGATGGCATTGAGCGCAACCTGCTGGCCGGCAGTGTTCGTCCCATTGTGCTGCTGCGTCGCCGCGCAGCCGGCAACGACGCCCACAGCTCCCCCAACGCCCTCGAACTCGCGCCATCCGTCGCGCACGACTTGCCCGAGCTTGGCGTCATGCTCCCCTACACCCCGCTTCAACATTTGCTGCTCGCCGCAGCCGCGGCGCACGGCATGAGCGCAATCGTCATGACCAGCGGAAACCTGAGCGAAGAGCCCATCGAGACCGACGATGCCCTTGCATGGGAGCACCTTGTTGCCGCCGGCATCGCCGATGCGCTGCTCGGTAACGACCGCGCGATTCTGTCGCGCTACGACGACTCCGTGGTACGCGTAGTCGACGGGGTCGTCATGCCCGTGCGCCGCGCACGCGGATATGCGCCGCAGCCGCTGTCGTTGCCGGCGCTCGACAACGCCACGCCCTGTGTGCTCGCCTGCGGGCCGCAGCAAAAAGCCACGATCGCACTCACGCGCGAGGACGCCGACGGCCATGCGGCCTGTTTTGTGTCGCAGCATATCGGCGATGTCGAAAACGGCGCGACTTTCGATGCTTGGAGCGCCGCACGCACGCGTCTGGAAAGCCTCTTTGACCTGGCGCCTGCCGCCTTGGCATGCGACATGCATCCCAGTTATCTGTCGAGCCAATGGGCGCGCGAGCAGGCACGGGAGCACAATCTGCCGCTTATCGAAGTCCAGCACCATCATGCGCACATCGCGAGCGTCATGGCAGAGGCGATTGCCGCAGGCCGGCTTGCGCCCGATACACGCGTCCTCGGCATCGCCTTCGACGGCACGGGTGCCGGCACCGATGGCACCATATGGGGCGGTGAGTTTCTTGTCGCCCATCTCGCCGATTTTGAGCGCGTCGCGCATCTGCGCACCTGGGCGCTTCCCGGTGGCGCCGCATCCGTACACGATGCCCGCCGCAACGCCTTTGCCCTGCTCAGCGAGCTCGACCTGCTCGAGCACCCGGGAGCCGTGGGGCTCTTGAACAGCCTTGACGAGCAAACGCGCAGCATAACGGCAACGATGATCGAGCGCGGCATCAACAGTCCGCGCACCAGCAGTATGGGTCGCCTGTTTGATGCCGCAGCCGCGATTTTGGGCATTTGCGGCCAGGCAACCTACGAGGGCGAACCCGCCATCGAGCTCGAAGCCGCCGCTTGGCGTGCACTGGACGGCAAAATCGCCCGTTTTCCCGACGACAACGTCGGCTATTCCACATCTGGCCCATCGTGGTTGGACGGCCCCGATGTGCTGGACCAGAAAGCACTCTTTGAGGCACTTTTGGAGGGAATTGAAGCCGGAGCGCCCGCCGACAGGCTCGCACTCGACTTCCATGTCGCCGTCGCGCGCTCCTCGGCGCGCATCGCCACCGAAATCTGCGCGCGCGAGGGCATTGGCACCGTCGCGCTCTCGGGCGGCGTGTTCATGAACCGACTTCTGCTCCAGCTCCTCACCCGCGAGCTCAAATACGCGGGCCTTGCTGTCTTGGTCCCCCACACCGCACCCGTCAATGACGGCTGCATCGCCTACGGTCAGGCGGCGGTCGCAAGCGCTCGTCTTGCGCAGATTGCATCGCAGTAGCTCGCCCTCACACGCCGCTGTGCCCAGCCGTCTCACAGGCGTAACGCGTTTGCCCGCAAACCCCGCGAGCGCTACCATCAACTGATGGATTATTGAGCGCCTATCCAGCGCAAAGCGTCTAAAAGGGGAACAATATGTGCCTTGCCGTTCCCGGTAAAGTAGTCAAACGCGACGACGACCTCAAGGCCACCGTCGACATGATGGGCATCGAGCGCCCCGTGTCGCTACGACTCGTGCCGACGGCGCAGGTTGGCGACTATATTCTCGTACACGCCGGCTTTGGCATCCAGATCGTCGACGAGCAGGAAGCGCAGGAGACGCTCGACCTGGTCAACACCATGACCGAACTGGCAGAAGAAGACCAACTGGTCAGCAACCCGGCCGAGGCATACTAGTGGCGGCCGGACAGCCGGCGCGCTCCGGTATCGACTTTTCGGCATTTCGCGATTCCAAGCTGGCCCGCGAGCTCATCGAACGCATCCATGAACTCGTCGGCGACCGCACCATCAACCTTATGGAAGTCTGCGGCACGCACACCGTGAGCATCGGTCGCTATGGCTTTCGCTCCATTATGCCGGCCGGGCTCAAGCTGCTGAGCGGCCCGGGCTGCCCCGTTTGCGTTACCGCCAACCGCGACATCGACCACGCGATCGCGCTCGCCAACATAGACGGCGCCATCATCACCACCTTTGGCGACATGATGCGCGTGCCCGGATCGTCCACCTCGCTCGCCGCGCAAAAGGCGGCAGGGCGCGACATCCGCATCGTCTATTCCCCGCTCGACGCGCTCGACATTGCCGAGCAAAACCCCGATCGTCCGGTCATTTTTATGGGCGTGGGCTTTGAGACTACGACGCCCACCATCGCCGCCGCCATCTTGGAGGCCGAGGCACGCGGGCTTTTGAACTTCTCGGTCTATTGCGCCCACAAGACCACGCCGTCGGCGTTGCGCGCCATCGCCAACGATCCCGAGACCGCCATCGACGGCTTCATCCTGCCGGGCCACGTCGCCACCATCACGGGCTTGGCGCCCTTTAGCTTTTTGGTCGACGAGTTCAATACCCCGGGCGTGGTCACGGGATTTGAACCGGTCGATATCCTGCAGGGCATCTGCATGCTGGTCCAGATGGTTGTCGAGGACAGGCCCGCAATCGACAACGCCTACCGTCGCGGCGTCAATGCCGACGGCAATCCCGTGGCGCGCCAGCTGGTCGAGCAGGTGTTTGAGCCGTGCGACACTACGTGGCGCGGGCTGGGGCCGATTGCCAACTCGGGCCTTTCCATCCGCCCCGAGTTCTCGCGCTTTGATGCCCGTACCCGCTTTGACGTGCCCGTCGAGGAGACGGTCGAGCCGCGTGGGTGCCGCTGCGGCGACGTGCTGCGCGGGGCCATTACGCCGAGCAGCTGCCCGCTCTTTGGCCGCACCTGCACGCCCGAGCACCCCGTCGGCCCGTGCATGGTGAGCTCCGAGGGCAGCTGCGCGGCGTACTACCGTTATCGCGACTAGCCCGGACGCACCCGCACGCCGGCACCACCCACGATTGGAGTTTTGGATATGTCCCATAGCACCACCGATAGCACCGTCCTGTTGGGCCACGGCTCTGGCGGTCAGATGATGAAACGCATCATCGATGAGGTCTTTTTGGATGCCTTTGGGTCGCCCGAGCTGCTCGCGGGCAACGACGCCGGCGTCGCCGCGCTGCCCGCGAGCGGGCGTATCGCCATGTCGACCGACAGCTTTGTAGTCTCGCCGCAGTTCTTCCCCGGTGGCAACATCGGCCGCCTTGCCGTGTGCGGAACCGTCAACGACGTCGCGACCTCGGGCGCCAACGTGCGCTACCTGTCGTGCGGATTTATCCTCGAAGAGGGCTATCCCATGGATAAGCTCCGCCAGATTGTGCAGACGATGGCCGAAACGGCGCGCGAAGCGGGCGTGTCCATAATCACGGGCGACACCAAGGTGGTCGAGCGCGGCGGGGCCGACGGCGTCTACATCAATACCACCGGCGTGGGCGAGGTTCCCGCGGGCGTGGCGCTCAGCGGTGCCAACTGCCAGCCCGGCGATGTCATTCTGGTATCGGGTACGCTGGGCGACCACGGCATCGCCATCATGAGCCAACGCGAGGGCTTGGCGTTTTCGAGCAACATCGAAAGCGACGCCGCGCCGCTCAATCATCTGATTGCCAACGTTTTGGCCGCCGCCCCCGACACGCGCTGTTTCCGCGACCCCACGCGCGGCGGCCTTGCATCCACGCTCAATGAGTTTGCGCAGGCCAGCTGCATTGCGATGGAGGTCGATGAGGACGCCGTGCCCGTGCGCCCCGATGTGCAGGCAGCTTGCGAGATGCTCGGCTATGACGTGCTGCAGGTGGCAAACGAGGGCAAGATGGTCGCCGTGGTGCCGGCTGAACAGGCCGATGCGGCTCTAGCCGCCATGCGCGCCGCCCGCTACGGCGAGAACGCCGCGATTATCGGCCGCGTACTGCCGCTTGCCGAGGGCACCCGCCCCGCCGTGCGCGTGCGCACCGGCTGGGGCTCAACCCGCATCCTCGACATGCTCGTGGGAGAGCAGCTGCCGAGAATTTGCTAGGGCGGAACAGCACGGTCGGCGCGATGCGGCTTGGTATCCCTGGAGATGTTCAGATTCCAAGCACGCCCAACGCATAAGCCCAGTATTATGAGGTGCGTTTTAAATCCAATGACGGGAGCTTTCATGGCAGCAGCTTTTTCCCATGTGATCTTTGACCTGGACGGCACCATCCTCAACACGCTCGAGGACCTGGCGGCCGCCGGCAACCATACCTGCGAGACGCACGGCTGGCCCACGTTTGCCGTCGACGAGTACCGCTACAAGGTGGGAAACGGCATGCTCAAGCTGGTTGAGCGTTTTATGCCTGCCGAGTATGCGGGCGACGGCCGTATGTTTGAGCAGACGCTTGCCGAGTTTAGGGCTTACTACGGCGAGCACAAGGAGGACCACACCGCCCCCTATGCCGGCACAATCGAGATGCTCGACCGCCTGCGCGCCGCGGGTGTGCAGCTAGCCGTGCTCACTAACAAGGACCACGTCTCGGCGGCTCCGCTTATCGAAAAATACTTTGGTTCCGAGCGCTTTGCGCTGGTACAGGGCCGTGTTGATGCGTTTCCGCCCAAGCCCGAAGCACCCGTCACGCTGCATGTGATGGAGGAGCTGGGCGCCGATCCGGCAACCACGCTCTATGTGGGCGATTCCAATGTCGATATCCTGACCGGTCACAACGCCGGCCTTAAGAGCGCGGGCGTCAGCTGGGGCTTCCGCGGCCGCGCAGAGCTGGAAGCCGCCGGCGCCGACTACGTGGTGGACACCCAGGCAGAGCTCACGGCGCTGGCACTGGGCGAGTAGCAAGCGGCGTCGAGCAGTTGCGGCGTTTGGTAAAACGCCGCAACGAACTAGCTCATCATCGCATTCATCATCTCGGTGGTTGCGGAATCGTCGGCAGACCACTCGTTATCCTCGTTGGCGGAATACTTAAAGGTGACCTTGGTGTCCTTGGTCTTAGCGGCCTTGGTCACATCGACCATCACCTGACCGGCCATCTTGTACAGGTCGTCCTCGGAAGGCGTCGTATCGAGTGCGGCGACCTTCTCCTGATACTGGGTGGCGAAATCTTCGACGATCTTGTTCATGGACTTGCAGGTGATGGTAACCTCGGCGGTCGCGGTACCCTTGTCCTCGTCGACCGTCACATCGCCGATCTTGTAGTCAAAGCCCTCGAGATAGCTCTTGGCGTACTCCTTGGGATCGATGCCCAGTTGCTCAAACTCGTCACCCGAAGCCTCTTCCAAGCCGGAGAGGAAGTCGTCGCCGCCGTTCTTGATCTCGTCAAACTGGCTCGTAAGGTCGTTGGTGATGAGCTCCTCCACCGAAGGCCCTCCGCAGCCGGAAAGCAAAACCACGCACGCGACCAGGGCAGCCATCAGGGGCGCAAGCAGCAGCTTCTTTTTCATGACATTCCTCCAAACAAGCAGCACTGCGTTCCCCGCACAGCGCACGTCGCAACAGTAAGTCCATATTAGCGGCTCCGCCCAAACCCCTACGTCGCAAAAGCGTAGGCGGCTTCAATTTGACGAACGAATGGCCCGTAAAGCAAGCCCCCTGAAATAAAATGCACCTGCTTAGCCTATTAAAAAAGGGTGGCCGGACAACCCGACCACCCTTGTGCATCTTCTGGATGCCGCAGACTACTTGCGGACGACCTTAACGATGGCGTCACCGGCGGCGACGGCAGACTCGGCCTCGACGGCAAGCTCGACGTCGGCGAACTCGGCGGTGTTGGACACGGCCACGACGACGCAGTCCTTGTAACCGGCAGCAGCGATCTTGGCGCGGTCGATCTTGAGTATGGGCTGACCAGCTTTGACGACGTCGTCGGCCTTGACGAAGCCCTCGAAGCCGTCGCCGTTCATGTTGACGGTATCGACGCCAACGTGTACCAGAACCTCGATGCCGCTATCGGACTGCAGGCCCACGGCGTGACCCATGGTGACGGTCACCTTGCCGTCGCAGGGAGCGTAGACCAGGTCGTCCTCGGGCCACACAGCGCAGCCCTTGCCCAGAACCTCGCCACCAAAGACGGGATCGGGCACGTCGGCCATCTTGATGACCTTGCCCTTGACAGGCGAGCACAGCACGTCGGCGCCAGCAGAAGCAGAGATGGAGGCCGGAGCGGCAGCTGCCGCGGGCTCAGCCTTCTTCTTGAACATGTCAAACAGACCCATACGTTTTCTCCTCTTGATTAAGCGCAACGTTTTGCGCATGCCTATGGTGATTATAGTGCCAAATGATCAAATTGCTAAGGTGAGGGCTCGAATCGTAAGCCCTTCCAAGCCCTTCCCAAAACCTTTTCCCCAGTGGCACTCATATTGTCGAATAAGCCTCGATAAGCCGAGTATCGTCTGCGCACGGAACGGGCAGAAGCGGGCGCGCCAAACCCGACGCTTCTTTTCGCTCTTGACTCCTGCCGCCACCCCGCCCCTGACACTTCCTGATACCGACCAAAACGTGCCAAAATAAGCCTGTCCTCTTTTGGCCGATTTAGCGAGTGCGGGAGTTCGCATGGACATCAAACGCAAGATTACCGAGGCGCAGGGCCTCACCCCTACCGAGCAACAACTCGGCATTGCAGCCCTTGCCATCGGCGAGGACATCCGTGGGCTCTCTATTAAGGAATTTGCCGCGCGCACCAACGTTTCTGTTGCGAGCGTGCACCGGTTTTGCAAAAAGCTCGGCCTCGAGGGCTTCAAGGACCTCAAGGTCGAGCTCATCCGCCTGGCAACCGAATCGGGCAACCGACGCGACGTAGATATCAACTTTCCCTTCGACGCCGCGTCCACCCCTGCGCAGGTTATGGAGCGCATGGAGGGGCTCTACCAGACTACGCTGGCCGAAACGCAGGAGCTGCTCGACCCCACGCAGTTTGACCACGCCGCCAAGCTCATCGCGAACGCCCGACAGGTCGACATCCACACGGGCTCGCACAACCTCTATCCAGCGGGAATGTTCCGCGATCGCCTGCTCTCCGCCGGTAAAAGCGCAACGTGCCACAACGGTGTCGAGGCCCAGGTGCGAACGGCGCTCGCCTCGGGCACCGACCATGTGGCAATCGTCATCTCCTACAGCGGCCTTGTCCCCAACCTCAAGGACATCTTGCCGATCCTCAGCAGTCGGTATGTCCCGGTCATCGTCATCGGCACGCCTTATTGCGCGCGCATTCACTCTGGCTTTGCCGCCTACCTTACGGTAAGTGACCACGAGAGCATGACGCATCGCATCACGCAGTTCGCCAGCCACATCGCCGTGCAATACGTGCTCGATTCGCTCTACAGCAGCTACTTCGCCAAAGACTACGCCCGCTGCGCCGAATTCCTAGAGCGGTCGTTTCCCTACACCCGCCTGCCCGGCCTCAAGTAACGACGAGCGTGGATTTTCGGACGCTCATCCTGAATGATCCGTTTTCCTCCGTCCCCAGGGGATCAGTGCCGCATTCGGAGCAAGGCGACGTCGCGGGTAGAGGACGGACAGCGAGCGACGTCCAGGGCGACAATTTGTCATTCAAAAGGCGAGGCATTGACCTTCTGGTCATGCCTCGCCTTTTGAATGACAAATTGTCGCCCTGGGCGGCGCGCGGCGTCAACTGGTTACATGGTTTGGTAAAACCGCGTAACTACTCCCGAGCTCCGTACTGCTCGTAGTAGGCGTCGATGGCGGTCTTGAGTTCGTCATCAATGACGACCTTGCCGTCGATCTCGTGGTTATAGAGGGTCTCGACGACCTCGGCCATGGAGACGATGCTCGCGACGGGGAAACCGTACTTGGCCTCGATCTCCTTCTGAGCGGTGGTCACGCCGCCCTTGCCGACCTCCATGCGGTTGAGAGACACGATGAGGCCCTTGATCTCGACATCGGCAGCAGCCTTGACCTTGGGATAGGTCTCATCGATGGACTTACCGCTGGTGGTGACGTCCTCGACCATGACCACGCGGTCGCCGTCCTGGGGCTCGTAGCCCAGCAGGTTGCCCTTGTCGGCGCCGTGGTCCTTGGCCTCCTTGCGGTCGCAGCAGTACTTGACCTCCTTGCCGTACAGTTCGTGGTAGGCAATTGCGGTCACGACGGCCAGCGGAATACCCTTGTAGGCTGGCCCAAACAGCACGTCAAAGTCGTCGCCAAAGTTATCGTGGATGGCCTGGGCGTAATACTCGCCCAGCTTCTTGAGCTGATAGCCCGTCACGTAAGCGCCGGCGTTCATAAAAAACGGGGACTGACGGCCGCTCTTGAGCGTAAAGCTGCCGAACTTAAGAACGTCGGACTCAACCATAAACTTGATGAACTCTTGCTTGTAAGCCTCCATGCGGGCTCCTCTCGTAATCGCGTACGTGCCTTCCAGTTTAGCGCAGGCGAAGCGTCGGTGAGGGCGCGCTTTGGGGCCACGTCCCCCGTTAGAGTAAGAGACTGGGCGGCGGCTCATACGCTAGTCATTTGGTGTCCAGGACCAGAAGAAGTTGATTGGGGCCACACGCGAGGCGGCCCCGGTCTTTTCGGGCGTGAACTCCGCTGCCTCCACGGGCGCGGAATCGGAACATGCGGGTGCAAAATCCCCACCAAAATCGTCGGTAGCAAGTGCCAGTCCATCCCACATCACGACATCATCGGCTCGTCGCCCCAACTGCCCCAGCAGCGTACGTCCCCAATGAGTGGCCGAAGAGTGTCCCCAGCGACTAGTCAAAAATGGGCCATATGTCCCAGTTGTGGAGACTCGTTGAGCCGTCTGGGTATCGTGAAAGATCGCGCACTCCCCCATCATCAAAAGTGACACACGCTACCTGTTGATGGGAGGCAGCCATGGGCTTCTTTGACAAGATGTTCGAGAAGAAAGAGTGCGCGATTTGCGGTACCGAGCTGGGACTTTTGGGAAAGACCAAGATCAGCGAGGGCTACCTGTGCAAAGAGTGCGCCGGCAAGCTCTCCCCCTTCTTCCACGGCCATCGCTCCAGCACCGCGGACGATATCCGCGAGCAACTCGCCTACCGCGAGGCCAATGCCGAGCGCCTGGCGTCGTTCAACCCCACGCGCACGCTCTCTGCCGGGCGCACCAATATTATGCTCGACGAAGACGCGGGCCTGCTGATCATTACCTCGCAGAGCCGCTGGCGTGACGCCAATCCCGACATCATCGAGTTCTCGCAGGTACTTGGCTGCGACATGGATATCGACGAGCATCGCACCGAGATCTATCGCGAGACCAAGGACGGCGAACGCGAGAGCTACAATCCGCCGCGCTATGACCTGGATTACGACTTTAACCTGACCATTCACGTCAACACGCCGTACTTTACCGAGATCAACCTGCGCGTGAACGACTCCACCATCGATCAGCGCGGGTCCATCGAGTACCGCGAGGCCAAGCGCCAGGCAACCGAGGTCCGCGACGCGCTGGTGCAGCTGCGTCAGGAAACGCGCGACAGCGTCGTGGCCGCTAAGGCCCCCAAGACCGCGGTCACCTGCCCCTTCTGCGGAGCCACCACCATTCCCGATGCCAGCGGGCGCTGCGAATACTGCGGCGGCGCCATCGGCGCATAGCCTCCGGCACGGAAAGGACCGATCATGGCCTTCGAGAGCGTCAACTATCAGTGCCCCGCGTGCGGCGGCCCCCTTCACTTTGCCAGTGCCGAGCAAAAGCTCGTCTGCGACTACTGCGATTCGCGTTTTGAAGTCGAAGAAGTCGAGGCCCTCTATCGCGAGCGCCAGGACAAGGCAGATGCCAAAGCCGATGCCGCAGCCGCGGCCCCCAAGCCTGCTGTCGACGATGCCGTGCAGGAGCTGGCTCAAAACGCCGGCTACATCTGCTCGTCGTGCGGCGCCGAGCTCGTGTCCGACGGCACCGTCGCCGTCACCACCTGCCCGTACTGCGGCAACTCCGCCGTGGCACCCGGCCAGCTCTCGGGCGACTTCTCACCCGACCTGGTGATTCCGTTTAAGCTCGGGCGCGACGATGTCATGGCCGCGCTCAAAGACCACTACAAGGGCAAAATCCTGCTGCCCAAGAGCTTTGTCACCGGCAACCATATCGACGAAGTCCAAGGCGTTTACGTGCCGTTTTGGTTGTTTGATGCCGATGCCGATGCGGATATTCGCTATAAAGCGACGCGTGTGCGCACCTGGAGCGACAGCGATTACGATTACACGGAAACGAGCTACTACTCGATAGGCCGCAGCGGTGATATTGGCTTTGACCGCGTGCCGGTGGACGGTTCCTCCAAGATGCCGGACGATTTGATGGAATCCATTGAGCCGTTCAAGTTTGAGGACGCGGTGGATTTTAAAACGGCGTATCTCGCGGGCTACCTTGCGGACAAGTACGATGTGACGGCCGAGCAGAGCATCGACCGCGCCAACGAGCGCATCAAGCGCTCCACGGAAGACGCATTCGCTTCTACGGTGAAGGGGTATCACTCCGTCACGACGGAGAATTCCTCCATTCGTCTGCACAACGGCAAGGCAAAGTACGCGCTTTACCCCGTGTGGCTTTTGAACACGACGTGGAAGGGCAAAAAGTACCTCTTTGCGATGAACGGGCAGACCGGCAAATTCGTCGGCGACCTGCCGGTAGATAAGGCGGCAGCAACTCGTTGGACACTGATGCTGGCAGGTGCGTTCAC
>URXE01000027.1 GCA_900551815.1 uncultured Collinsella sp.
GCCGGGCTCATAACCCGGAGGTCGTAGGTTCAAATCCTGCCCCCGCGACCAAGAACTTGCAGCTCGTCGGCCTAGCCGACGAGCTTTTTTGTTATTCCGGGACCGTGTTTTCGGTCCAATTCTCGGCCTCTCAAACAAAATCTCGATCTGTAACATCTAGACCCGATTTGGGCGGCCAAGTGTTACAGATCGAGATGTTTCGGCAGGACGGTCTTCGTTTGTCTAAATCTGTAACACGAGGGACGGATTTTGCCGAGTTGTTGTTACAGATTGAGATTTTCTAGCAGGCGGGCCCCGTTTGTCTCGATCTGTAACATCTGGGGTTCATTTTGCTGAGTAACTGTTACAGATCGAGATCTTTCGGCAGGCTAGATTGGATTGTCTCAATCTGTAACAGGTAGGGGTAAAAAGTGGGTCTAGATGTTACAGATCTAGATTGTTGAGGATGGGACGAGATGAATATCTTTATCTGTAACAGTAAGACCCGGTTTTTGCCGAGTAACTGTTACAGATTGAGACAAACCGACGCCCCGCCCCGCCCCATCCACCTGCCGCCGCCTGCTATCCGCCGATTTCCGTTGCGCTGCCGCACTCCCATGCCATATCCTCTAGACAACTACGCGGCAACATCGCCGCCGCGCCTACAAGAGAGGAATGTCCATGACCGCACCTGCATCCAAGCTGCTCCAGCCCATTACGGTTGGCCCCCTTGAGCTCAAGAACCGCATTATGTTCCCGCCGCTGACCACCGGCTACGAGGAGCGCGACGGTTCCATCGGCGAGCGCAGCCTGGCTTTTTACGAGCGCTTGGCCCGCGGCGGCGTGAGCTACATCGTCATCGGTGACGTCGCTCCCGTCATGACCGCAAGCCCCACGCCCAAGCTGGCGACCGACGCCCAGATCCCCACGTTTAAGGCGCTGGCCGACACCGTCCACAAGCACGGTGCCAAGGTCGCGCTGCAGCTGTTCCACCCCGAGTACGACGTGCCCGGCGTCGGTCGCATGGTCATGGGGTCCATGGTTGCTGCCAAGGCCGCGCAGGAGGCCAAGGCCGCCGGCGACGAGGAGACCTTTGCCGCCAAGATGGCCGAGTCCAACGAGATCCGCAACCAGGCATACGCCAAGCTGCACCACGATATGCAGCACTTCGTGAACGAGGCGAGCGTAGAGCAGCTCACCCAGATCAAGGAGGCCATCGCCGCCTCGGCTGCCCGCGCGCAGCAGGCTGGCATCGACGCCATCGAGGTCCACGGCGACCGCCTGGTGGGTTCGCTGTGCTCGGCCATCCTCAACCAGCGCACCGACGAGTACGGTGGCTCGTTCGAGAACCGCGTCCGCTACGCGCTGGAGGTCGTCGCTGCCATTAAGGAAGCCGCGCCGCAGCTGATGGTGGAGTACAAGCTCCCCGTGATTATGGAGAACCCCGACGGCACGCCGCGCGGCAAGGGCGGCCTGCAGCCTGACGAGGCCTGCGAGTTCGCCAAGCTGCTCGAGGGCGCGGGCATCGACATGATCCAGGTCGCGCAGGCCAACCACACCGGCAACATGGGCGACACCATTCCGCCCATGGGCGCCATGCCCTACAACTGGACGCTGCCCGTGGCCGAGCGCGTTAAGGCCCTGGTCTCCGTGCCGGTGGCAACCGTCGGCCGTGTAGTCTCGGTCGAGGCCGGCGAGAAGATCCTGGAAGACGGCGCGGCCGACATCGTCGCCTATGGCCGCTCGCTCATGTGCGATCCCGACATTGCGCTGAAGGCTGCCACGGGCGAACCCATCCGCGAGTGCCTCAACTGCAACAAGGGCTGCGTCGATGCGATTCAAAACCGCAAGTACATCTCGTGCGTGCTCAATGCCGAGAACGGCGACGAGGCGACCATCGCCATTAAGCCGGGCGAGGGCGACAAGAAGATCGCCGTGGTGGGCGGCGGTATTGCCGGCCTGGAGGCCGCACGCGTGGCGGCCAAGCGCGGCTACGATGTGACTGTCTACGAGGCGAGCGACCATCTGGGCGGCCAGATTGTGCTGGCGGCCGCGCCCCCGCGCAAGGACGAGATCATGCGCTCGGTCGAGTACTACGAGAAGATTCTGCCTGGCCTGGGCGTGAAGGTCGAGCTCAACCACGTCGCTACCGCTGAGGACCTCAACGCCGCCGACGCCGCGATTGTGGCCGTGGGCGCGCACGACGTGGTCATCCCCGTTCCGGGTGCCGACTCGGAGAAGGTCGTCTCGAGCTGGGACGTGCTGGCCGGCAAGGTTGAGCTTACGGGCCGTGTCGCCGTTATTGGCGGTGGCCTGGTGGGCACCGAGACTGCCGAGTACCTGCTGCAGCACGGCTGCGAGGTGGCGATCGTGGAGATGCTCGACAAGATTGCCGCGGGCGAGTCCGAGACCATTCTGCCGCTGATCATGAGCGACTTTGCCGAGCACAACGTAGAGCAGCACGTGAAGACCCGTCTGACCGCCATTACCGACGAGGGCGTGGAGGCCATTCGCACCACCGAAGACGGCGCCGAGGAGCCGGTGAAGATCGCCTGCGATTACGTGGTGATGGCCGTGGGCTCCAAGGCCAACGCGTTTGACCTGGATGGCGTGACGGTGCCCGTGACCTGCGTGGGCGACTGCTCGGGCGAGCGCACCGCCGACATCGCGAGCGCCATTCGCACGGCGTATCACGCGGCCAACGAGCTGTAGTTGAACATCGCGGCCAGGCGGGGCGGCAGCACGGACCTGCCTCGCCCGACTGCGTCCCATCGGGTGTCAACCGGGGCGGGGTCTGCAAGCGCAGCAGGTCCCGTCCTTTTTGTTTTGCTCGGGTGGATGGCAATGCGCGGTAATCATGAGAAGTGAGGCGTCACTGCCCTGCAGGCCGCTCAAAATTATTGGGGGAGGGGTTAATAATTATTCCCTCTAGACCAAAGGACATAAAGAGATGCCAATTTTGTTGGCAAACGAATGACGATTAGCTGCGAGCTAGCTACCAGCGTAAATAATCGATAAAGAAACGCCGTAAATAGGTGTCAAATGCCCAGATAATGCCGCGTCTATTTTAATTAACTGCTTTGAGCAAACAGCAAAATGCTACTATCTAGCGTGCACGTAAGAAAGCAGATTAACGGTTAAGGCTAAGAAGTGGCAGGTATGTCGGAAGCAACTAGGACTCGTACGCATGCGCTCGAGGTTAGGCAGCGCGCCGTCGAGATCCTCCAAGAGGGGGTCGGTCACCGCGCCCTCGCCGCAAAGCTTGGCATTCCCCAGGCCACGGCTCGTCAGTGGGCCCGCGCATACGCCGTGGGCGGTGCCGACGCCGTTCTCAACGCCGGTTCGCATCATCACACCTATTCGTACGACGTCAAGCTCGCCGTGGTTAAGGACCGTTTGGAAAACGGCCTGACGGTTCGCGAGGCCATGATCAAGCACGGGATTCCCAGCGAGTCTTCGGTTAAGGCCTGGTGCCGCCAGTATCGCGAGAGCGGTGAGTCCGCGCTGGTCGATAAGCCGCGCGGTCGCAAGCCGCGCGTTAAAAAGGCGGAATAGCGAACGGGATGGTGCGCCCACAGGGGCGCATTTTTCTTGCCGCCCCTCTGCTCCAAAGCGGACAGACTCCTTGCCCCGTACGCCTAAAACTCCCCAGTTGACCGAAAACCCGCCGCCGCTACTCCTCAATTGAGCTATAACGTTAAACAATTGCAGCGTTTTTGCATGGGGGAGTGATGGTATGACGCTACTGTATTTCCTTACCCTGTTTCCGCTGGTACCGGCGCTGGGCATGCTGCTCGCGCACGGTGACCGCGCCCGCGATGCGGTGGGGCTCATAGGTTCCGGCATCATTATGGCGGTGACAGTTGTAGTCGCCGTCATGTTTTTTGGCGCGGGCCCGCAGAGCTTTGAGGTTGCCTCCGACACCTCGCATGTGCTCTCGATCATCAGCTCCGCCATCGATGTCATTCTGTGCGCCGTCATCCTGTACAACGCGTACAAATATAGGAACGTGCTCACCACGGTGCTCGGCATAGTCCAGCTGGTGGGCTCGCTCGCCTTTGCAGCCATGACGCTGCCCGCGGCCGAAGCCGTCACGGCGACGCCGCTCTACCTGGATTACATGAGCGTGATCATGGTCCTCGCCGTCGGCATTGTCGGCAGCCTAATCTGCGTGTATGCCCTGGGCTACATGAAGGACTTCCAGGCCCACGACGAGCACGAGGCCGCGCTGCGCGGGCAGACCGCGCCCGACCGACGCCCTCAGTTCCTGGCGCTTATGTTCCTGTTCCTCTCGGCTATGTTCGTCATCGTGACGAGCGACAACCTTGAGTGGCTGTTCTGCGGCTGGGAAATCACCACCGTGTGCTCGTTCCTTATGATTGGCTATACGCGCACGCCCGAGGCCATCAAGAACGCCTTCACCCAGATCATCCTCAACATGCTGGGCGGCATCGCGTTTTTGGCCGGCCTCATGTACCTGCACGTTAACGGCATGCCGCTGACCATCTCGGGCATGATCGAGCTTTCCGGCGCCGGAACCGCGCAATCCGCGCTGCTGGTGATGCCGGTCATCCTGTTGTCGCTCGCCGCACTCACCAAGGCCGCACAGATGCCGTTCCACACTTGGCTGCTCGGTGCCATGGTTGCCCCCACGCCCACGAGCGCCCTGCTGCACTCGTCCACCATGGTCAAAGCCGGCGTGTTCCTGATGGTCAAGCTGAGCCCGCTCTATGCCATCTATCCCGTGACCGGCTTTATGGTCACGAGCGTGGGTGCCATCACGTTTTTGCTCGCCGCCCTCATGGCCATCTCGCAGAGCAACGCCAAACGTGTGCTCGCGTACTCCACCATTTCCAACTTGGGCCTCATCAGTGCTTGCCTGGGTGTCGGCGCACCCGAGGCCGTGTGGGCCGCCATCTTCCTGATCCTGTTTCACACGGTGGCAAAGTCGCTGCTGTTCCTGTGCGTGGGCACGGCCGAGCATCATATCGGCAGCCGCAATATCGAGGACATGGACGGTATGTTCAGCCGCATGCCGCACCTGACGCGTCTGATGATGTTGGGCATCATGGGCATGTTCGTGGCGCCGTTTGGCATGCTCGTGTCCAAGTGGGGCGCCCTGGTGGCGTTCGCACAGACTGGCAACGTGCTCATGATCATGGTGCTTGCCTTTGGCTCGGCCGCGACGTTTTACTTCTGGGGCAAGTGGCTTGCCAAGCTTTCGGGCGTCGACCCCACGGCTCAAAACGTTGAGGTCAATGTCCATAAGACCGAATGGATGGCCCTCAACACCATCGCCGCGCTGCTGATTCTGTGCTGCGCGGCCTTCCCGATTATCTCGAGCGGTCTGGTGTCGCCTTACTTGGCCATGGTGTTTGGCCGCGTGCCGTACGTTATCGGCAAGGACGCCATGTATCTGATGGTGGTTATCGTGGCGTTTATCGCCGTGGTGCTGCTGACGTCGTTCCGCGTGAGCAACAAACCGCACGTAAACGTGTATCTTTCGGGTGTGGGAACCGACAATTACCGCCATTTCCGCGGCTCGATGGGACACGAGGTGAAGGCCGAAAAGCGCAATTGGTACTCGGAGGACGCCCTTGGCGAGAAGCGTATTGGCCCCGCGGGTAGCGTCGTGTGTTGCAGCATTATCTTGTTTGCGCTGCTGTGTTGCGCGTGGATTGGGCCCGAGAGACTTGCCATGAGCGCGCCCTCGGTGCTGCGCGGCAAGTATTTCGAAGGTTCGGGCGTCGTGGGCATCTTTGTAGGTACCGTGGCGTTTGCCCTGCTGGCGCCGCTTGTGGGCGGCCTGATCGACGGCGTTGACCGTAAGCTTTCGGCTCGCATGCAGGGCCGTGTGGGCCCGCGCCTGCTGCAACCGTTCTACGACGTTGCCAAGCTGCTGCGCAAGGCCCCTGCCAGCGTAAACACCATGGACGATACCTACATGGCGTGCGCGCTCATCTTTACCGTGGTGGGCGGCGGCATCTTTGTGTCGGGCTCCAACACGTTGCTGTGCGCCTTTATGGTTACGCTCGCCGCGATCTTTGTGGTGCTGGCGTCCGCCTCGACGCAAAGTCCGTTTGCCCAGGTTGGCGCCGACCGCGAGCTGCTGCAGGTCATGAGTTACGAGCCCGCCGTTCTGCTGATGAGCGTGGGCCTGTACCTTGCCACCGATAGCTTCGATTCCATTGCCGTGACGGGGCAGTCGGCCCCCATCATCGTGTACAGCGCGCCCATTTTCCTCGCACTGCTCGCGGTGCTTACCATCAAGCTGCGCAAGTCGCCGTTTGACCTTTCGTACTCGCATCACGCGCACCAGGAGATCGTCCAGGGCGTCGCCACCGAGATGAGCGGCGGCACGCTGGCCAAGATGACCCTTATGCACTGGTGCGAGACCGTGCTGTTTTTGATGTGGGTGGGCATGTTCTTTGTCTGGGACAACCCGGTGAGCTGGGTCGTGGCCCTGGTCGTGATGGCTGCGACGTATTTTGTCGAGGTGCTGATCGACAACACCTTCGCACGCAGCACCTGGCGCAGCTGCTTTAAGCTCGGATGGGGCGTGGCGCTGGTGTTTGGCCTGCTCAACCTTATGCCCATCCTCGTCGACGTGTTTATTTAGGAGGCGGCATTCATGGATCATAAAATGTCGCGCTCGCCGTGGGTTATTCATTACGACGGCTCGAGCTGCAACGGATGCGATATCGAGGTGCTGGCCTCGCTCACGCCGCTGTTCGATGCGGAGCGCTTTGGCGTGGTCAACACCGGCAACCCCAAGCATGCGGACATCTTTTTGGTGACGGGGTCGGTCAATGCCCAGAACCTGCCCGTCGTGCGCCAGATCTACAACCAGATGCTCGAGCCCAAGTGCGTGGTGGCGTGCGGCATCTGCGCGTGCTCGGGCGGCGTATTCCGCGATGCCTACAACGTGATCGGAGGCGTGGACCGCGCGATTCCCGTGGACGTATACGCGCCCGGGTGCGCCATTCGTCCCGAGACGGTGATTGATGCCATCGTGGAGGCGTGCGGCATCCTGGATCAGAAGGAGGCCGTGATGCGTGCTGGCGGTGACCCGCTTACCGTGGGCGGTGCTGCTACCTGGGATGGCGGCGTTGAGCTGGGCGAGGACGGATTTGTGGCTGCGGGGGCCGGGGCTGACGGTGCCGGTGACGCGCCTGCCGGGAAGCCCGCCGCGCCCGTCGCTGGCGACGCATCTGCTGAGACGCCCGCCGCTGCAAAGGAGGCCGAGTAATGCAGAAGGCTATCTATACCACCGTCGGGATCGACGAGCTCCTGTCGCATGTCCAGGCGCTCAAGGGCGTCGGCGCGCGCTTTGTGCAAATGCATGCCGAGCGCAACGTCGACGACGGCACGTATCGCCTGGTCTATACGTTTATCAACGTTCGTGCTGCACAGGAGCAGATCGCTCAGGATGGCAGCTATGCGATCGAGAACCTGGTGGTCGAGGGCATCGACCAGTACCAGGAGATTCCGTCCATCAGTTCGTATTATCCGGCGGTATTCCCGTTTGAGAACGAGGCGCACGACCTGTTTGGGCTTGCCATTACCGACATGCAGATCGACTTTAAGGGCTTTTTCTACCAGGTCTCAACGGCCGAGCCCATGAGCGTTATCACACCCGAGGTGAAGGCCGCGCGCGAGAAAGCCATGAAGGTCCGTGCCGCCGCAGAGGCCAAGGCGCGCAAGGCTGCGGCCGAGAAGGCCGCTGCCGCTGCTGCTGCGGGGGAGGGCGCCGCGGGTGCCGGCGATGCTGCGAACGCTGTTGCCGCCCAGCCCGCTGCGGCTACCGGCTCCGATGCTCAGCATGACGATGCCGCTGCCAAGGCCGCGCTCAAGGCTGCCGAGATGGAGGCAAAGCTCGCCGCCATGGATCCCGAGAAAGCGGCCAAGGTCCGCGCGGCGCTTGCTGCCAAGGCCGCCCGCGACAAGCAGAAAAAGGAGGCGTAAGGTCCATGGCACATCGCTCCGTTATTCCGTTTGGCCCGCAACACCCGGTGCTGCCCGAGCCGCTTCATCTGGACCTGGTGATCGAGGACGACCGCGTCATCGAGGCAATTCCGCAGATCGGCTTTGTGCACCGCGGGCTCGAGAAGCTAACCGAAAAGCGCGACATGCATCAGTTTGGCTACATCGCCGAGCGCATCTGCGGCATCTGCGCCGTGGGCCACAGCTACGGCTATGCCAGCGCCTGCGAGCGCATGCTCGACATCGAGGTGCCCGGCCGCGCGCAGTATATCCGCACCATTTTGCACGAGCTTTCGCGCATCCACTCGCATCTGCTGTGGCTGGGCCTGCTTGCCGATGCCTTTGGCTTCGAGGCGCTGTTCTATCGGTCGTGGACCCTGCGCGAGCAGATTCTCAAGATTTTCGAGAGCACGTGCGGTGGTCGCGTGATTCTGTCGATCAACGAGATCGGCGGCCTTAAGCACGACATTGAGGACTCCGAGCTGGCGGGTATTGTCCAGACGCTCGATGCCATGCGTCCCGACTACGAGGCCCTGGTGCATACGTTTTTGGACGACAATAGCTGCGGCGAGCGCCTGCATGGCGTGGGCGTGATCAGCAAGAAGGACGCGCTGGAGCTTTCGATGGTCGGTCCGTTCGGTCGCGCCTCGGGCGTGGACTACGACGTGCGTATGTTCGGCGACGGCGCCTATGCGGATCTGGCCGCGTTTGAGCCCATCGTTGCCACAGACGGCGACTGCTATGCCCGCTGCCAGGTGCGTTGTGCCGAGGTCATGCAGGCCATGGACATTATCAAGGAGCTTGTGGGCAAGATTCCGCACGACGGTATCGGCGGGCGCACCAAGCTTATGCCGGCCGACGGCGCGCGCGGCGAGGTTGTGATTGAGCAGCCGCGCGGCGAGGCGTACTACTATGTGCGCGGCAACGGCACCAAGAATCTGGACCGTTTTCGCGTGCGCACGCCGACGTCGCAGAACCTGGCGGGTCTGACGCATGCGCTGCAGGGCGTGCTCCTTGCCAACGTTCCTATGATTATCCTGACCATCGACCCCTGCATTAGCTGCACGGAAAGGTAGGCGCGGCATGAGTTTACTGACATTTGCCAAGACGGCCTTGGGCTCTATGGTCAAGCAGCCGGTCACGGTGTGCTATCCGCAGGAGAAGCTGACGACGCCCGAGCGCTTGCGCGGACATATCGTCAACGACATGGACGTGTGCATTTGCTGCGGCATGTGCGCGCGTCGCTGCCCGGCGGGCGCGCTCGCGGTCGATCGCAAGGGCGGTACCTGGTCGATCGATCCGTATGCCTGCGTGGTATGCGGCGAGTGTATCGAAAGCTGTCCCAAGCACTGCCTGACTATGGATACCGCCCGCACTCCAGTTGCGGCGGATAAGACTCCCACGGTAGAAACTAAGCCGGAGTAGCGCTGGAATAGAGCTGGAATAGGGGCCGGTGGGGCAAAAATGCCCCACCGGCCCCGCGCTTAAACGCGCGGTTATGCTGCTGCGAACAAAACTATGCCGGTTTACTACGATAAATCGCCTACTCTCAACCACACCGCATTTGGCAATACAAAAACCGCAGGTAGACGGCTCACAGTTTTGCGAAAAAGCCGCGCGTGATCGGCGACCACGTTTTTATCGTAGTAAACCGGCATAGTTTTGAAATGGCATTAAAGCGGTAGCAGCCATTTTGCTATGCCGGGGTGGTCGGCCGTTGGGTAATTACCCTCGCAGGTAGGCAATGGCGATCTGTGTGCGGTTGCGTAGGCCCATTTTGGCAAGGATCGAGCTGATGTGGTTGCGCACGGTGCCTTCGCCCATGTATGCCGTGGCGGCAATCTCCTTGTTGTCGAGGCCGCGGGCGATGAGCTCGGCGACTTCGAACTCGCGGTCGGTTAGGCTGGCGAAGGCCGCGGGCCGGCGGGTCGTGCCGGCCTCGACGCCCGTTCCGTCAAAATCGATGTCCTCGATCGCCTTG
Source organism: uncultured Collinsella sp. (assembly GCA_900551815.1). Classification (GTDB taxonomy): domain Bacteria; phylum Actinomycetota; class Coriobacteriia; order Coriobacteriales; family Coriobacteriaceae; genus Collinsella. The sequence continues at coordinate 9,944 of URXE01000027.1, forward strand.
CCCTCGAGTACGCGTTTGCCGTCCATGACTTGCGTCAATGCCGGAGGAATGGCGGCGACATCGGTCTTGATCAGGTAACCGCGGGCGCCCAGCTTGAGCGCCGACACAATGTATTCGTCATCCGAGAACGTCGTCAGAAACACCACGCGCGCCGCAGGGTCGCGCTCAAGGATCTCGCGTGCGGCCGAAAGTCCGTCGCGCCCCGGCATCTGGATGTCGAGCAGTGCGATATCGGGCGCGTGTTCGGCATAGAGCGAAACCGCATCGTTGCCGTTGGCGCCGGTGCCCACTACCTCGATCTGCGGCTGGGCGCCCAGGATAATCTTGAGCGAATCGACCACCAAGCGGTCGTCGTCGACAACGATGAGCCTCATCAGTCCTCATCTCCTTGCTGTTTGGGAACGGTGGCAAACACGCGCCAGCCGCCGGCGCCGGCACGCGGGCCGGCGGTGAAGGTGCCGCCAAGCGCCTCGATGCGCTCGCGCATGGAGGCAAGCCCCATGCCCTCCGCGGCGCCGCGTATGCTTGCTTGGACCCCGCCCGTGCCATCGTCGGTAACGATGAGCTGATAAAACGACGGATGCTCCATGCATCGTACGGTGACGGTCTGGGCGCAAGCGTGGCGCATGGTGTTGGAGAGCGCCTCGCGCAGGACCGCCGCAAAGCAGTTGGCGACGTTTGCGGGCGCATGTTCGGCCAAAACTTCAAGCTCAATCTGCGGGCCGCCGTCCGAGCGCGCGCCTTCGACAATGCGTTCGAGCTGCACGGAAAGGTCGACGGCGTTGTCGTTGAGCGCGTGGACGCTGGTGCGCACAAGCTGGAGCGCCTCGTCAACCGTGCGTTTGACGTCGGCGAAATCGGCGGCGACGCCGGGCTCGTCGGCGTGGACCACGCGCAGGGCTTCGGCCTGCAGTGAGGCGCGCGTGAGCTGGTGACCGACGTTATCGTGGATCTCGCGCGCGATGCGGGCACGTTCGGCGAGTGTCGCGAGCTCGACTTCGTAGTCCTGGCGATCGGCAAGATCGCGGTTGCGCGCCTCGAGCGCGAGGGCTCGTTCCTGCAGTTCGTCGCGGGTGCGGCGCATGCGCTGCTGCTCGCACTCCAGCTGGGCGGTACGTAGCGATAGCAAGATGGCGGCAACTGAAAGGACGGCGGTCAGCAGGAGCGTTCGGGCGGTGAGCTCGTCGGCGCGAAGGTCCGCGACGAGCGCAAAGGTAAAGACGGAGCCAATGCTCAGTGCGATCCAGGCACGCTCACGGTGCACGCGTCGTGCGATGTCATAGAGGGCGAGAGGTGCAAACGGCACAAACGGCGGCACGAAGACGGCCGCGATGATGTAAGCGCAGCTCGCGGCCTCGCTTGTGCGGCGCGTGCGTTCCTTCTGCGCAAGCTCGGCCAGCGAGGTGGCAATAACGCCAAGGCAAAACGCCGCGACCAGGCGAGCGTCCACAGCAAGGCCCGTGGCGGCTGCGATGCAGCACGCCAGCACGATCGATTTGTCGAAAAGCCTGTTCATACGGGTATTGTACGCGAAGCCGCGCGTAGTGAAGGGGCCGCCTGCGCAACCGTGACATTCCTCCCGCGCGGCAAATCGGGGGCATCGGCAGGCCGTGCGACCAAGCTCCGCACTCGTGACAAAGCTCACTGGCGCGCGCCGGCGGCTCCTGCGATGATGCAATCGTACCGGGCCGCAATCAACAGAAGGGCCGCCTCATGACAGATATCGTCCACGTCGAAAACCTCGTCAAGCGCTACGACGATCTTATCGCGCTCGACCACTTTAACCTGAGCATCGCCCCCGGCGAGATCTTTGGCCTGCTGGGCCCCAACGGCTCGGGCAAGACCACGTCCATCAACTGTATTCTGCAGCTGCTCGCCTACGACAAAGGCACCATCGAGCTGTTCGGCGAACCCATGACGCCCGCCCGCTATGACCTCAAGCGCCGCATCGGCGTGGTGCCGCAGCAGGTGGCGGTGTTCGACGAGCTTACGGTGCGCGAGAACATCGACTATTTCTGCAGCCTCTACGTTAGCGACCGCAAGCGCCGTCGCGCGCTGGTGGACGCGGCGATCGACTTTGTCGGCCTGGGCGACTTTACCAAGTTTCGCCCCGGTAAGCTCTCGGGCGGCCTGGCGCGTCGCCTCAACATCGCCTGCGGCATCGCGCACAAGCCCGAGCTCATCTTTTTTGACGAGCCCACGGTGGCGGTCGACCCGCAGAGCCGCAACGCCATCCTGGAGGGCATCTGCCGCCTGCGCGACGAGGGCGCCACGGTGGTGTATACCAGCCATTACATGGAGGAAGTCGAGCAGATTTGCAGCCGCATCATGATCATGGACGGCGGCCGCGTGCTGGCGCAGGGTACCAACGACGAGCTCAAGCGAATGATTCAGATGGGCGAGCGCGTGACCGTCGAGGTGGGCGCCGTCGAGCCCGCCACGGTCGAGCGACTGCGCGCCCTCGAGCACGTGCTCAGCGTCGAGCTGTCCGGCGGCGAGCTCGTCTGCACCTGCGAGGCGAGCCCGCACAACCTGGTCGACATCCTCGACACACTGCGCGCCGCCGACGTGGCACTCGGCCGCGTGTGGAGCGAGCCGCCGACCCTCAACGACGTGTTCCTCGAGATCACCGGCCGCGAGCTGCGCGACTAGGGGGCGGTCATGTTCAACACCATCATCACCACGGTCAAGACACTGCTGCGCCGGCCGAGCACGTGGGTTTGGGGCGCTCTCTTTCCCATCGCGCTTTCCACGATGTTCATGTTTATGTTTGCGAACCTGAGCTCCGACGGCACGGTCGACCCGGTGCCGGTTGCCGTCGTGGCGGATGAGGCTTGGGACGCCTCGACCTTTAAGGACGTGGCGACGTCGCTTGCCCAGGAAGGCGACGACCGGCTGCTCGAGATCCACGAGTGCGAGGATGTGACCGCCGCGAACCGTGCGCTCAAGGCCGGCGAAGTCGCGGGCATCTACACGGTCGATGCCGCGGGCACGCCCAGGCTCACGCTGCTATCGAGTTATGACGGCTCGCGTGCGTCGTCGGTGCTCACCGATCGCAGCATCCTGGAGACGGTGGCAAGCTCGTATACACAAAATGCCGAGCTCATGTCCCAGATTGCCCAGGACAACCCGGCGGCGCTCGCCGACCCGGAGGCGGTTGCGCGCGCCCTGTCGCTCGAGGGCGGCACCCGTCGCGTGAGCCTGACGCGCACCACGCCCGATGGCACGGTCATCTACTACTACGCGCTCTTTGGTCTGGTGGCGATGATGTCTGCCGAGTTTGCCGCCTTGAGCGTCGTCGATTTGCAGCCCAATCTGTCGGGCCTCGGCGCGCGTCGCTGCGTGGGCGGTCTTTCCAAGACGGCGTCGCTGGCTGGCATCTTTGTCGGCTCGTGGCTGGTCTCCTTTGCTTCGATGGCGATCGCGATCGGCTACGTGCGCCTAGTCGTGGGCATCGACTTTGGCGGGCGCGAGGGGCTGTGTCTGGTGGGCGGTGCCGCTTCCGCGCTTGCCGCCACGGGCCTGGGGCTCTTTGTGGGCACACTTCCCGTTAAGGGCGGCAAGGCGTCCAAGTCCGGCATCCTTACGGGCTTTGCTACCACGTGCGCCCTGTTCGCCGGCCTCTACGGCGAGCCGGCGATGGCGCTTGCCGACGACGTCGCCCGCGCCTGCCCGGCCGAGTGCTGGTTCAACCCCGTCAAGCTTATCTGCGACATGTTCAATCGCCTGTATTTCTTTGAGGACCTGGGCCCCTTTGCCGTTCGCGCCGGCGCGCTCGTCCTGATGGCGCTGCTGTTCGTTGCCGCCGCCACGCTGATCTTTGGAAGGAGCCGCTATGAGCACCTTTAAGACTGCGCTTCGCATGGCGCTCGCACACCCGCTCTATCTGCTCATCTACACGGTGTTCATCTCGCTCATGGGTGTGTTTATCGCGGCATCGGTGAGCTGGAACTCGTCGCAGCTCACCGAATATAAGCCCTACGATGCCAACGTGATCGTGGTCGACCGCGACGACAGTGACCTTTCGCGTGCGCTTACCAAGCATCTGGGGTCGCGCTTTGAGCTGGTCACGGGCGTCGGCGACGACACCTACGACCTTGCGGACGCGCTTTCCAAGAGCAACAGCGCCAAGGGCAGTGCCGACTGCGTGTTCTTTATCCCGGAGGGGTTTGAGGGCGACCTCGTTGCAGCTGCCCGCGCGGGGGAGTCCCTGCCCAAGCTCGATGTGACCTACGGTGCCGGCACCATGGCGGCGGCGCTTTCGTCTGCCGAGGCCTCGCGCTGGATCTCGCTCGCGGGCGCTGCGGCGGCGCTTGAGTCCACTGCCTCCAACGGTGACGTCGCCAAGGCTGCCGATCATGCGGCCGCGAAGCGTGCCAAGGTCGAGATCGAGCAGGTCAAGGTTGACTCGACCGCCGCCGCCACGCTCGAGTCGTACTTCAACTTTGGCGCGTACGCGATTATCTCGTCGGTCATCGTGTCGGTGGGGCTGGTGTTCTCGGGCATGAACGAGCCCGAGCGCGTGCGTCGTATGGATGCCGGCCCAATCTCCGAGCGCCGGCGTTCGCTTGCCGTGTTTGCGGCCGCCGCCGTGCTCACCGTCTGCATCTGGTTTGTGTCGAGCATGATGGGCGTCGTGGGCTTTGCCGGCGCGGTCGCCGAGGTCGGCGTGGGCCGTGTGTGCCTGGCGCTGGCGGCGACGTTTGCCCTTGCGTGCACGCCTCTGGCCGTTGGCTTTGCCCTTTCGAGCCTGGGTGCGCGCGAGGAGCTGCTCAACGGCGTGGGCAACCTGCTCGGCATGCTCATGACGTTTTTGGGCGGCGCCTGGATGCCGCTGTCGCTCATGGGCTCGGCCGTGCAGACCGTTGCGCATTTTGTGCCGACGTTTTGGGTGAACGACGCGATCAGCAAGGCGCTCGCCGCGGACCTGACGTCCGCCGTGCTGGGCGACATTGCCTGCGACCTGGGCGTCACGGCACTCTTTGCCGTGGCCATCGCCGCCGCAGGCCTGGCCCTCGCACGCGCCAAATCCCGCGTCTAGCCACCTAGTCATTTAAGAGCGTCCCCAATGACTAGTCTGAAATAAATCCCAGGCCTCGCTCAAAAATAGTTCGCCAAGGTTTACTATTACGCTCATAAAGTAGTACGAGGCTAACAATGGGGGATACCATGGCAACGCAGAAAGCCTACGTCCAGGTTAAGGATCTCAAAAAGCACTACGGCGACGGTGATGCGCGCCTTACGGTGCTCGACGGCATCAACACGTCCATCAACCGCGGCGAGATCTGCGTCATGCTGGGGCCCTCGGGCTCGGGCAAGTCGACCTTTCTCAACCTGATCGGCGGCCTGGAGGATGCCGATGCCGGCTCTATTCTGGTGGACGGCTGCGACCTCACGGTGCTTAAGCCTACCGACCTGGGCGAGTATCGCCGCCGTGAGCTGGGCTTTGTCTTCCAGTTCTACAACCTGGTGCCCGATCTCACCATCAAGGAGAACATCGAGGTCACGGCGCACCTGTCCAAAAACCCGCTCAATGTCGACGACCTGCTGCGTTCGCTGGGCCTCTACGAGCACCGCAACAAGTTCCCGCGCCAGGTCTCGGGCGGCCAACAGCAGCGCTGCGCCATCGGCCGCGCACTCGTCAAAAACCCGGGCCTGCTACTGTGCGACGAGCCCACGGGCGCGCTTGACTACAAGACGTCCAAGGAAATCTTGCAGCTCATGGAGGATGTAAACCGCACCTACGGCTGCACCATCATCATTGTCACCCACAATGCCGCCATCGCGCGCATGGCCAATCGCGTGCTGCGCCTGCGCGACGGGCGCATCGTCGAGGATGAGCTCAACGATGCGCCCGTCGCGGCCGCCGAGCTCGATTGGTAGGCGGTGCCATGACACCTCTCGCAAAACGTCTCCCGCGCGAGCTGCGCCGCAATATCGGCAAGTACCTGGGCATCTTTTTGGTTATGTGCGGAAGCATCGCCCTTACCTCGGGCTTTTTGCTCGCAGCGCATTCCATCGGTTGCCTTATCGACGACATGCGCGATGCGTACACGATTGAGGACGGCCGCGTGACCACCTCTTTCGAGGCCACCAAAGACCAGCTCAAGGCAGCCGAGGGTGCAGCCGGCGACGTCGGCGGCGTCACGCTCTACAAGAACTTCTCCATCGACGCCATCATCAAAAAGGCGTCCGGCGACGACGGCACCAAGCGCATGCTGCGCACCTATGCGCACCGCACCAAGGTCGATATCGCGTCCTACTGTGAGGGCAAGGAGCCCAAGACGGACGATGAGGTGGCAATCGACCGTGTCTTCGCCACCAACAACGATCTCGCCGTGGGCGATAAGGTCGAGCTCGAGGGTCGCACCTACACCATCTGCGGCATCATGACTCAACCCGATAGCCAGGCGCTGTTCCTCAACAACTCCGACTTTACGGTGAACACCATCACCTATGGCGTGGCCGAGGTCGCCGACGCTGGCTTTGCCGCGCTCGAGGACGTCGGCGGCGCGCCCGCCTACACCTACTCCTTTACCTTTACCGATCGCGACCTCTCCACTGCGGACCGCATCGATGCGGAGCAGGATATGGTCGAGGCGCTGACCGATGCCGATACGCGCGTGGACGATCTGATCGACGCCGATTCCAACCAGGGTATTGGCTACGCGCGCGACGACGTGGACGGCGACTCTATGATGTGGATGACGCTGCTCGACATCATCATCGTGATCATGGCGTTCGTCTTTGTGGTCCTTACCGACGCCACCATCGAGGAGGAGAGCGCCATCATTGGCACACTGCTCGCCAGCGGCTATCGCCGTCGCGAGATCGTGCTGCACTACCTTGCGCTTCCCGCCATCGTGGGCGTGCTCGCAGCGCTTTTGGGCACTGCGCTCGGCGTTGTGTTCTTTACCGAGCCCATGCGCAGCCTCTATTACGGTTCGTACAGCCTGCCGCCCTTCCAGGTGTACTGGAGCTGGGAGATCTTTGTGAAGTGCGCCGTGGTTCCCGCCGCCGCGCTCATCCTCATCACGCTGGTGGGCCTGCTTCGCAAAATGGGCAAGACGCCGTTGCAATTCCTTCGTCACGAGGCGAGCGGCAGGTCGGGCACCAAGCGCGGCCTGCAGCTGCCGGAGCGCATGGGTTTTGTCTCGCGCTTCCGCCTGCGTATCTTCCTGCGCAACCTGGGCAACTTCGCCACGCTCTTCGTGGGCATTGCATTTGCCTCGCTGCTGCTGCTCTTTGGCTTGGCGATTCTGCCCACGATGACGCACTACGCGGACAACCTCGAGACGAGCCTGGTCGCCGAGCACCAGTACACCCTCAAGGCGCCGCTGGAGCTCGAGGGCACTGCCGAGGAGCGCGAGCAGTGGTCGGCACTCGAGCGCTTGCAGTCGGTTGACGGCGCGCTGCTTTCTGCCGCCCAGGATGCCGATGACGAGCTTGACGACGCGGCCGATGCGGCGCAGACGGCAGCCGATGCCGCGACCGCATCTCCGTCTGCCGAGAGCCTGACTGCGGCGCAGGATGCGCTTACCAAGGTCCAGGACAAGAAGAATGCGCTTTATGCGCGCCTTGATGATCTTGCCGATGCCCTCGGCTGCAACCGCGACGAGGCTATCGACCTGATTGGCAAGGCCTCTAAGATCGACACTGACAACGACGATATCCACCCGGTCAATACGACCGACAACGGCGCGGGCGCAATCGCGCAGGCCGAGAAATATGCCGTTTACCAGCTGCAATACGACCGCGGCGATGGTAATGGCGAGGAGACGATTTCCGTCTACGGCATTTCATCCGATTCGCGCTATTGGAAAGACCTCAACGTCGGTGATGGGCGCGTCGTCTTTGGCGGCGGTCTGCTCGATAAGTTTGGCTGGAGCGAGGGCCAGAAGGTCACGCTCGACGACAAGTACGAGGGCGAGCATTATTCCCTTGAGTACGCGGGCAAGGACTGTACCTGGGGCTCCAAGTCGGACATGAATATCTATATGAGTATCGACGACTTTAACGAGCTGTTCGGCAACGACGCCGCCTACTTCAACGGCTATGCGAGCGACGAGAAGCTCGACCTCGATGCTCGTTACTTTGCCGGCGACACCACGCCCGACGACATGCGCGCCGTGGGCGACCAGTTCATCGGCATGATGAGCAAAATGATCGGCATGATGGTCGGGCTCGCGGTGTTTATCTTCCTGCTGTTTATGTACCTGCTGACCAAGGCGGTGATCGACCACAGCGCCCGGTCGATCAGCTACATGAAAGTCTTTGGCTATCGCGATAGCGAGATCTCGCATTTGTACATCCGCTCGATCACGCTGTGCGTGGCGGCGTCGCTCGTGCTGAGCCTGCCGGTCATTATTGGCTCGCTCACGGCCATCTTCCGCTCGATGCTGCTCGCCTACAACGGCAATATCGAGATCTACGTGCCCGCTTGGTCCATGGTTGCATGCGTCGGCATTGGCTTTGCGACCTACCTGGTCGTGGCGCTGCTACACACGCGTTCTATCAAGCGCGTCAGCCTGGCCGAGGCCCTTAAAGTCCAAGAGTAGTCATTTAAGAACGTCCCCAATGACTAGGTGCCGTACTTGACTTTAACTCTGCTTTAACTGGTACCATCCTCTTATGTCTGTAACGCCATATAGACCGAGGGGATAGATCTATGACCGCAACTGCACCCGCGGCACCCGCTAAGGTGTACTTCACCAACCTGCGCACGCATGCTCGCGAGAGCCAGCTCGACAAGCTCAAGCGCCTTATCCGTCACGCCGGTATTGAGCAGATCGACTTTGAGAACAAGTTCGTCGCCATTAAGATTCACTTTGGCGAGCTGGGCAATCTGAGCTTTTTGCGCCCCAACTACGCTCGCGCCGTCGCGGATGTCGTGAAGGAGCTGGGCGGCAAGCCCTTCCTCACCGACTGCAATACGCTCTACGTCGGTAGCCGCAAAAACGCGCTCGAGCACATCGATACCGCCTATCAGAACGGCTTTACCCCGTATGCCACGGGTTGCCAGATCATCATCGCCGACGGCCTCAAGGGTACCGACGAGGCGCTCGTCCCGGTCGAGGGCGGCGAGTACGTACACGAGGCCAAGATTGGTCAGGCGCTCATGGACGCCGATATCGTGATTAGCCTCACCCACTTTAAGGGCCATGAGCAGGCCGGTTTTGGCGGCGCCATGAAGAACCTGGGCATGGGAGGCGGCAGCCGTGCTGGCAAGATGGAGCAGCATGCCGCCGGCAAACCGAACGTCGCGACCGAGCACTGCATTGGCTGCCATGCCTGCGAAAAGATCTGCGCGCATAACGCCATCTCGTTCGACGACACCCGCGAGCGAGAGCTTGCCAGCGGCGCCACTCGTACGGTGCACGTGGCCGCCATCGACCACGATCGCTGCGTGGGCTGCGGACGCTGCATTGCGGCATGCAACCAGGACTGCATCAAGCCCGGCTATGACGCTGCGGCCGACGTGCTCAACTACAAGATCGCCGAGTACACGAAGGCTGTCGTCGACGGCCGCCCGAGCTTCCATATCTCGCTTGCTATGGACATCAGCCCCAACTGCGATTGCCATCCCGAAAACGATACGCCTATCGTCAACGACATCGGCATGTTCGCGAGCTTCGACCCGGTCGCCATCGATCAGGCCTGCGCCGACGCCGTCATGGCGTCCGAGCCGCTGCCCAACACCGAGCTCACCGATAGCGCGGCCAAGATGGAGCACAACCACGAGCATCTGGAAGGCGAGCAGGCGCACGACCCCTTCTGCATCACGCATCCCGACACCGACTGGCGCGCGTGCATCGCGCATGCCGAGAAGATCGGCCTGGGCACGAGCAAGTACGAGCTCATCGAGGTCAAGTAGCACCTGTCTATTGGACATATCAAGCGCTTTTGTAGCGTTAGTTGAGCAAAAGCCGCCCGCGAGCGCAACGCTCTCGGGCGGCTTTCCGGAAGTATGCGGCAAATTTCGAGACCGCCGAGCACGCGACGTTTTTTGGCAACAAAACCCCTGATAAATTGTTGGTAAAACTGCGGTCTGGTCGGCAGTTCCAGATTTTGCCGCATACTTCCGAAAATAGGGGGTCAGATAAAGCCTCAGACGTTGCTATTCGCCTAAAAATACTCGTCGAGGAAGTTGTTGACTGTGTTCCAGTAGAGCTCGGGGTCAACTTGCGCACTCTTGGCGTGGGTGGCGCCATGGATGGTGAGCTTTTGCTTGACCTTGCTGGCGCACGCGTCATAGTTTTGGTCGAGCATGCTGTACGGCACAAAGGTGTCCTGGTCGCCGTGGATAAACAGCATGGGAACCGTCGCGTGTTTGAGTTGCTCCACACTGCTCGCCTTATGAAAGTCGTAGCCCGCGCGCACGTTGCACACCAAGTTTGCTACATCGAGCAAGGGAAAGCTGGGCAGGCCGAACACGTCCTTGAGTTGCAGGGAAAACTCGTCCCAAACACTCGTATAACCGCAGTCCTCGATAATGCATTTCACGTTTGCGGGCAGAGATTCTCCCGCCACGTTCATGGCGGTTGCCGCACCCATCGACTCGCCAAAGACCAGGATGCGCGCCTCGGGGTCAGCCTGAACAATTCGCCCGATCCATGCGATAACATCGAGTCGCTCGGGCCAGCCCATGCCGATATAGTCGCCGCCGGAGCGCTCGTGGGCGCGGGCGGCAGGCGCGAGCACGTTCATGCCGCGGTCGTGGAAGCGCTTGGCGTATCGGGCCATGCCGATGGGCTCGTTGGTATATCCATGCAGGCAGACGGCGTAATCATGGGTGTTCTCCGAGGCGGCAAAATACCAAGCGGCAAGTTCGGTTCCGTCATCTGCGGTGAGGCTGCTGCTCTCACGATTCTCTTTAAACCACGCCCGCGCCTCGGTTTCCTCGGCATCCGGCTGCTCACCGTCTTTGTCGTTCTTGCTATCCTGCATCATCTTCATGGTGTACTGCGCGCGGGGATTCAGCGCGAAGTCAAACAGGAAGTTGCCGGCAAATCCGAGCAGCGCAACGACAACCACCAGTGCAACGATGCCGGCTATCTTGAGCTTTCGATGGGAACGTGCGTTTTGAGACATGCGGTATTCTCCTATAAGATGTTAATACATCAACATTTAATGCAAGCGCATTATGGACGTTCGCCGTTGATGCGTCAACAGACAAAGAATGGGTAAACAAAGGGTCGCGTATGGTGCAAATTTCGCACGTACCTAGACGCTTTGATATAGTGTTGAGAACTCTTTACGTTGGAGGATGTAACCGGCATGTCCGATTCGAGCGACAGTTCTAAGCCGCGACCCAAGACCGCGGCCGTTCCACACTACACGGTGGGCGAGGAGATCATGAACTCCGTCACCCATGGTGTCGGCTGCCTGCTGGGTATCGCGGGCCTGGTGCTCCTGATCGTATTCGCTGCCCTGCGCGGCGGAGGCCCGGCCCACATGGCCGCGGCGATTGTCTATGGCGTCAGCATTATTCTCGAATATCTGGCCTCCACGCTCTACCACGCGATTCAGCCCGCGCGCGCCAAGCGCGTGTTTCGCATCATCGACCATAGCTGCATCTACCTGCTCATAGCCGGCAGCTATACGCCGTTTTGCCTTATCACGCTCGCAAACGACGGCGGCCCTGCGCTGTTCTTTGCCGTATGGGCCATCGCCATTGTCGGCATCGCCCTCGAGTGCTTTATGCGCGAGCGTCAACCGCACTGGGTAAGTGGCTTGGTCTACCTGCTGATGGGCTGGCTCGTTGTCTTTAAGCTGCCCGAACTTGTGGCGCTGCTCAATCCCGTGGCACTTGCCCTGCTCGCCGTCGGCGGCGTGTGCTACACCGCGGGCGTGCCGTTCTATATCGCCAAAAACGTGCGCTATCTACACAGCGTGTTTCACCTGTGGGTGCTCGCCGGTAGCATCTTCCAGTTCATGGCGGTGATCCTCTTCGTAATCTAGCGACCACGCCTTCGCGCCCGCGTCCTCGTTTGGGCGCTGGCACAATTGCCGTATCCGTCATCAACGTTTTACCCTGACGTCCCGAATCTTGGAGGTTCGAGAAACTCCCGATGGACATAACCATCTCCCTTATCACTACCCTCGTTTTAACCCTCATCAACGGCTACTTCTCTATGTCCGAGATGGCGCTCACCACGGCAAAGCGCGCCGTGCTGGAGCACGAGGCCGAGGAAGGCGACAAGCGCGCCGAGCGCGCCATTAAGCTGGCTGCCGATTCCGACCAGCTGCTCGCCACCATCCAGGTCGCCATCACGCTCGTGGGCTTTGCCTCGTCCGCCGTCGCTTCGACGAGCCTGTCCGACCCGCTTGCCACGTGGCTCATGAGCTTTGGCATCGCGCCGCTTTCCGCCATCGCGCGCGGCCTGGCGCCGGTCATCATCACCGTCGCCGTCGCCTTTGTGTCCATCGTGATTGGCGAGCTCGTGCCCAAGCGCATCGGCCTCGCTAACGCCGAGGGTGTATCCAAGCAGGTCGTGGGACCGCTTTCGGTGTTTCAAAAGATTGCCCGCCCGCTCGTGTGGCTGACCGGTGCCTGCTCCGACGGCCTGGCCCGCATCCTGCGCATCAAGAGCGCCGACGACCGCCAAAACGTCTCGGAGGAAGAGATCAAGTACATGGTCTCGGAGCAGGATGATCTGCTCGACGAGGAAAAGCGCATGATCCACGAGATCTTCGACCTGGGCGACACCGTTGCCCGCGAGGTCATGGTGCCGCGCGTGGACACCACCATGTGCGAGGACGACGAGACGGTCGCCGACGTGCTGTCCGCCATGCGCCAGACCGGCTTTAGCCGCATCCCCGTCTATCACGAGGATCCCGACAACGTCGCGGGCATCGCGCACATCAAGGACCTGATCCAACCCTCGCTCGACGGCAAGGGCGACCAGCCCATCGCCGACTTTTTGCGCGACGCCACCTTTGTGCCCGACACCAAGGACATCTTGCCGCTGCTGTCCGAGATGCAGACCTCGCACGACCAGATCGTGGTGGTCGTGGACGAGTACGGCGGCACGGCCGGCATCATCACCATCGAGGACATCGTCGAGGAGATCGTGGGCGAGATCGAGGACGAGTTCGATCCCGACAACAAGTACCTCACGCGCCTTTCGCGCCGCGAGTGGCTTGTCGATGGGCGTTTTTCGTGCGATGACGCGATTGAGCTTGGTTGGCCGCTCGAGGAAAGCGATGATTATGAGACCATCGCCGGCTGGATTTTGGAGCTTTGCGACTCGGTGCCCGACATCGGAGAGGTGTTTGAGGTTGCGGGGTACAAGTTTAAGGTGCAGTCGATGCGTGGCCAGCGCATCTCGCTCATTCGCGTGATCGCTCCGGCCGAAACCGATAAGAAGGATTCCGAGTCCTCGGCAGATAAGCCGGCGGCGTCGGACGCGGGTTCTGCGGACCCGCACGATGGCGACGAGTAGGGCGAGGAAGAGTAGGGGAGAGTTATGGCAGGCCTGTTCAACATCCTTAAGGTCACCGTCAGCGAGGACAAGATCTGCGCGCATGTGCTGGTGAACCCCGGCATGCCGCTCATGACCTCGGAGGACATCGAGGCTACGGCGCGCGTGTACTACCTGGTGCCCGCGATTGCCAAGCATCTGTGCCTGGGCGATTCCGGTCGCGAATTCCAGGACTGCATGGGCCAGACCGAGCTTTGCCATCTGCTGGAGCACGTGACGGTCGAGCTCATGAACGAGACCGGGCTTGCCGGTAGCATTTCGTGCGGTCGCACCCGCGTGAGTGAGCACGATGAGCGTGTCTTTGAGGTCGAGCTTTCGTGTCCCGACGACGCGCTGGCCATCGGCGCGCTGTCTTCGGCGACCTTTATGATGGATTGGGCCTATCTGCATGCCGACCAGCCCGCTCCCGATGTGGACGGTACGGTCGCGGGTTTGCGCAACCTGGTACTGGGCATGCGTGCCGAGGCCGAGGGCAAGGACCCGCACGAGGCCGTCGCCGCCGCAAACGCCGAGGGCGAGGCCGGGGACGCGACCGAGGGCGAGGCGCCTGCCGAGGCTGCCGCCGAGCCTGTCGACGAGGCGCCTGCCGAGCCTGCCGTCGAGCCTGCCGAGGCTGCCTCCGAGCCCGAGTACGCGGAGCCCCAGGGCGTCCCGAGCTTTGACGACGAGCCACAGGAGGTAATCGATACCGAGGGCGCGACCGCTGAGAGCCATGAGGCCCCCGCTGCCGTCTACGGTGGTGCGGCGACGGCTCCGGTTGCCCCCGCGCACGAGGGAGCGCTGCCGCTCGTTGACGGCGCCGGCGAGGACCCGGCCGCCACGGTGGCCATGCCTGCCATGCCGCAGGAGTAGGCTCACCCGCTTATCACCATCATGTACCTGCGCCTTTACCGTACGCAGATGAGCAAGACGGCAAGCGCTGTGCTGCGGGTATAATGGACAGCATTCAAACGGTGGGCGCCGAGGTGCCCGCAGGAGAGGAATGAACATGGGTAAGACTTTCAACTTTATCTCGGGTGCGCTCTTCGGCGCTGCCGTCGGCGCCATCATCGGTGTCGCCCTGGCTCCGCGCTCGGGCGCCGAGACCCGCGCCATGGCTGCCGATATCGCCAACGACGCCTGGGATAACATGCGCGACACCTACGAGCACGGTGCCGAGGAGGCCCGCGCCGCGGTCAACGATTTTGGCCCGATGGTCGACGCCAAGACCGATGACCTGCGTGCCAAGGTTGACCTTGCCCGCGAGCGCATGGACCAGCTGCGTGAGCAGCTCAACGACGCTATCTCGGGCGGTAACGTGACGCCCGCCGCCGATGTCGTGGTCGAGAACGCCGTCGAGGCCGACGCCGAGGCCGCGGAGCCTTCGACCGAGGCATAATGCGCGCCGGGGATTTTGTCGGCGCCAAGATCTATCGCAAGCCTGCCGAGGATAAGCGCACCAAAAAAGATGGCACGCCGCGCAGCCCTAAAAAGCTCGGCAAGATTCACTTTCCGGTCTTTACCCCGGGCGGCACGCGCGTGGTGGGCTTTATGGTCCGCCAGTCCGATATCGCGGGCATGATCGAACGCCCCGACCGATTTGTGGCGCTCGACGCCATTGGCGTCTACGAGGGCGCCATTGCGGTTGACGACGTCAAGGGCACCTACGATGCCGCTGCGGCCAAGCGCCTCGACATCGACCTGGACGATTGCATTATCTGGGTTGGCATGGACGTGCGCACGGAGTCGGGCGATGTCGTCGGCTATTGCTCGGATGTGGAGTTCAAACCGCGTTCGGGCGTCGTGCAGACGTTCTACGTGACCACTGGCACTGCCTCGAGTGTGCTGGTGGGCGACACGCAGATGCCGCCGACGATGCTGCGCGGCTATGCGGACGGCGCGATGATCGTTTCGGACGAGGTCAAGTCGCTCGGGTATTCGGGCGGCGCCGCCGCAAAGGCTGCCGAGGCAAGCGTCATGGTGGGCGATAAGGTCAAGAAGGGCGCCAAGGTGCTCGATGACAAAGGTTCGGTCGCCGTGGACAAGGGCAGTCGCGCGCTGGGCAAGCAGCTCGGCAAGACGCGCGGTATGTTCAAGGCCTTTAAGGACGAATACCAAAAGGCGAGCGGGGGCCCGTCGAAAGCCAGCAAATAGCGACGTACCAATTGATGGGAGGCAAGCCGGAGACCTGTTGCTCCGGCTTGCTGCGTTTATGGGGGAGGGCACATGCGCCAAAACGGATCATATTCACACGGACGCCCGGGCGCGCGTCCGACGGCGCGCCGCGATCTGGGGCAGCTGCCCAGCGGTCAGCGCAAGCGTCACCGTAAGCCCGGCGCGATGTATCTCAACCATAGCCGCGGCTTTAGCGACCGAAGCGCTCGCATCGGCAACGGCCGCACGCCCCGTCGTCCGTCTCGCCTGCCCTATGCACTCATCGCCGTGGGCTGCGCGCTCGTGCTGTTTGTCGCCGCCGTCGTGGGCTACGTCAACCGCAGCGTGGATGTCGTCCTCAACGGCCAGGAGACTGCAGTGCGCGTCGGCTCTACGCTGCAAAATCTCATCGACGACCAGGAGCTGACCGATACCTACGACGCCGGGGACTTGCTGGCCGTTGACGACAGCGTGCTTACTCGCCATGGCGGCGAAAAGCTGTCGGTAAAAGTGGACGGCAAGCGCGTAAAACAGGGCAAGTGGAAAAGCCGCGAGCTTACGGGCGGCGAGAAGGTGACGGTCAAAGACGGCCGCGACACGTATGAGAAGCATGAGGTCCAGGCGACGGTTATCGAGCCCAAGCTCAAGGTCGAGGGCACGGGTGCCATCGAGTACGTTAAGACGTGGGGTATCCAGGGTCGCTCTGAGGTGTGGGTCGGCGAGCAGTCGGGCAAGACGCAGGACCGCGGCGAGGTCGTGCCCGCCACCGATTGCGTAGTCGAGTGCGCGAGCGTGGCGCCCAAGGGCAACGAAAAGTACGTGGCGCTGACGTTTGATGAAGGCCCGAGCGGAGCGACCAAGCAGATCTTGCAGGTGCTCAAGGAAAAGGGCGTCACCGCGACGTTCTTCCTGTCGGGCGATGCGGCCGAGGCCTCGCCCGCCACGGCCAAGGCGATTGTCGATGCCGGCTGCGAGGTCGGCTCCAACAGTTACAGCGACGAATCGCTCAAGGGCAAGGATCGCGATGCGGTGCGCGAACAGGTTTCGAAGGGCACCGAGGCGATCAAGTCCGCGACCGGAACGTCGACGATGCTTTTGCGTGCTCCCTACGCAGCCTTTGACGAGCAAAACTGGATTGATGCGATGGACCTGGTGTCTGCCGTGGTCTCGTGGAATATCGATTCGGGCGACTGGCTGCTCAACGGTGCCGACGAGCAGGTCTCGACGGTGCTCGATTCGGTGACGCCAGGCAATATTGTGCTGCTGACCGATAACGATGAATGTGCCGAGCAGACGCTCGAGGCGCTGCCGCAGATTATCGACGGGCTTATTGCCGACGGCTACAAAATCGTGACATTGAGCGATCTGGTCAAGACGGATACATCGCTGAGCAAAAAGCTCGCCTCGCTGACGAAGGTCACCATGCCCAAAAACGCCGTGTTCCCCCAGCTCGCCGAAGATGACGACACCACAGACTAGTCATGTAAGAACGTCCCCAATGACTATGTCACGGATGCGTCAGCGTTTGATATGCCTGCGATGTTTGGAGCATAAATTTGACGCCACGGCGCGATGCTGATGCTATAGTTACTGCGGATAACAAGGGTCAAGAGAAAGGTTGCAGGTGAAATCCAAACCTCGACCATACAGTCGATGACCCCATGCAGGTGCTTCTTGCGCATGTACGGGGTGTGAGCGCCGAGCGGCGTGCCGCCCGCGCATGCGTATACATATCTAATAGTCCACGGACGGCGTGCCGGCATGGCCGCAGTCCGAAGGGATAATGATGGGGAGCACCAGTGAATTATCTGAGTGAGATGCTCAAACTGCCGGTCTTGGACGTCGATGGCGAAAAGCTCGGCGTTGTGAACGATTTTGGCATTGCTACCGGCGAAGTTTTTCCGCACGTGACGTCGCTCGCGTTCCGCGGACCCGGCAAGACGCCATTTATGATCAGCTGGCGCAAATGGGTCGACCGTATCGACGAGACGGGTGTGCACCTTAAGTCGCCGGCCACCGAAATCCGTTTTTCGTACCTGCAGCCGACCGAACTCTTGCTCGCCCGTGACGTGCTCAACAAGCAGATTGTCGACACGCAGGGCATGAAGGTCGTGCGCGTAAACGACATCAAGTTTTCCATGTCGGGCGAAAATCAACTGCGCCTGCTGGGTGCCGAAGTTGGCGCCCGCGGTCTGCTGCGCGCGATCAGCCCCGCCCTCGAGCATGTCGTCGAGAGCTTTATGAAGCACCTGGGCAAACCGCTCGGCGAGGACATCATCGCCTGGTCCTACATGGACCTGCTCGACCGTTCGACTAAGAACATTCAGCTGTCGGTGTCGCACAAGACGCTTGGCGAGCTGCATCCTGCTGATATTGCCGACATTATCGAGCAGCTCGACCCGCGCCTGCGTGCACAGGTGTTCGCGCAGCTCGATACTGCCCAGGCCGCCGAGGCCATCTCGGAGTTCGATGACGATGAACTTATGACCGAGATGCTCGAGGGCCTGTCCGACACCGATGCATCGTCGATGCTGGCCATGATGGACCCGGACGACGCCGCCGATCTGATCGACGAGCTCGATTACGAGAAGGCCGAGAAGCTTCTGCGCCTGATGGGCGTTCAGGAGGAGAAGGCGATTCGTAACCTGCTGGGCTATGAGGACAACACTGCCGGTCGCATCATGACCTCGGAGTTTGTCTCCCTGCCTGCCACGGCGACGGTCGCTGACGCCATCGAGGCGATCCGCAAGCTCGACGAGGACTTCGAGAGCGTTTACTACGTCTATACCGAGGACCCGAGCGGCATGCTCACTGGCGTGCTTTCGCTACGCACGCTCATCGTGGCCGACCGCGACGCCACGCTGGGCCAGCTGGCCTATCGCGACCTGGTTTATGTGTCGCCCGACGATGACCAGGAAGACGTAACGGACGAGATGACCAAGTACGACCTGGTCGCCATCCCCGTTTGCGACGAGAACCGTCATATTTTGGGTATCGTGACCTTTGACGACGCCATGGACGTTATCGCCGAGGAACACCAGGAGGACCTGCAGATCGCAGGCGTCGGCTCGGGCGACAGCGCGTCCGACGACTCGACGAATGTGCTCAGCTGGTTTGTGCATCGCCAGTACTGGGTTGTCGTGTGGGGCATTGCCTCGTGCATCATGGCAACAGTGCTGGGGACGGCGCTGGGCTCCGCGCATCTGGTGGTGTTCCCCATGTGCGCCATGCCGCTCGTGCTGCTGGCTGCCTCGCGTATGGTGTCGTTCGTCAAGAACTACTTCCTGGAGTACGACGGCCATGACGATGAGCCCAAGCCGTATCTGGGGTTCTTCTTCCAGAGCACGGGCATGGGCCTGATTCTGTCGCTCGTGACCTACCTGTGCGCCCAGCTGGTGCGCACCGCCGCATTCCTCGATGCGCCCATGTTTGAAGAGCAACTCTTTACCGGCTGCTTTAACATTGCGGCCATCGTTTGCCTGATTGGCAACATGAGCGCTGTGATTTACCTGATGGTGCTGTTCTGGCGTGACGAGCACGACCTCAATACGTCGGGTACCGCCATGAACGTCATTGCCGTCATGATCTCGTGTGTGGCGTACTGCATCGCCGCGATGCTGCTTGCC
The DNA here is from genome assembly GCA_900551815.1 of uncultured Collinsella sp. Taxonomy (GTDB): domain Bacteria; phylum Actinomycetota; class Coriobacteriia; order Coriobacteriales; family Coriobacteriaceae; genus Collinsella. The sequence continues at coordinate 29,187 of URXE01000027.1, forward strand.
ATGTCGGTCATGGGGTAGGTGGTCGCGTGCAAAACACGAAGCAAAAGGCGAGCACCAAGCAAAAGCTGACCATTGCGGCCATCTTTGGCGCCATGGGCCCTGGCCTTCTGGCGGCGCTTTCGGGTAATGACGCCGGCGGCATCGCCACGTATTCCAGCGCCGGTGCCAGCTATGGCTACAAGATGCTGTGGATGCTTCCCGTCATGACCGTGCTGCTCATCGTGACGCAGGAGACTGCGGCGCGTTGTGGCTGCGTCACAGGCAAGGGCTTGGCCTCGCTCATCCGCGAGCGCTTTGGCGTGCGCAGGAGCGTGCTGGCCATGGCGGCGCTGCTGATCGCCAACACGGCCGTGACCATTTCGGAGTTTGCGGGTATCGCGAGCGGTCTTGCCCTCTTTGGCGTGCCGGCGAGCATTTCGGTGCCGTTGGTGGCCCTGCTGGTTTGGATGCTTACCATGTCGGGCAGCTTCCAGCGCATCGAGAAGATTCTGCTGCTGGTGAGCTGCGTGTTTGTGACCTACATCGTCGCTGCATTTATGGCTGGTCCCAGCTGGGGCGAGGTGGCGGTCGACCTGGTTGTGCCCAACATCCAAAACGACCCCAGCTACGTGTCGCTTGTGGTCGCAACGATCGGTACCACCATCGCGCCGTGGATGATCTTCTTGGCGCAGAACAACGTGGTCGATAAGAATGCGGGTGAGGACGATATCGTGCTGCAGCGCATTGATACCGTGAGCGGCTCGATCGCCGCCGATGTCATTGCCGGCTTTATTATCATAACGACCGGTACGGTACTGTTCCCCGCGGGCATTCAGATCAGCGATGCTGCCGACGCCGCCCGCGCATTGGAGCCCATCGCGGGCCAGTGGTCCACGGTGCTGTTTGCCTCGGGCCTGGTCGCGGCGAGCTTCTTGGCCGCCTGCGTGCTGCCGGGTGTTACGTCGAGTGCTATCTGCGAGGCATTTGGCTGGGAACGCGGTGCCGATCGCAGCTGGGATGAGGCCCCGGTCTACCGCGGCATCATTACGGCCATCATTGGCATCTCTGCCGTGCTGGTGCTCATGCCCGGTGTCGACCTGTTCCAGATTATGATGACCTCGCAGGTCATCAACGGCGTGCTTTTGCCTGTGGTCCTGGTGTTCCAGGTGCTTATTGCCGCCGATCGACACATTATGGGCGCCAACCGCAACGGCCGCGTGTGGAATGTGCTCACCTGGGCGACTATCGGTGTGATTACGGTGCTGACGGTCGTCATGTTTGTTCTGCAAGCGATGGGCTACAGCGCGTAGCGCTTCTTTTGGACTCTAAACAGGTCGCCGCCATGGGCTGCGGCCTGTTTTTTGCCCACGGCCTCTCGGAGTCGGCTCGAAAAGAGCGATTTTGGGTTGTTTGCTGCGGGTAGAAGCAGATTTGGCTGCGCGTTACTTGTCGGTGCCTAGCTTGTGCGGTTTGTAGGCGAGGGCGCTGACGAGTGCATCGGCAGCGGATTTGACAGCCGCCGGCTGCGGATCGTTAACGTGATCCTCGGGATGCACGGGCAGGTCCTTCTTGACGGCATCGTGGATGAGCTTAAGGTACTCGGTCACGCCCGCGTTCGAGAGGTGCGTGCCATCGCCATCGAACAGATCATTGCGGTTGGCACTATATCCGTACCAGTCGATAACGCGTACATTCTTGTAGCGCGTGGCGGCGTTGGCGATGGCCTGGTTCGTGGAGCCGACCCACGGCTGCGGGCTACGCGTGTTTACAAATACGACAATACGCTGCTCGCCGGCGTCGGCCATGATCGCATCGACCTGGGCGTCCGTTACCAAACCGTTGGTGCCCAGGGCAAAGACCACGATCTTGCCGGCAAGGTTCTGCTGGATATAGCCCTCAAATGTCGCGCGGCCCGCATCAAACTGGCGGCCCTTTTCGGCATCGATATGGCTGTGCGGGAACACACCGTCAAAGGAATCAACGGCGCGCAGCGACACGGAGTCACCGATCATCAACAGGTCGTAGGAGCCATCGGGGAAGCCGTCGTTGTCCTTTTCGGTGTCGTCGGCCGCCTGCTGGTCGGTGGGCGCGGTGTTTTTGGCTTCCTTGTTTAGGATTTCGGCGCCCTCGCCGCTCAGCGCGGATGTGT
>URXE01000028.1 GCA_900551815.1 uncultured Collinsella sp.
CTTAGTCTCGTGGGCTCGGAGATGTGTATAAGAGACAGTCACCGCACGGAACAGCCATAACGGCACCCGTGCCGTAATCGGCAACGACATAGTCGGCAACCCAAATAGGCAGCTTTTCGCCATTGATGGGATTGACCGCGTAACGGCCGGTGAACTCTCCGTGCTTTTCGTGGTCACCCTGAGCGCGCTGCACCGCGGTGATCTTCTTGGAGGCCTCGACGAGGTCCATAACCGGCTTCTCGTATTCGGTACCCTCGACAAGCGCCGCGAGACCCTTGTATTCAGGAGCAAGCACGAAGAAGCTCGCGCCGAACAGCGTGTCGGCACGCGTGGTGAACACGGTGATCAGGTCGTCTTCCGTGGGGTTCTCAGGCGCATTGCCCTGCTTGTCGCACAGCGTGAACTTCACTTCAGCGCCCTCGGAACGGCCGATCCAGTTCGCCTGCATCTGCTTGACTCGCTCCGGCCAGCCGTCCAGCTGGTCCAGGTCGTCCAGAAGCTCCTGCGCGTAGTCGGTGATCTTGAGATACTACTGCGTCAGGTCGCGCTTCTCGACGGCGCTGTGGCAACGCCAGCACTCGCCCTCGGTGACCTGCTCGTTGGCCAGAACGGTCTTGCAGGTGGGGCACCAGTTGACCGGGTTCTTCTTACGGTAGACCAGGCCCTTTTCCCACATCTTCTCAAAGATCCACTGGCCCCAGCGGTAATAGTCGGGGCTGCAGGTCTTGACCATGCGATCCAGATCGTAGGAGAAGCCCATGCGCTTCATCGTGGCAAGCGCCTGATCCATGTTCTTATACGTCCAGGCGGCAGCCTGCGTATTGTGCTTGATGGCGGCGTTCTCGGCGGGCAGGCCAAAGGCATCGAAGCCGATGGGGTGCAGCACGTCGTAGCCGCGCATGCGGGCCTGACGGGCCATGGCATCGCCGATGGTGTAGTTGCGCGCGTGACCCATGTGCAGGTCGCCCGACGGATACGGGAACATCTCGAGCACGTACTTCTTGGGCTTACTGTCGTCGGTGTCGACGGCAAAGAGGTTGGAGTCCTCCCAGGCCTTCATCCACCTGGACTCAATGGCCTGCGCGTCGTAGGCAGGGATCTCGTCCTTATGATCTGTGCAATCGCACATATCAGCTCCTTTGTTATCTCGGTTGGGGCGGGGCGTTCTTACCTTTACTCGCTGCTGCGGACAGTCCTGCGCAAGACGAAGAGCACATTTAGTGCTCTTCTTTGCGTGCGGAACTTGCAGCGAGCAAAGGTAAGAACGCCCCGCCACATCGTTAACTCGCATGATGATAGCAAATACGACAAGCGAGATGCCTGCGACTTGCAGGCATCTCGCTTTATCTAAATAACGTGGTTGTGAATCAACCGCTATTTGTTACCGTCCAAGCATGCCCGGGTTTTCCAAGTGTCGCAGATTGCCGTGAAAGAGGAGCGACGCGTACTTTGGTACGCGAGCGACGGTTTGAACGGCAAGGTGCGGTGCTTGGGAAAGCCGCCTAGCGGTAGCTGACGCTCTGCTGGGAATCCTTGACGACTACGTCGTGGGCGCCGCCTTCGACGATGGAGGTGGAGCTGACCAGGGTCAGGCGTGCCTTTTCCTGGAGCTCGGGGATCGAGAGGGCACCGCAGTTGCACATCGTGGACTTAACCTTGTAAAGCGTGCCGCCCACGCCGTCCTTGAGGGAGCCGGCGTACGGGACGTAGGAGTCGACGCCCTCGACGAAGCTGAGCTTCGCGGCACCGCCCAGGTCGTAGCGCTGCCAGTTGCGGGCACGCGCGGAACCCTCACCCCAGTACTCCTTCATGTACTGGCCGTTGACGTTGACGCGCTCGGTCGGGCTCTCGTCGAAACGGGCGAAGTAGCGGCCCAGCATCATAAAGTCAGCACCCATGGCAAGGGCGAGCGTCATGTGGTAGTCGTAGACGATACCGCCGTCGGAGCACACGGGCACGTAGACGCCGGTCTCCTCGTAGTACTCGTCGCGAGCACGGCAGACGTCGATCAGCGCGGTGGCCTGGCCACGGCCGATGCCCTTGGTCTCGCGGGTAATGCAGATGGAACCGCCGCCGATACCGACCTTGATGAAGTCGGCACCGCAGTCTGCCAGGAAGCGGAAGCCCTCGGCGTCGACGACGTTACCGGCACCGACCTTGACGTCCTCGCCGTAGTTGGCGCGAATCCACTCAATGGTGCGCTTCTGCCACTCGCTGAAGCCCTCGGAAGAGTCGATGCACAGGACGTCGGCGCCGGCCTCGATGAGCAGCGGCACGCGCTCGGCATAGTCACGGGTGTTGATGCCGGCGCCGACCATGTAGCGCTTGTCGCCGTCGAGCAGCTCGTTGGGGTTGGTCTTGTGGCTGTCGTAGTCCTTGCGGAAGACGATACCCATCAGGTGATCGTAGTCGTCGACGATGGGCAGGGCGTTGAGCTTATTGTCCCAGATGACGTCGTTAGCAACCTTGAGGCTGATGTTCTTGTCGCCCACGATGAGCTGCTCACGCGGGGTCATGAACTCGGAGACCTTCGTCTGGTGGTCATCGCGGCTGGGGCGATAGTCACGGCTGGTGACGATGCCAAGGAGCTTACCCTTGGGAGTGCCGTCGTCGGTGACCGGCATGGTGGAGTGACCGGTCTTCTCCTTGAGCTCGATGACCTGCTCCATGGTCATATCGGGGGTCAGCGTGGAATCGGACTGAACGAAGCCAGCCTTGTGATCCTTGACGGCCTTGACCATGGCGGCCTCGGACTCGGCGCTCTGGGAACCGTAGATGAAGGACAGGCCACCCTCGGTAGCGAGCGCGACACCCATGTCGACGCCCGAGACGGACTGCATGATGGCGGAAACCATGGGGATGTTCAGGGTGATTGCCGGCTTCTCACCGCGCTTAAAGCGGGTCAGCGGCGTCTTAAGAGAGACGTTGTTGGGGATGCACTGCGAGGACGAGTAACCAGGAACCAGCAGATACTCCGAAAACGTGTGGGACTCACCGGGAAAGAACGTAGCCATGTTTCTCCTTTTTCCATGCGACCGGTCGGCTGCAGGCCTCGTAGGACCCAGCCCAACCTTGGGCGCCCAATACTGGGGAAGTATCTTAACGCACTTTGACTGCTACAATGCATGATTTAAGAAGAGCACACGAGGGTTTGACGCAGGCTTTGCGTTTGCCCAGCAAATACTTTAGCGGGGAGACGTGGAGCACATGGAGTACAAGACGACGGCAAAGTTGGTCATTCAAGCGTGCGACAAGGATCTGCCGGGCGTGTTCGGCCACGGCTGCGTCTTGCTGCTGCAAGGCATAGCCCGCGAGCGCTCGCTCAACCGCGCCGCCAAGAGCATGGGTATGGCGTATTCCAAGGCCTGGCGCATTGTGAACGAGGCCGAAGGTCAGCTGGGCTGCAAGCTCATCGAGCGCGACGGAGCCCGCGGATCCACCCTCACCCCCGCCGGCGAGCGAGCCATCGAAGTCTACGAAACCCTCCAGGCCGACATCAACAACGTCATCGCCACCAAAGCCGACGCCCTCATCGCCACCATCAACCAGAGTAGCTAATTTGGGACGGGGCTTTTTTAGCTACCCATCCAGAGCATTCATGACTCATAGCCAAAAATTGACATTGGGAAGCTAAATAAGCCCCGTCCCAAATTAGCTACTTGCGGAGGGCGTTGTCTAGGGTGGACGCTACGACCAGGGGGTTGTCGGTGCCGCTGAAGAGGCGGATGGTGCTCCCCTGCTTGCCGCGTGGGGCCGAAAGGCGCGTTGTTGCGCCGCCGGCGGGTGATGTGCGGAATTCGTCCGGCAGTATGCTGAAGAATTCGCCTGCGGTGCAGTCCATCAGGTCAAACTCTACTGCCGGGCCAAAACCGTGCTCCAGGATGCCGGTCGCGATGGCATGGTCGGGATGCGAGATCAGCCCGGGATAGCGCACGTTGCGCACCATTTCGTTGGCGGCCAGATACTCGGCCAGCGCACGGGCGCGGTCGAAGTGCGCCTGCATGCGGGCTTCGAGCGTATCGAGCCCGCGTTCTAGAACCTCGGCCTCATCGGAGGACAAATCGAGCGCGGCCAATCCGCACCCATCGAGCAGCGCATGCGCGCACTCGGCAGCAGCATCCACACGATGGCGCTTGAGCTGCGAGCGCGCGACCGACACCGCCACAAGCTTGCGCGGCGCCCCACCGGCGCACGCGCGGTCGAGCGCCTCGAGCGACAGCGCGGCACCCAGCCGCAGCGGATCGCAGCCAAAGACGTTAGCCACGGTGTTGTCCACAACCAGCAGCGCATGCGTCTCACGAGCCGCGCGGCCCAGAGCGCGAAGATCGGGCACACGCAAGCCAAAGCCACCGATTGAGTTCACAAACCACCACAGGTGCGGCCCCTCGGCATCAAACGAAGCATCGAAGCCCTCGGACGCAGCAGCAAACGCTGTAACCGACGGCTCCCCCACCATAGCCACGTCGCAGCCATCAAAGCCGCGCACAAACGCATCGGCAAAGTCATCCGCAAAGGCCACCAGGCGGTCACCGGGACGCACGATTCCCAGCAGCGACAGCGCCGCCGGCACATGCGAAGCCGCAACAAGACGCGCCTCACGCGCGCCGGCTTTCAAAGCCCAGGCATCTTCTAGCTGCTGCACGCCCATACGGTACCGTCCCTTCAAAACAAAAACCCACGATGCGGGTGTTTCCCGCATCGTGGGCAACGGCTGCAGTATAGCGCCGATATGCGACGAATCGACTAAATGTTGAGCGTGTGATAGATCACGCTCGCACCCGGAGCGTCAACGGACAAGCCATAAGTCTCGGGATAGATGCGCGTCGAAAACACGAGCGCGCCATCGTTCACAAACACCTCGACCGACGAGACATCGCCGACAATGCGCACGTTACGAACCTCGTCGACGGGCTCCCAGCGCACGGTGCGACCGCAGCCGGCAGAAGCGCGACCCTCATCGGTAAATCGCATCTCAAAGCGCGAGGGCAGTTCGCCCTCGGCGAGCACAAACGCCAGCTTCAGCTCGCCGTCAACGATCGCGGTAAACGTGCCGCCGACACCGTCGACAACAACGTCAAAGCAGGTATCGTCGGCAACCTCCAACGAGCCCTCCCCCACACGCACCGAGGCATAATGGTGCTCGATCTCGCGCGCCGGCTGCTGCAGCACCACGCCGCCGGCACCGGCTGTAAGCTCACGCGGCACCGTCATGCAGTGCTGCCAGCCGCACACCACGGTGGGTACGTTGCCATAGGTCGGCTCATCGGGCATGCCCATCCAGCCGATTAGAATATGGCGACCGTCCTCGGACGTAAACTCCTGCGGAGCATAGAAGTCAAAACCGGCGTCCCACAGACGGAAATCGCCCAGCTCATAGGCACCGTCACCACCGGTAATGTCGCCCGTTACAGGCATGTAGCCAGCGGCATACACATTGCCGCGGTCCCAACGACCGCCCTCGAGCCCCTGGGGGGAGAAGGACAGCCACTTCGCCGGTACACCGCCATCCGTCTCAATCTCCAGATACCCCGGGCACTCCCACATAAAGCCAAAACGCTCGGGCGTAGACACGCGGCTCTCGAGCTCCCAGCTCAGCATATCGGCCGAGCCATACACCAGGATCTCGCCCACATCGCGCCCGGCACCCTCGCCATGCATGGCGCAAAAACGGCTCTCGACGTGCGGCCCGTCAACTCGACGACGCGCGCCCAGCACCATGTGATAACGCCCATCATCATCGCGCCACACCTTGGGGTCACGCACGTGGCAGGTCAAATCCTCGGGATAATCCTCGGACGCCAGCACCACGCGCTTTTGGCTAAACGTCTGTCCATCGGCGCTCTCGACATACACGGTATCGGCGCGACGGCCGGTGTTGACATAGTCATAAACGCCGTCCGCATCGGGGAGCTTAACGTTGCCGGTATAGAGCACGCGAATGCGACCGTCCTCGACCAATGCCGAGCCCGAGTACACACCATGGCAGTCGAACGGCTCATCGGGAAGCAGCGGCGCGCCAACATATTCCCAGTTCATAAGGTCGCGGCTCGTGGCATGGCCCCACATCTTGACGCCGCCGTTCACATCAAACGGAGCATACTGGAAGTATGCGTGAAACACGCTATTGGCCTGACAAAGACCGTTGGGGTCGTTGAGCCAGCCCGCCGGCGGCATAATATGGAAGCGCTGGCCATATGCGCCATGACCGCACTCAGAGGCGGCGGCGTCAACAGCGGCGACCAGCTTTGCAAGGTCGCGACCAAGTGCATTAGACATATCAAAGTCCTAACGGATCGAAAGTTATAAGGCACCAGAGATCGGCACCAGATACGGGAAACGCCCGCGAGCATACAGCCCATGGGTGTTCCTCAATCAAAAGCTCTTAGGCCCGCTCGGAAGCCTTAGGCTCGTCCTTGTATAGGACAAACGAGACGGCAAAGGAAACCAGCGCGGCGACCGCAAACATGATCACGTACTGCACGGGCTGGGCCAGGCACAGCAGGATACCGAAGATACCCGTAACGCCCGTGCCGGAGGCGGCCAGCGAAGTGAGCGCGCAGACCAGGGCGCCGCAACCGCCACCGATGCAGCCGGCGATGAAGGGCTTAAAGAAGCGCAGGTTCACACCAAAGATGGCAGGCTCGGTAATGCCCATGAATGCGGACAGAGCCGAAGGAAGCGCCAGGCCCTTGATCTTGGCATCGCGGGTTTTAAAGGCAACGGCGAGTGCGGCGCCACCCTGAGCGATGTTGGCAGCGCTGGCGATGGGCAGCCAGTAGGTCACACCGTACTGGGCGAGCTGGCCCAGGTCGATGGCGGTGTACATCTGGTGGATACCGGTAACGACCGTGGGGGCATAGAACAGGCCGACGATAAAGGAACCGATGCCGAAGGGCAGGGTCAGCAGGGCCTGAATCAGACCGAGAATGGCGTTCTCGGCCCAGACAAAGATGGGGCCGACGGCAACGAGGGTCACGAGCACGGTCACGAACACCGAGACGAGCGGGGTCACAAAGAGGTCGAACATCTCGGGGACAACCTTGTGGAGACGCTTCTCCAAGAAGGCGAGGATGGCGCAGGCGATGACGATGGGGATCACATGGCCCTGATAACCGACCCACTCAAAGCTGTACAGTCCAGGGATGACGGTGACCATGGTCTGCACGCCCTCGGAGGCAACCGTGTAGGCGCTCTGTAGCGAGGAGTTGATGAACGCACCACCGACAACGGCGCCCAGATACGGGTTGGCGCCAAAGGCCTTAGCGGCGGAGTAACCGATCAGGATCTGCAGAATGCCAAAGGACGTGCCCGAGACCAGGTCGGCAATCTTGTAGATAAAGTTATTGGTGTCGAGCGCGATAAAGCCGTTGGAGGCCATAAAGTTGAGGGCGCTCATAATGCCCAGCAGCAGACCCGAGGCCACGATGGCAGGGATGATGGGGACAAAGACGTCGCCGAGCACCTTAATGGCGCGCATAAAGATGTTCTGCTGCTGCGCCGCGGCCTCCTTGACCTCGGCCTTGGTGGCAGCCTCGACGCCACTGAGCGCGATGAACTCCTCGTAGACCTTATTGACGGTGCCAGTGCCAAAAATAATCTGGAGCTGGCCCTGGGCTTCAAAGACGCCCTTAGCGCCGTCGATATTCTCGAGGGCCTCCTTGTCAACCTTCGCGTTATCGGCAATCACCAGGCGCAGACGCGTGGCGCAGTGTGCGGCCGAAACAACGTTGCCGGCGCCACCGATGTTGTCGAGCACCTCTTGGGCTGATTTGCGGTAGTCCATGACTTCCCTTTCCTCCAACGGGTGCATGCGCACCCGACTACCTTTGACACTTACACTGTAATCGTTTTCAGTTTCATATGTCTGTAATCGTTTTCATAGTAGGGTGAACGGTAGGAAAAAGCCGGCGAATGGTAGTTTTACCGCAAAAACAGGGGCCTCAAAGGCAGGCAGACATGCCCAAAGCCTAGACATTCATAAGTTGATGGCCGAGTTTGAGCGTCTTGAGACCGCTCTCCCCCTCCACGCCATCGAGCGTGTTGAGCAACATATTGGTCGCCTCGACGCCACTGGTCAGGTAGCCATAATGCACGGTGGGAATGCCGCCCGTCAGCGCGCGCAAAAACGCGTTGTCGCCAAAACCGCTCACGCGGTGTATACCCTCGCCCATGCCGCGAACCTCATCGATGGCACGCAGCGCGCCCGCCGCCATGGTGTCGGTCGCGCACGCGATAAACGAAACATCGGGGTCGACGGAAAGCAGTTCACGCGCCGCACCATAGCCCGAGTCGAGCGTAAACGAGCCCAGGCGAATTAAGGCGGCATCGAGCGGGTTGCCCGCGGCGCGCAATCCGGCCTCAAAACCGCGACGGCGGTCATAACCAGCCGCGCGGTCTTCTTCGGTAACTCCAATATAGGCAATCTTGCCATTCACACGGCCCGCAAGCGCCTGACCCAGCTCAAAGGCAGCCTCGTAATCGTCGTGATAGACGCACGCCGCGCCCTCGACGTTTTGGCCAATCAGCACAATGGGCACACGGCAAGACGTAATGGCCGCACGATGTTCGTCGGTGATCATGGTTGCCACCAGCACAATGCCATCGACCGGATGGTTCTGGAACAGGTCGAGATACTCGAGCTCACGCTCGGCCACGTTGTCAGTATTCGCGAGCAGCATCTGGTAGCCACGGCGACCGAGCACCTGGCCAATACCGGCGGTAATGCGGCTCACGGATTCCGAGTTGATCTTGGGCACGATGACGCCGACGAGCTTGGTGGAGCCGGTGCGCAGCGCGCGAGCCTGGCTGGACCGCACGTATCCGGTCAGCTCAATCGCTTGCTTAATGCGCTCGGCCTTGTCCGCCGAGATATATCCACCGTTGAGGTAGCGCGAGACGGCGGCGCTCGAAACGCCCGCCAGCTCGGCCACATCTTTCATCTTTACCACGAGCACCCCTGACAACGAATTCACAAGCACCATGATAGCTGCCTTGCCAGCAAATTGAGTAAATAGAATTCCTGGTCGAGCAGATGCCCGCGCAGCGTCGAGCGGTCCGGCGTTTATTAAAACGCCGGAACCAAGTTATCCGTGGTACTCGCCGTTGTACTGGATGAGCGTCAGGTCCTCCACGCCGTCGAGCGCACGGATGGCGTCGGCATAGGGCATGCCCACGCCGTCCGAGAACACCTCGACGGCCATCTCCACCTTGTCGCCGCGCATGGTCTTAGACTTAACGGTGAACTTGGTGCGGCCAAAGGCACGCACAATGTCGTCGCCCGTGGTCTGACCCGTATAGTGGATAACCATCATGTACACGCGCGCCTTGTCCTGGTGCGTAGCGAAGCCGGCGATCATCACGACGATCACCACTGCCGCAAGCCCTACGAGCGCATACATGCCGGCACCCGCCGTAATGCCCGTGGTAATGGCCCAAAAAAGATACAGAAGATCGAGCGGGTCCTTGACCGCCGTACGGTAGCGGACGATAGACAGAGCACCGACCATACCGAGCGAGATGACCACGTTGGTCGAGATCGCGAGCGTCACCATGCAGGTGAGCACGCACATGCCCACAAGCGTCACGGCAAAGCTGCGCGAGTACACCACGCCGGTAAAAAAGCGCTTGTACACGTAGTAGATCAGGATGCCCATGGCGAGTGCCACGAGCAGCGAGAGGCCAATCTTGGCAGGGTCGACCTGGCCAAACGCCTCCAAGACGGAGTTCTTAAAAAAGTCCCTGGTGCTCATGGTCTAAATATCCCCTCGGTTCTCAAAATCCGATTCCCACTAATTAAATCCGCGCAGGTAGGCGGTCTTTTCGTAGCACAGGCAGTACTTGGAGACCGCCGTGAGCTCAGCCGCGCCCGGCGGCACCATATCGCGCACCAGCTGCGGGCAAAACTCGGTAAACTTGACCTCCATCACTAGTTTGCCGGGCTCCAAGACCGGCAGCGCGGGCAAGGTCGCATCAAAGATATCGAAGCTTCCCACCGCGGCGCGCACGTTCATGTCAAACGTAACGCGCACGGTGCCCTCGTCCATCACCCACGGCTCGCGCTCGTAATCCACGATGGTGCGCGGGCGCATCATGTTGCAGATGCACTCGATATAGAACTCACGGCAGAGTTGGTGGGGGCTCCTGAGCAAAAAGTCGTAGTCGCCGGCCAGAATCTGCTCAAACTCGTCGCGCGTGAGCGGCGCGTCCTCCTTGTAGATCCAGCTACCGTACTTCTTTTTACGCTCGAGCTTAATCACCTTGTCGCTGCCGTTATAGATGCGCACGCGATACTTTTTGCGCATGAGAATACCGGCGTCTTTTTCCTCGTAGGCCGAGTTGCAATAGTCATCAAAGTACAGGCTGCGAATGGTGTAGCCGCCCGCCTGCGCATGCTTATCCAGCTTAAACACCGGCGCCATACGGCAGGCCAGCGCGGAATGCTCGCCCTCGTTAATGAGATATTTGAGCTCGTGGCGGTAACGCTCCTGCGTGGTACGCGCAGGAGGAGCCGCCAGGCGCTCAAGCAGCGCGCTAGCCCTCCTCATACGTGTCCTCCACGACCTTACCACCGTCCTGCACGTAAAAGCACTTCATGCCGTACTGTTTGCCGTCATCGGTCACATAGTAGTCAAACGCATCTTGCGTATAGCCGTCGGAGTTGGTGGCACGCACGCGCACAAAGTACTGACCGGTATCGGGCGCATCGCACGTTACCTCCGGCAGCAGCACGTCCTCGGCCTTAAAGATCACGTCAGTAATGGCATAGTCGCGCGCAAGCTCCACGGTATAGCGAATATCGCGCGCCTTAAAGTCGTAGGACGCATCCCAGTTGATGCGCAGCTTACCGTTATCGATCTGTGGCACGCCAATGTAGAACGGCATGGGCTTTTTATAGCTCTCGCGAAAGCTCTTATAGTTCTCCTCGATCTCGGAAGGAATCGCCGCGGCAATCTGCTCGTATTCGTCCTTGGTCACGGGCAGATTCTCCAGGTCGGGCGCAGCAAAGACGAGCGGCTCCGTGACCTCGCGATAATGCTCGATCATCTTGCTCAGGCGCCCTTCGGTCAAATACGAGCGCAAGTCCTTGACAGCACGGTCGAGTTCGCTGCGAAACGACTTGCTGCGCAACGCGCGGTTAAACAGCACGTTGCCCCAGTAGTTGCTCACGCCGCGCTCCCAGCTCGCATAGTCCGAGAACCCCTTCAGGCTCAACTCAAGCTTACGCAGCATGCCGTCGTTATCCCAATCTAAAAAGTACCAGGTATTTGAGTTAAGTGGGCTGTACAGATAGCAGTTACGGTTCTGCGTATCGCAGTTGCCCGTCAGGATCTGAAACGCCAGCCAATAGACCAGATTCTCGGTATCAAAGTAGGTGTCGAGCACGTTATCGATCTTTTGCGTATCGTCGTTGAGCGCATCGAGCATCTCGATTAACTTGGCATGGTCCGAATCGCCCTTAATCTCGAGCATGCCCTCAAACGCCGTCTGGTTATAGTCGGGGTCATCGGTGAGCTTAATGGTGTCTTCGAAGCGATGGAAATCGAAGCTGTTCACCTTATAGAGATGCCCGCTCTTATCCAAACCGTGGGCCTTGAGCGCCGTCTTGTTGAGCTGCTCGACCTGCGTAAACAGTCCGTAGTCCTCAAAGGTGTCGTTAGATTTTTCGGTCTGGTCGCACACCCATAAGTGCACAAACTGCGTGCGCAGGCCCATCATCTGGGGAATGCCGCGGATCAGATCGTAGGCCATCTTGTTACGAAAGCGCATGCCCTCGCCCATGTGCTTGTTAAGCGCAATCGCGCGCTGCTGGCGCCACGTGCCCTTGCCCCTTTTGAGCTCCACCTTATAGTTCTTTTGCGTATAGGTACTCGACGTCTGACCGCGCACCTGCACCGTGGCGTTGGGTGCCTCCTCGCCATAGCCGACCTCGCCAGCAACGGGGCCCTTATCATCGCCAGGCTGCAGCAGGCCCATAACCTGATAGCGCGTCACGCCCATGTCGGCATAGTCGTAGACCGAGTAGGTATTGATCTCGGCCCAGCTATGATCGGTATTCTCGGAGCTGTTGCCGCGAGAGACCGTCAGGTACATGCATACGATGCCCGAGTCATCGTAGACCTCGTACAGCTCATCCTTGTCACGAAGGTGCTTGGTCTCGCTAGACGCATCGGCCTTTTTAATCTTGCCCTGCTTCTTGGTCTTTTTTGCCGAGGATTCGTCCTGCGAAGAGCAGCCCGAAAGCAGCAATGTGCCGGCAGCCGCCTCAATCAAGCGGCGACGCGATATCATCCTATCGGTCATCAGGACCTCCCCAACGATTGCGATACACACGGACCACCGTGCGCTCAAACACACCATGCGGCTCGCCCTCTAGACGCAGTTCCTCGTAGCGCTGCTCGGCACGGTCGAGCAAGCGGCCCAGCTGTGTAAAGCGACCCGTTTTGTCGGTCGCCACAATGGGCTGCTGACTCAGAATACGATACGGCAAGTTGGCGGTATAGGCATCGAGCCGCATGAGCGCCACAACAAAAAACACCGCCGCGCCGAGCAAAAAGCCAAAGCCATAAAACTGCTGCGGAAAGAACAGCGAGACGATGGTCGCCAGCCCCGCCACGACCGCGAACAGCCCGGAGGCAAGCACGGCGCCCTTGTAGTCGGTAAAGTACAGCAAGATGAGCATCACCGTATTGCCCACGGCATACAGGCCATAGCCCACGCACAGCGTGCGGAAATACCCGTGCATCAGATTGTTGAAGCCCAGTGGCAGGGCCGAGAGCACCGTAGTCTCGAGCGAGATGACCGCTGCCGTCACAAACAGCTGCTTGAGCGCGCAAAACCGCAGCTCCCGGTTGAGCGTGGCGAGCATTTCCTCCTCGGCCACCACGATGTCGCCCACCACGCCGCCGTCGTTAAACAGGCTGTAGTAGTCGCGGTAGCGCGGATAGAAGTTGACCTCGACCGACACCACAAAGTTGACGGTCGTGACCAGGATCGTCAAAAACGCGATGAGCGCCGGCACATCGTGGTAGGGCGCGCCATAAAACAGGCCTTTGACCTGCACGCCAATGGGCCCCGCCCAAATAATCACTAGGTGTGCAAAAAGTCCCAGGTTGGTAAACAGGCCCGTGAGCGCCAGCGGCATAAATTGGTCGAGCCACTGCAAAAAGAGCCAGGGGCTGCGGTCGCTCTGCGGAAAATACCGATACAGCAACACCACGTCCCAGGCGAGCATGACGCCGTAGCCCAGGGCGATCGAGGCCAGCAGGCCCTCGACCGGCGGCAGCCCCAGCGCCAGCGCGGCCAGGGCACACAGACACGCCATGCCAATGGCCGCGGCAAAACTGCACAGAATACCGCGGTAATCCTTAATGGCCGTGAGGTAACTCATGCCGTTCCAGTTGACGATCATAATGTTGAACAGCCACAGGCACAGCAGCCCCTGCAGCAGCGTGGCGCCTGAGAACAGCAAAAAGATGCCGTAGAGCACCGTGCCCGCTACGAGCATGATAGCGTTGGAGCCCCAAAACGAGGGCAAGACCTCTTCTTCGCGCTCGGCAAAGAGCATATCGGCCAAAAAGCGCGTGACCGGCATGGAGAAAAAGCTCGTGAGCGTAAGCGACGCCAGCAGCGTATAGGTCACCATGCACACCAGCAAGTCCTGGTTGGCGCGGCTCACGCCCCACAGGCCGCACAGCACCAAGATACCCACCTGCAGCAGCACACCCAGCAGCATGGGGCCCGTACACACAATGCCGGCGTAGCCATAGGCGCGCATCGTGGCAAACAGACCCTTGCGCCTAAACAGGCGTTTGAGCTCAAAACCGATTCCGGCCACCGGCTACTCCCCCTCTCTGGGCAGGTCAAATGCACGCGCCGTCTCGTCATACAGCGCGCGATAGTTGGCGAGCATCTGCTCGTGTAGGTAGTAGGTCGCCACGCGACGCTGGCCGCGCTCCCCCATTTCCAGGCGGCGGACACGGCTCGCACACATGCGCTCCATGGCATCGGCCAGACCCTTGCGATACATGGGCGGGCTCACAAATCCGGCCACGCCAAAGTCGTCGCCGGGGGCGCCCTCGAGCAGCTCGCGGCAGCAGCCAACCTCGGTCGTCACACAGGGGCGACGCGCGGCAAGCGATTCCAACACGCTCAACGGCTGGCCCTCCGAGATGCTCGTCAAAATGGTAAAGTCGAGCTTTTCCATGTACTCGACCACGTTGACGCGGCCGGTAAAGATCAAGTCACGCACGCCCAATGTCTCCACCAGCGCATGGCACTCGGCGCCATATTCCTCGTCGTCCACGCCACCCATAATGTGCAGGCGCACGTGCGACAGGCGCTCGTGCAACTCAAAGAAGGCATAGATCATGGTCTTAACGTCCTTGATGGGCGCCAGGCGCACCACCGCGCCAATGTCCACCCAGCCGTCATCGGGCTTTAAGGGAATGTTCTTAAAGCGGTCGAACTGAATACCGTTGGGGATAACCAGGCATTTTTCTGCATCGCAACCCATGTCGATCTGCGTTTTGCGCGCGTTGTGGAACAAACTCGTCACACGAAAAGCGCGGCGGTAGATTTCCTCCGAAAGCAGGTAGAAAAAGCGGATCCAACGGTCCTTAAACGAGGGCACCACCCAGTCAGCGCGAATGATCTCTTCCTCGCGTTCGCGGGTATAGATGCCGTGCTCGGTCAGCAATGCCGGCGCGTTATTCATGCTGGAGCCCAAACTTGCGAGCAAACCGCCGTAGCCGGTCGAGATGGCGTGGTACACATCGGCCACCGGAACCTCACTGCCCAGCAGATAAAGCACGGGCAGTAGCATGGAGCGCATGGTGTGGAATGCATCGGCAAAGGGCGTGTACGGGTACTCGGCCAGGCACACGTCGCGGAAGATGTCCATAAACGTGCGGCTCTGCAAAAATGAGAGCGGATGCACGTGACGGCGCTGGAAAATGTCGAACAGCACGTCCCAGTCCGGATTGGAGAGCGAAACCAGACGGCGCAGGGCCTCGCGCTCGCGGTCGTCGAAGTCGACTTCCTCCTGCTCGCCCGAAAGCCGCAGGGCATCGTCCAGGAACACCTCGTGTACCTCGACGACGTTGCCGGGCAGCTCATAGACAAACTTGCCGCGATCTTCGGCGTGAGCGCCAATCACCCACAGCACAAACTCATGCTCGGGCATGGCCGTGATGTAGCCGTGCATCCAGGTGGACACACCGCCGTGCACGTAGGGGTAGCAGCCCTCGAGCACCAAGCAGATTCTCATCGGTCGCCACCCTCCTTGCGCCCAATCGTCACGGTCTTGTCCGTCGCTTTGACTAGGTACAGGTTGCCCGTCAGGTGTTTAATCTCGCCACCGGACACCGCACCCGGCTCGCCGTTATTGGCGCGGAACATAAGCCAAGCCTCGTCGTGGAAGTTGCCCAGGTTGAGCGTCCAGGCATCATCGCCCGTATCCACGCTCACCGTCACGGACGAAAAACGCTGAATGGCACCCGAGCATTCCGAACCCGTCTGGTGGCGCAGGTCGAGCGCAGACTTGGTAAGCCAGTCCAGGTAGTCGGTCAGGCCGCCCTTGTAGACCTCCCAGCCCTCCTTAGCGCCGCGATCGGGATCCAGCAGGTCATCGGGATGCATAAAGTGCGCGCTCACGTAGTGCATGTTGAGCTCGGACACCGCGGCCAGACGCATATAGGTGTCATCGACCATGCCGCCCGAAACGATGCGCGGCTGCTCCACGATGCCATCGCTCGCCACGCCAAATTCCTGCACGTAGGGCAGGTCGGTTCCGTCCTCAAAGTACGTACTGGCAATGGTCTTAATGCGCGGCACGTCCTCGCCAATAATCTTGCGGGCGCGAGCCGAAAGGATATTCGACGGCGGCACGTAGACCGAGCCGTGTGCATTGGGCAGCACCTCATCTTGGAAGGCGATAAGCTCGTTGAGCGATGCAACAAGCGTCTCCTTGTTCTTCCACGTCTTGTAGTCGTACAGCGTGCCGTAATCGGTGTCCCAGAGCGCCAGCGGCTGATGGTTGTAGCCATGAAAGCCCAACTCACCGCCCATCTGCAGCAGCATGCCGCCAAAATAGCGGAACTGCGTGGTATCGGCCTGGCGCGCGGGCTCGGTTTGGTTAACCGCGTCCTCGTAGTTTTCGATCATCACGCCGGTATAGCGAATGCCGTATTGCTGCGCGAGTTTTTGCAGGTCGGGCCACCACACCTTGGCATAAAAATCGGCGATAGAAAGGCCGTAGTCGCGTTTGACGTACGTGCCGTCGCCCGAGGGAACGGGGCTCGGGAAATCGTCCAGGTAAAACACCGCGCTATTGATGACCGGATAGGCCGTGGCATCGCCCAACAGGCTCACGGCCGCGGCATAGAAACCGCGCATGACCTTGTCATAGATACCGATATTGCACACCACGGTACGGCCGCTGCCGCAATCGCTCGACCAAATAAGCGGAGCACCCGTGTCGCCGGTTTTAGCCCACACGTGGGCCGTCTCACGCAGCGAAACCGAGAGCGACGAATCGAAGGGATCCGATAACTCATAACGCTGGCCGCCGCCGATCATAAAGTCCTCGCTCGGCACGATGCTCTCTGCCGTCGCATATTCATAGCCGGCAGAATCGATGCCCAGCTTGGGACCGATTGCCTGCAGATAGCTCGAATTGTCCGGCGTCATGGCGAGCATCAGCGAACCGCCGGCGCTCACCCAGCTCATAATGTCGGAGAGGTGCGTACCGAGTCCATCAATCGAAGGCATCAGTAAAATCACGCGGTCGAAGGAAGTCAGCGAGGGAATGGCATCCGCGCCATCCAGGGCAAGGTCCACGTCGCGGTGGGCAATTTTCATGTCGAGCAGAATCTGGTCAAACTGCTCCTTTACGTCCTCGACACCGTCCTGGCCCGAGTCGGTAATAACCAAGCACGTGGGCTTTTGGCCAAACACCGCCGAGTTTGCCGGAACTGCGTCGTTGGCAGCGAGCATGCCCAGCTTATGCTGCCCGGCGCTGTACTGCACGCCGGCACGCTCGATCAACAGCACGGCGGCCATGGCAATAAAGACCGCCCATACCACGAGCAGCCCCATCCAGCGAAAATGGCCCGCACGCTCGCGGATATGTTGCACCACGCTCATCGGGCCTCCTCTCCTTCACGCCAAAATGCCAGCCTCTCACGATTTTCGGCATTCAAATACACATGCTGCTCGTCAATCGCGTCGATTACACGCCGTACCGCCTGCCCATCGCGACGAATCACAGCCAAGCGCAGGCAGAGCATCCAAACGTCCTGATCGTCTGACGCATCGATCACCAACTGGCTAGCGACGTCCTCTGCTTTATCAATCTCGCCGGCATCGGCCAGCGCCGTAGCATAGCGAATGCGCAACGCCGGCCCATCCTCACGTTCGCAACGACACGCGAGCAAGCGTGCATACTGCTGACGCTGAATCTGTGCCACGCGGCCCTCTGCCAAACCCGAGTCCAGATAGGCGCCCAAAAAGTCGCAATACGCATCCAGGTTATGCGAGCTGGGATCGGTCTTAAACGCGCGCTCCAACTGCTGCAGCTTAAGGTCGGACTCTTTGGAGATCTGCGCCACCGCCGTCGCGGCATAGTGCGCGACCTCAACATCGTCGTTGAGTTTTGCTGCCTGCAACTGTGCCAGGTACGCATCCGGATCCTCGGTAAGCATGGAGAGCATCAGACGGCGGCGGTCGCCCGGTTCGTTGACGATCAGTGCTTCCTCGAGCGGCACAACGCCATCATCGCCCTCGCGCCCCTGCACCAGCATGCTGCGATGCATGTCGTCGTTAATGCGCAGCGCCTCCAGCGTGGCGTCCTTAAGGTCGTCACCAAACACCGCGCTACGCACCGAGAGCAGTGCCACGAGCAGCGGACCCCACAGCGGTACGAGCACCATCACGGCAAGCATGTGCCCTCGAACCGGCAGCAGGCCCAGCTTCATAAGCGTCCACAGCACCAGACACACCAGCGCATGAAGTAATAGCAGTACGGCAGCAACGACGAGCGAAATCAAGCGGCCTCCCCCTCACCGTTGCCAGCGGGCGCGATGCGCTGCAGCAGGGCCACTACATCCTCGCTGCCGACGGGTTCCACCGTAATGTGCTTGGCGGCCATACGTTTACGAATAACGGGCAGGTCGGCCTCGGTCGCCTGACGCATGAGAAGGTAAAGCGTGTCACCATCGACCAAGCCCGCAGCGTCACTCTCGCGAATCGCCGATCCAATGGCGCCCACCAGCTTGCCGACAGGTTCCATGCCCGGCACCACGCGCAGGAGCAAAAAACTCCCCATCTTGCCGTCTGCCAGCGCCTGCTCGGCCGCGAGCTCTTGGCCAAAGGCCGCCTGCTTGAGCACGCAAGTGCCGCAAACGCAGCGCTTATCCTGCGCCACGGCCTCGTAATCGAAGGCGCGTCCCAGTGCGCTTTCCACCAGGCCGCACAGGATGCGGAACAGGTTTTGGTAGTACAGAGTCATTTGGCTTTCGGCCACGTGACGCACAAAAATCAGCACGGCGGGGGCTCCATCGCGCTCGATCGCATAGCCAAACATCGGAAGCCCCGACGTCAGCGCGCGGTTCACCCACAAACCCGAGATCGGACCTTGAAGCACGGGCGCAAGATCATCGAGCGAGAGCGAGCGCGGCACATCGTTGGAAATCGCCGGGCTCGCCGCTACCAGGCGCGCAAACGTCCCGCCCGAAACATGATAGATCGTCACCGAATCGTTCTCTAGAATCTCGCCCAGCAGCTCGCAACACTTGCGGTATATATCGCGCGGGTTGAGTACATCAAGCTCCTGCGTCACGGCAAAGATCTTGCCGAAGCTATCGTGGCGCCCCACAATCTGGCGCTTGTAGGCGCGCTTGTCCTCGATTGCGTCGTGATAGATCCGCGTTAGGAACGTATTGCGGTTTCGCACAAGCTCGTTCTCGTCACGCTCCGCCTTAACGGCCTCGCTGTTGCGCAGCTGTACATAGCCGCACACGGCACCCACCACAAAGTACGCAATAAACGGCAGCCAGTTGGAAGGCTCATAGAACAAGCCCTGAAAGGTATAGCCGTACAGGGCAAAATAGCTCACGGCCAAACCCACCGATGCCAGCAGCGCCGCAACCAGGCCAAAGTCGAGCCCGTAGAGCGTACCAATCAGGACCACATAGAGCAAACGATAGTCGAGAACGTTGAGCTGGGCAGATTGGGAGAACAGATGCTCCAGCACCTCGAACAACACCCATGCGAAGCCCGTCTCCAGGCATTTAATGGGCAGAGTGCGCAGCTGGATGCGATCGATGGCCGCACGCAAGGGATTGGCCTTGTTGGTGCGGGTGTTAGCCCAGCGGGCGTGGATGGTCGAAAGGTCGCGCAGCAGGTCGTAACGCTGGAACCAGCCATAGCGTTTGCGAGCGACATCGCCTGCGGGCAACGCATGGCCGGTCGACTCTCCATAGGCAACGGACAGCTCGGGGAACAGGCCCTGGAGCGCGCCGCCCAAGTCACCCGTCGTGCGATGGAAAGCATCTGCAACGTCGAGCGCCTCAAAGGTCGCATCCCAACTGTCAAAAACGCGATGCACCAGCACCGCTAGCTCCTCTGCGCACAGCAGGGGAAACGGCGCGTCCGCGGCACCTTGAAGTGCGATCGATCCGGTCGAGCACGCCTCGAACAGCGGCACCAAGAAGGGGTCGTTGAGCGCCGCGGATGCTGTATACAGATAGGGCGTGCACAGGATCTTGACCTGGATGTCGCCTTGCGAGGCATAGTAGCGGCACAGGTCATTGGCCGCGCGGGCGATAATGCCCTTACCCGTTTGGGCGGCAACATCTGTGGCATTAGGGGCATCGTCGGCGCTCGCCGCGCCGACAGCACCCTCCGCGCCCGCAGGACCCGCCACAAACAGCAGCTGCACACGGCGGCCCATGCAAGCACGAAACACCGAGCGCAGCAACTCAATGTCGCCAAAGGTCTCGGTATGCGGAGTGAGATAAGTGGAGAGGTAGACCACGCGGTCGAACTCATAAGCCTGGTCCAGGTGGCGCAGCAGCTCTTTCCACGAGCTGTGGGACGATGACTCGCGCTGTGCATCGTCGGCAGCTACAACCTGAACATGATCGTCGGGGAACGCCTTGGCACAAAAGTCGTCGTCAACATACGCGGTATTGCCAACAACCAGCACCTCCATGACGCGTCCCTTCCCTTAAATTCCACTTTTGCCATAGTCAAACATGCGTATTGTACGCTGTCAACGCAGGCCGAGGCGCCATTAAGGCTGTCTTAAGAACTTTTTTAGAGGATGAGGAGTGGCAGGGGCCGCCTTCAATCGTTGTACATTTAATCTGGAGCCTTAAAACCTCGATAGAATCTCATCTCTATTATCTTTGAGATACTCGTCCAAATCCGGCACAGTAAATTGAACATAGCCCCTCTGAGGCGCCTGGATAACTTCTCGTGAAAGCAGCTTGGCCCTAACAGAACTCAGCTCACTCGTCTTTTTACCAAGGCGTTTGGCTAAATCCGAGGTCTTGGATTGCCTACTATCCTCGCACATGGCATACAGATAGTTGATTTCATTACGGGAAAGACCCGAAATTGCAGGCTCGTGAACCACGTCGTGGAAACGCGCTTCGGCGAGTAGGATACCTTCATCAACATCGCGCCCAGTAACGAGAGTTGATTTCTCCCGATGAAGGTTGGCGCGCTGCCAGATTGAATACCCAACAAGTTGAACTAAATACGCATAACCTTTTGTTGCTCTCGCCGCTTTTGATAGCAAATCCCCGTCGAGAGAAAGACCGGTCGCGTTAAAGCTATCACTCAAAGAAAGTGCAATCTCGATTTGATTGATAGGAGCAAGGTCTTCAGGAACCGCGCGGCGAAGAAAAGTAAGTGCCTTGCCGTTAATGAGATCCATAACACCCGATGGCAATCCGGCAAAGGCAAGAGCGATGTTGGCTTTCTCCCCAATGAGTAATTGAACTGTTGAGGCAATAATGCGCATTTCCTCAACCGGGGCATCTTGGACTTCATCAACAGCGATAAACAGGCCCTTTGAGCCCTGTGCGATCTGCTTTAGTTTTGCTCGAAGGCTCATTTCGCTTGAAGAAATGTCCAACTTGGCAGAAGCAATACCAACGTTAACGCCAAGCGAAGCGGAGGAAAAAGTCAGTTGGTCTTGAATCTGCTCCATAAGATCGTGCGACAAACGCGGACCAGCCGAAACAACAACGGCCTTCCAACCCAGTTCAATCGCTCGGTCGCGCAGATCGCAAAGAAGGACAGTTTTTCCCGACCCGCGCGGGCCTGTGATTCGCATAAGACGTGCGGGGGCGCCAACGCCGGACACGAGACCCTCCACGAACTCGAGAGAGATATCATCACGACCGATGATTCGAGGAGGCTCCGCACCGGCGGTCGGACGAAACGGATTGTAGAACTTGGCTTTGTCCATAACCAGCAACCTTAGGCAGATTTCGCTTATATATATTTATAAATTAGTATATATGTATATATAGCTTTATAAGCGGCTATACAATCGATAATGTAAAGAGAATTCATCGAATTAGGGGATACATTCAGGCAAAACTAACCCAACGAAACAAAAATGTGGAAATAAATGCTCAATCGTAGCCAGACGATCACCAACGCCGATCCTGCACGTGCAATAAGCGCAGAAATGGCCCTGCTCCGCAAGCAAGGCCTCCAGAACTTCTCGCTTGCTCTCTCCGCGCAACGCTGTGTAATTAAACGTCATATCGGGGGTGTTGCGTATGGCCCTCTTGGAACAAATCGAACAATCGACCCGCCTCTTCAGGTCGAGAGGATGCGCTCGGGACGGTGTTGAGAATATCCCCGGCATCGCGTCCACGCGTTTCCATAGCAGGCACCGTTGCAGCGTCCTCTCCAAGAATGCGGATGTTACCGCGAGGTACCGACGCCACCACAACAGGTGAATGCGTTGTAACTATAAACTGTACGTTTGGAAATATGCGAACAAGGTCCTCAAGAATCCGTGCCTGCCAGCGGGGATGCAAATGAAGGTCGATCTCATCGATCATAACAACGCCGTATGGCCAACCACTTCAGACTTCAATTGTGCAGAGAAAAATGGGCAGGAGATAAGGCCTTTCGAGTCAGCGTTAGTGTAAGGATGCCGATGGCTAACCGCCAAACGCAAACGACCCCTGTCTTAGAATCTGAAATTGCTACATAACTCATAAATCGTGGAGCCCGTAGAAACAGAGTATCTCAACTTCGCATTTGTGAACAAAAAAGCCCAGCAAATGCTGAGCTTATTAAACAAAAGGTGCTCCATGGCGGATTCGAACCGTCGACCTTGGGATTAGAAGTCCCCTGCTCTATCCAACTGAGCTAATGGAGCAAATAACCGCACGCCAAGCAAGCGCGAGCCCGCCAAGCGCAAAATAAGTATAACCTACTTGAACTGTTCGCGGTATGACTTGCATATCTCATCGACCGGGCCGTCCATACGAAGGTCGCCCTTCTCAATCCAAACGCACGCTGGCAGATGCGCTCAACCTGCTCCATGGAATGCGACACGAACAAAACCGTCACGTCACCGCTCTGGATAAAGTGCTGAATACGGGCCTCGCACTTTTGCTGGAAGAACACGTCGCCGACGGAAAGCATCTCATCGACGATCAGGATATCGGGCTCGGTAATGGTGGCGATTGCAAAAGCAATGCGCGCAACCATACCCGAAGACAAGTTCTTGAGCGGCATGTCGACAAAGTTCTGCTGCTCAACGAACTCGATAATGCCATCAAAGTCGGCATCGATAAATTCCTTGGTATAGCCGACTAGCGCAACGTTCAAATAAATGTTCTCGCGTGCCGTCAGCTCGGGATCAAAGCCAGCTCCAAGCTCAATCAGAGGTGCAATGTTGCCATGAACCTTAACGCTGCCCTCGCTAGGCTCGAGCACACCAGCGATAATCTTGAGCATCGTGGACTTGCCGGAACCATTAGTACCGACCAAGCCCACGACCTCACCGCGGTGAATATCAAACGAGATGTGCTTAAGCGCCCTAAACTCCTCAAAGAACAACTCATGCTTAGCGAGCTTAATAAAACATTCTTTGAGGCTGATCAGCGAGTCAGACGCCATGTTAAAGATCATGGTGGTGGCGTCGACCTCGACAGCCAGAGGCTGCTCGTTGTAATCAACAACAGATTCAGTCATCACAGCATTCCTTTAGATGTAGAAGATGAATTTGCGCTCGGACTTGTGGAAGACGGCTACATCTCAGGATGCCAGGGCCAAACGGCTATACTTTCTACGATTGAATATCAAAGGAGCATTGAGTGAATTCAAAATCTATTGCCGTCATTATCCCCTGCTACAACGAAGCCCTCACGATCGGCAAAGTCATTGACGACTTCCACCGCGAGCTTCCGCAGGCGACGGTCTATGTATACGATAACAACTCGTCAGACGATACCTCGCGCATCGCAACGGAACACGGCGCCACAGTGCGCTTTGAGCCCCGACAGGGAAAGGGCAATGTCTGCCGTCAGATGTTCCGCGATATCGACGTCGATTGCTACCTCATGGTCGACGGCGACGACACCTACCCCGCCGAAGCGGCAAAAGCCCTCTGCGAGCCCATTCTTAATGGTACAGCCGATATGACCGTCGGCGATCGCCTGTCCAACGGCACCTACGCCGAGGAAAACAAGCGCGCCTTCCACGGCTTTGGCAACAATCTGGTTCGTGCCATGATCAAATGGATTTACGGATACAGCTTCGATGACGTCATGACGGGCTATCGCGCCATGAGCCGCCCCTTTGTCAAAACGTTCCCCGTGCTTTCCGAGGGCTTTCAGATCGAAACCGAGCTCTCCATCCATGCCGTCGACCACCGCTGGCGCATCAAAGATGTGCCTATTGAGTACCGTGACCGCCCCGAGGGTTCCGAGTCCAAACTCAACACCGTCAGCGACGGCATCAAAGTTGTCGCCATGATCGGCACGCTGTTCAAGGACTACCGCCCGCTCAAATTCTTCAGCCTCGTTGCGCTCTTGTTTGCAATAATCGGTCTTGCCCTGGGCATTCCCATCATTGTCGAGTATTTCCAGACCGGTCTTGTTCCGCGCTTCCCAACCGCCCTGCTCGCCGCATCGTTTATGTTCCTGTGTGGCTTAAGTCTCGCGACTGGTTTTATCCTCGACTCCGTGGCAAAGGTCGAAAAAAAGCAGTGGGAAGTCAATGTGTATAGCAAATACGCCTTCGGTGACTATCGCAACGACAACCCAAACGCAAGGTAAACCGCCATACCGCGCATTTCCATCGTCGTGCCGTGCTACAACGAGTAGGCGCAGACGGCGCTTGGTACGAGCTCGACAACACCGAAAGCCTCTACGCCGCCACGATGGACAAGTGGCGCCGCACGCAATACCTGGAGTTCGCCGAGCGCGTCTCATAACCAGTACTCCGGATGTGACCCAGAATGGCGGGAAGGCAAAGCCGCAACCGCCATTCTGGGTCACATCGAGGCGGCACATAACGATGTGTAGCCCGCTCGAGACCACAATCTGCGCAGCCTCGGGGTCGTCCCATATGTTGAACTCGGCGTACACGGTCGCGTTTCCGCCAACCGTGGTGCCGCCCATGAGGACGATGCGATCGATACGATCGGCACGCCCCGAGTGTGTACATGGGAACAGCGTGATGTTCGTCAAGGGACCGGTTGGAACGAGCGTCATCTTGGTATCGTCGGGCAACCCGGAAATAGAGCGGGCCATCTCCACGATTGCCGGCTCATCGGACAGCTTGCGGTCGGTCGCCCCCTCAAGCACGGCCTCGCCCAACCCCGACACACCATGCACTCTCCTATCAGTCCGAGTATAGGACGAGCACGCCTCAAGGGGGCAATCTACTTCGTGCGCTCGGAGATCAGGCCTCGAATGAGGTCGACGGTAGCCTCATAGGAATGCGGACGGTCGAACTGTGCCGCCGCGAGCTCGCGCGCCACGCGACCCATGCGCGCGCGTCCCGCCTCGTCCTCGACAAGCTCGCAGATCACCCTGGCGAGCCCCTCGGCGTCACCCGGCACAACATTCACGCCAAAGCCGTCACGCACGACCTTCTCGCGAAACTCAACGTTCATGGACGTGTTAATCATGGGACGTCCCGAGGCCAAGTAATCGCCTATCTTGGTGGGCACGCTCTGGGGTGCGTTCGCCACCAGCGAGTTGACCACCATGTCGGACGCCTTGAGCCAAGCCGCCATGACACGGTACGGCATGTAGCCCAAAAGCTCAGCAGGCGCCCCGGTTCGCTCAACCGCCGCCTCGACGGATGCGCGTTCGGGGCCATCGCCAAGAATCTTGAGTCTGAGCTCGGGATGCGCCTTGGCAGCTATCGCCACAGCCTCGACGAGCGTCTCCAAGTCGTATAGTGCCGAGATATTACCCGCGTAAGCAACCCAGACCTCGCCCTCGGGCTTCTCCACGGAGCCGACGTTCTCAGCGGCGCCCGCGTCGAACTCCTCGAGGTCGTTACCCACGTACACCACGAGCTTGGGGATATCCTCAGCGCGGTCGCGGAAAGGGCGCGCGGCGTACTCGTCGGACGTACCCACCACGGCGTCCGCCAACGCGTACGCGCGACGAGCTTGGCGCTCGAACGGAGCGAAGGCTATGTCGGACAGCACCGGAACGTCGAGCGCGATACGGAAGGCCTCGGGCCACAGGTCGTTCACGTCGACCACGAAGGGGATGCCGTAGCGTTTCGCGGACCGTCCCACGGCGAGCGTCACATCGTTGGGCGGAATCTGGCAGTAGATGAGGTCGTAGTCGTGGTCCACATCGAAGTACGCCGTCACGCGCTTGGCCATCACATGGTGCGCCCAGATGCGCTGGGGGCACATGTTGGCGGGATAGCTCGGCTCGGCAATGAACTTCACGTTGAACGCGTGCATGCTCGTGTCGAACGTCGCCAAATCACGCTGGCGCTTCTCCCAGTGCTGGAAGCCGCTCGTGATAAAGTCGACATTGAAGCCACGCTCCACGAGAAGCGTCGCGAGGAACGTGTAGCGCGTGGCACCCTTGACCTCATGGCCAAGCTTGGCGTCGGCGCTGAATATGGCTATGCGCGGTTTGCGGCTCATGAATCATCCCTTGGTAGCGTGCTAGTGACGGCGCTTGGAGACCAAGCGCATGATGGAGTTGTACGAGAAGCTCAAGCGGTTGAGGAGCGTGGCCGTACGGTAACGCTGCTCGCCGCGCGCCCACTGGTCTATGTCCGCACGCCTCAGTTCGCGTCGGAACGCCCTGGCGCGCGCACGCCCACGGCTGCGGTCCTCATCGAACAGCAACGCGATGTTGTAGTGCGTGTCCACGATGAGGTGGACCTTCTCGCGCAGGTAGCAGACAGACTCATTCGAAAGCTTCTCCCCGCTTGCGGCGCACACCTCGCCATGCTCGCAGCGCTCAAGGTAGTCCAGGAGCTCCATGACCACGCGGTCGTGATCGTCCCAGCGGCGCACGTAGTTCGCCTGGCTCACAGACTGGTTCTCGTTGCCCACCAGGTACTGATACACCTCAATATCGAGGTAGCAGATGGTGGAGGCGGGCACACTTGCCTTGACCACGTACTCGTAGTCCTCGTAGAAGGTGTGCTCGAGCAGATGGATGCCGATACTGCGCAGGTAGTCCGTACGCGCGGTGAGCGTGTGGATCATGATCTGGAACACGGTGTCGCCGTTGGTGAGAACGCTGGAGAAGTCGAGCGCACGACCCGTGACGACGCCCTTGGCGAGCGGGAACAGACGCCCCTCGCCAGAAGCCATGTCGATCTCGCGCTTCTTGTCTACCACAAGGTCGCAATCGAGGTCGGCAAGACGCTCGAGCAGCTCGGCCATACCATCCGCGTTCACCCAGTCGTCGCCGTCCACCACGCGGAAATAGCGCCCGCGCGCCTCGGCCAGGCCGGCGTTCACGGCCGAGCCGTGGCCTCCGTTCTTCTTGGAGATGACGCGGATCACGCCATGGCTGCGCGCGGCGAACTCCTCCGCAAGCGCACGGGTGCCGTCGGTAGAGCCATCGTCCACCACGACGACCTCGAGCTTGCCCACGAATCGCGGGTCGAGGTAGGACTCGAGGCCACGGGCGAGGTAGGACTCAACGTTGTACGCGGGAACGGCGATGGTGAGCTGTGGCGCAGATGCGTCGAACGTGTTCTTAGGCACGAGGGCTCCTAACGGGAGAACGTGGCTTTACGGTACGCGAGGCCGGCACGCGACCTCATGAGGTGGATGATGCGGCCGGCGGCGCACCACACCAGAGCGCTGTGCGTCTTGAGGAGGCCCACGCACACGCGGGCTCCTCTGCCCTGCGGGCACGCATCCAGGACGAGCGCGCGGAAGAGCTCGTCGTCCATGATGCTGCGGCAGAAGGCCACGCGGCCCGCATGGTTCAGCCCCGCGCGCGCATCGCAGTTGCGCTCGAGCGCGGACAAGATGTAGCGCGCATAACGAGCCCCGAGGCGGGAGCGAACATCAGCGGAATCGAGGCCCCACGACGCCTGTTGGCGGTACACATCGTCGATGCGGCGGCGATGCACCTCGTAGTACTCGGGCACAAATTTGGCCGTCAGGTTGGCAGCCACGCGCTTCTCGTAGCGGTACAAGGGACGCGCCACGAGTGCGAGGTTCTCAACGCGATTAAAGACCGCAACGTTGAAGACGACGTCCTCGATGAGGGGGACGGTCTCGAACGCGATACCGTCCAGCACCTCCGCACGGTAGACCTTGTTCCACGCATAGCCCAGAAGCGTACGGTCCTCGAGGTCGAGGACCTGCGCGTGCGCATCGGAGCCCGAAAAAGTCCCGTCAAGCGCCGGCACAATGTCGTGCGCATCGCATACGGAACCATCCGCATCGAGGAGCTCCTCGGTAAGTCCGAACACTACGACGTCGGTCCTGGCCCCCGCATCGGCCTGGGAACGGATCTTCTCGGCACAGCGCTCGAGCAGGTCGGAAGCGTACGCATCATCCGGATCGGGCATCCATACGTAAGAGCCGCGCGCCGCAGCGATGCCGGTATTGCGCGCGCAGGACAGACCTTGGTTCTCCTCGTGGCGAACAAGACGAATGCGCGCGTCTTCTACAGTGGCCACCTCCACGATCTTAGCCACGTTATCGGGAGAGGCATCGTCAACGCAGATGAGCTCCCAGTCCGCACACGTTTGAGCACGGACGCACGCTATGGCATCGGGCAGGTAGGCCGCCACGCCATAGCAGGGCATGATTATGGAAAAGAAGGGGCGGCGCTCACTCGCGGCCGCCTCGTCGCACACGCCGGACATGTTAGTTGAACTGCGTTGCGAGAGTCTGTGAGGACACCGACGACGCCTCCCTATTGATTGCACATTAGCGGTAGATGCCGCCCTTGCCGAACAACGTATGATAACACAGGGGCGCTTGCGCGATTTCTCGCCTCGACGAGCTGCATACAATCAGAAAAGTCGGGTGCGCACATGACACCTATGAGAAAACAGCCTTTCACCGTGAGCGCATACGTTTCTAAAAAGCGAGAGGACCCCTACCCCTTTGCGTTCTCCTTGGCTCGGCGGGCGGCGACGACCTTGCCTTTCGCGAAACCGCCGACCTTGCGCAGCAGGCCGCGAACGCCATTGCTCTTCACAAAGAAGTGGGCCTCGCTCGCAAAGTACTTCACGCGCGGCCACACTGGCACGCGGCGGCCGGTAATGCCCATCTGCTTTAGGTAGAAGCGCTTGCGCTTGGGCGAGAGCTTGGGGTGTCCGAGCACGATGTCGGTATCCATGCGCGAGAACACGCGGCGTGTGCCGTCCTGCACGATGGGGTTCTCCCAGCCATCGTCCACGATTCCACCGTGGATGTAGTTGAAGCCGCGCATGTAGTGCGCCTCAAGGATACCGCGGTCGGTCACGTGCAGGCGCTCGAGGATGTCCGTCATGTCACACCAGCGGTCGAAGGGCAGGGCAACGGCCGCGTCCTTCTTGTGGTTGTACGTAGCGCCGGGCAAATCGTAGCGGTAGTGGTAGAAGGTCTCGTCGAACGTCATGATGGCCTTGGCCTGGCAGAACGCCTCGATGAGGAACGGGTTGTCCGCCCAACCAGCGCCCGGGTACGCCACAAAGCGGATACCGCACTCGTTCAAGAAGTCGCGACGGTAGATGGCGCTCCAGATGCTGGGGTGCTGTTCAACCATAATGGGCAGGTCGGCCAGGGTCACGGGACGCGTGGTGTTGGGCAGGCGATGCGCCAACACGCACTGCTGCTCGTACTGCGTGTCCGGGTCGTCCCAATCGTGCACATCGATCCAAGGGCACTTTACAATATCCACGGGGACGTCCACCAGCGCGGCGCGGCCGAGCATGCACTCGTACATGGCCGGGTCGATCCAGTCGTCCGGCTCAATAACGGAAATCCACTCGCCGCGGGCCATCTCAAGGCCGCGATTACACGTGGCACCGTAGCCCTCGTTAGGCTTATCGACAACGATCACGCGCGAATCGCGCGCCTCGAACTCGCGCAAAATGGAGAGGGAGCCGTCCTTCGAGCCATCGTTTAAGCAGATGACCTCCAACTCGCGGTGCGTCTGCGAGCAAATGCTCTCCAAACACTGAGCAAGGTACTTCTCCACGTTGCATACGGGGATGATGACGGAAACGAGCGCGGAAGCGTCGGATTTCATGCAGGACGACCTTTCAGGGACACGGCGGCGAAGCACATCACGCACCAAGCCGCGTTCTTTTCTGAACAAGGATACCAAGGCGAGCAAATCGCAAGTAGCGTCATTCGACCTGAACCCAAATTACCAGACAACCCACTACTGTCCCAGGGCCCTATACCATGCCTCGGTAGCGGCCTTGACGGGCTCCCACCAGGCGCGGTTCTCGGTGTACCAGGCGATGGTCTGGTCAAGGCCCTCGGAGAAGTCCGTGTGCTTGGGCTGCCAGCCCAGCTCGCGGCGGAGCTTCGCGGAGTCGATGGCGTAGCGGCGGTCGTGGCCAGGGCGGTCGCACACCCAGTCGAAGTCGTCCGCGGGCTTCCCCATGCGCTCGAGGATGGCCCGCAGCACGTCGATGTTGGAGCGCTCGCCGTCAGCGCCGATGAGGTAGGTCTCGCCCATCTCGCCGCGGGTGAGGATGGTCCACACGGCGCTCGAGTGGTCGTCGGCGTGGATCCAGTCGCGCACGTTGCGGCCGTCGCCGTAGAGCTTGGGGCGCACGCCGTCCAGGATGTTGGTGATCTGCCTGGGGATGAACTTCTCCACGTGCTGGTAGGGGCCGTAGTTGTTGGAGCAGTTGGAGATCGTGGCGCGCAGGCCGTAGGTGCGGGTCCAGGCGCGCACGAGCATGTCGGAGGACGCCTTGGTCGAGCTGTACGGGGAGGACGGGCGGTACGGCGTCTCCTCGGTGAACTTCGCCGGGTCGTCGAGTGCGAGGTCGCCGTAGACCTCGTCGGTGGAGACGTGGTGGTAGCGGACGCCGTATTTGC
>URXE01000029.1 GCA_900551815.1 uncultured Collinsella sp.
GCGCCCTTGAAGTTGAACGTCAGATTGTCCAAATGCGGCCCGCGCAGCGTCGGCCCGTTACGGCGTTTGGCAAAACGCCGTAACCCCTAAGGCCGCTGGCCCATACCGCCCTCGAGGGTGACGGTCTCGCCGTTCATGTACTTAAAGTCGGGGCCGCAGAGCTGAACGACCACGCGGCCAATCTCCTTCTCGACGTCGCCGTAGTGGCCCGCCGGCGGCATGTGGACGTTGGCCTTGAACGCCTCAGGATAGGCATCCTGGAAGTTCTCGAGCGCAGCAGTCCAGGCAAGCGGGCACACAATGTTGACGTTGATGCCGTCCTTGCCCCACTCGTTGGCGGCGACGCGGGTCAGGCCGCGGATGCCCTCCTTGGCGGCAGCATAGCTGCACTGGCCGTAGTTGCCAAACAGGCCGGCGCCCGAGGCAAAGTTGACCACGGAGCCCTTGGTCTCCTTCAGGTGCGGATAGGCCTTCTGCATGTACAGGTAGGTGGCATACAGGCCAGAGTAAATGGCCAGGTTAAACTGGTCCATAGTGTGGTCGGCGATGGTCACACCCGAGGCGCTGGCCTGAGCGTTGTTGACGACGGCGTCGATGCGACCGAACTCCTCAATCGCCTTGTCGATAACGTTCTGCACGACGGCCTCGTTGTCCTGACCAGCCGAGACATCGGCCTGAACAGGCAGAACCTTGACGCCGTACTCGGCCTCAAGAGACTCCTTGGCGGCCTCGAGCTTGGCGACGTTGCGGCCGGTGATGACGAGGTTCGCGCCCTCCTTGGCAAAAGCGATATCGATGCCGTAGCCGATGGAGCCAGCAGAGCCGTCCTTAAGCGTGGCCTTGCCGCCGCCGGTGACGATCACGGTCTTACCAGTGAAAAGTCCCATACGAAGTCCTTTCAAAATCGCGACGGGCACGCCCGCCGACTGCGCGCATCCAAAATAAACGCGCCAAAAGCTGAAATGCAACTTTAGCTTCTTCAAGTGAAAAGAAAAGGCCTCGGCAGGCGAACGGCATAACGTCTTTCGGCGAAGGGATTGTCAAGTACAAACTGGATAAAGTGGCCGAGTTTTTGCTATCGACGCGAGCCATCGAACACGTTTTGAAACTTTGCTGCGGCGCGCGGGATGTCGGCGCGAGACTTTATCATAGGGTGACAAACAACGATGAGGAGCACATGCCTATGACAGACGAGCTGGACCCCCAGACTCAGCAGCATATTGATGATTCCGCAGACGTCGCCGCAGATACTGACGCTGCGACCTGCAATGATACCGACGTCGACGACGCCACTCTGGATAACGGCGCTGCGGCGGAAACCCCTGCGACCGAAGATGCCGACGAGCAAAACGGCGATTCGGCCGCTCAGGACGACGCCCCCGAAAAGGACGCCACCCCGCAACCAGCGGGCCCCATCGAGGTGTCTTCGGAAGAAGAGCTCGACGCCGTCATGGACTCCATGATGGATGCCGTCAAAGCGATGAAGGACGCTGTCGCCGATGCCGATGTCGACGCCGAGGAAGAGGAAGCCGCCGAGGCTGCCTCGACGTTTGTGCCCGGCGAGACCCCGGTTGCCGACCAGGGCAGCACCATGCCCTCGTTCCTGCAACTCGAGCACCCCACGATCGGCGCCGATGCGGTCGACCCGCATGCAGCGGGCTTTTCCGTGATTGAAGGCGGCACCGGCAATATCGCCGCGCCGCAGACTGCCGATACGAATGCCGCCGAGGCCGTACACCCGACCACCTCGCACGCCCCCGCCACGAGCCGCGACCTGGGGAGCGCCGTCTCAAATACCGCTAACGCCGTGGGCACTTTTATCGCCCAGGGCGCGTCGGCCATGCGCGAGATGAACGCCGCCAAGAAGGCACTCGCCGATGCCCGCGCCCATTTAGCCGAGCTTGAGCAGCGCATCGCCGACCAGGCAGAGGAGCTCGAGACGCGCCAGGACATCGCAGGCCGCTACGATCAGATCATCGCCGATCAACGCCAGGCGATTGCCGCGGCA
Source organism: uncultured Collinsella sp. (assembly GCA_900551815.1). Classification (GTDB taxonomy): domain Bacteria; phylum Actinomycetota; class Coriobacteriia; order Coriobacteriales; family Coriobacteriaceae; genus Collinsella. The sequence goes on from URXE01000029.1 coordinate 2,009, forward strand.
CAAAAGACCGCTGCGGCAGCTGAAAGTAACCGTGATGCCCATGCCGCCAAAGCGACGGAGCTCAAGGGTCAGCTCGAGCAAATGAAGGCAGAGGACGATGCGACCGAGCTCCGCCTGAAGGCTGCACTCGACGCCGTGGAAGCCCGCGAGGCGAGCTCGCGCGAGACCGGCAACCGCCTCGTTCGTCGCCTTGAGGATTCCAAGCGTATCCGCGACAAAGTGAAGGCTGAGTGCGATGCCGGTGTCGCCACCGCACGACAAACTGCCGATGCTACGCGCGCACAGCTCGAGACCTTGCGTCGCGAGTATGCCGAGCTGCAGCGCAACCCTTCGGCAAATCCCGCCAATTACACCGTACGCACCAACGAGTTGTCTATGCAAATCTCCGACGCTGCCGACGCCCTCCGCAAGGCCGAGGAAGATATTCCGCGCGTGACTGCCGATCTTGAGCATTCACTTGCCGCCGCCGAGCAGGCCGTCGAGCAGGCACAGGCCCCCATCGCCGACGCTAAACGCGCGCACCAGGCCGTAACGGCTGAGGCAGATGCCGCGCGCGACGAGCTGCAGTCCGCAAAAACTACCGCCGCGACGCGCCAGCGCGAGCTGCGCGAAAAGATCGCCACGCAGGACAAGGCACGCCGCGAGCAAGAGCAGGCCATCGCAAACGCCCGGGCAGATGCCGCGCATGCGCAGTCGATTATCGAGCAGGCGACCGAGGTGCACGACCATCCCGAGATCACCGAATCGCTCGCCGGGTCCTTGGCGCGCGACAAGGCCGAGCATACCGAGACCGAGCGCGAAGTTGCCCAACTCGAGGCCGCCGAAGACGACGTTCGCAAGCGAACCCGCGACTCACGCGTCAAATTCACCGGAGCCATCGCCTGCATCATCGCAGCAATCCTGGTGATCATCCTGATCTGGCTGTTCGCGAGCAAGTAAACCCGCTGCCAAAAACGCTCAACGCAGTTGCGGTGAGATAGTTCCTGTTGAGCCCTCAAAAAGGCCAATTCAAGAACTATCTCACCGCAACTTTTTGATTGGTGCAAGGTAGTCATTGGGGACGTTCTTAAACGACTAGTCATTCAAGAACGTCCCCAATGACTACTCAATGGCTATTGCGCGCATGGCTCGCATGACAGCCGTCTCTTTTATGTTTCCTTTAGCCGTCGCTGTTTAGGATGGAGGTTAGTCGATAGGAAGGGAGCACCGGGATGGACGATGCGAGCGAGCGCGCGATTGAAGAGGACATGCTCGATCAGTTCAACTACTTTGATGATGAGGACGAGGAGCTGATCGACCGCCGCGAGCCAGCGCCGCTTGATTCCTTTGATCTGGTCGATGAAGAGACTGATGAGGTTGAGGACGAATCAACGGAGTCCCCACAGTCTTCGCGCCTTAACTCGCTGCTTTCGAGAGCCCCCATGCACCACGGCGTTCGTGCCGGCGCGCTCCATATGAAAACTGACTGGCACCAGATCGTGACGGCAGGCGATGAACTTGCCGTCGATGCGCCGCTCACCGATAAATCATCCATCATCTGCCGCACCGGTATGCTTATGCTCGCGAGCGGAACGGGTGCCTGGCGCGTGCGCGATACCATGAATCGCGTCGCCGCCGTACTCGGTGTGACCATCCACGTTGACTTAAGTCTCCTATCGTTTGAGTGCACCTGCATCGAAGATGGCCACTGCTTTAACGAGGTCGTCAGCTTGCCCACAACCGGCGTCAATACCCATCGCATTTGGATGATGGAGAGTTTCCTCAAGGAAATCGAGACCTATGGTCGTCGCTTCACGGTGCACGAGTATCACGAGATGCTCAAGACCGTTGAGAGTTCAAAACCTGATTACGTGCCTTGGCAACAGGGCCTTGCGGCGGCCTGCGCCTGTGGCGCCTTCGTTTTTTTGCTCGGCGGCGGTCCTATTGAGATGGCATGCGCGTTCGTGGGCGCGGGTGTCGGCAACTTTGCCCGCTCCCATATTCTCAAGCAAGGCCTTGGTCAGTTCAGCGCGCTGACGACCGGCGTTGCGCTCGCTTGCGTTTCGTATCTGCTGGCATTGCTCGGCCTTGGCCAGGTCATACCGGGGGCAATGTCGCACCAAGAAGGCTATATCGGCGCCATGCTCTTTGTGATTCCCGGCTTTCCGCTCATTACGGCAGGTCTCGACATCGCTAAGCTCGACATGCGAAGCGGTATCGAACGTCTGTCATATGCCGTATCGATTATTGTGATGGCGACGCTCGTAGGTTGGATGGTTGCCGAGTGTGTTGGCCTGGCGCCGGACGACTTTGCGCCGCTCGGCCTTTCGCCGCTTGCTCTTACGCTCCTGCGCGTGGTGATGAGCTTCGTTGGCGTATTCGGCTTCTCGGTGATGTTCAACAGCCCGGTAAAGATGGCCGCGGCAGCTGGGCTGATCGGCGCCGTGTCCAATACCCTGCGTCTGACCCTTGTCGATGCGCCGACGATGATTCCCTTCCTGGGCCTCAGCACGGGAATGCCTCCCGAGGCAGCAGCGTTTATCGGCGCGCTGGTATCGGGTCTGCTGGCAAGCTTGGCCGAAGTCAAGCTCACCTACCCGCGCATCGCCCTCACGGTGCCTTCGATTGTCATTATGGTGCCCGGTCTGTATCTCTATCGCTCTATGTATTACATGTGCACCTTCGACACAGTCAATATGCTCGGCTGGTTTGTGCGCGCAGTGCTCATCGTAGCGTTTCTGCCCGTTGGGCTGGGTGTGGCGCGTACGCTCACCGACCCTCGCTGGCGCCACACCAGCTAATTGGTGCAAGGGGGACAGGTTACTTTGCACCAAATGAGTTGCGGTGAAATAGGGACTGAATTGCTGCTTAAAGGGTCAAAACAGTCCGTATTCCACCGCAACTTATGGGGTCGGGGGATTATCGGTGCCCTGCATCTTCATAAACTCAACGCTTACGAAGCGCAGGGTTTTCGTGCTAGGCTGGTTCCACCACATAAGTAGTCGCAGACGCGCGTATCACGGGCGGGCGAGATGAAGTCCCAACAGCTCCATCTTGCCCGCCCGTTTTTGTTGCGTGGTGCCGCGGCACAACACAGAGAGGAATCTGCCCTTCATGCCTATCAACAAACGAGAGAGCCTGCTGTTCACCTTTATCATGTGCTTTTGCATGGTGCTCTGGATGAGCATCTACAACGTTGCCCTGCAGCACGGGGCCATCAACGGCGAGGTCGTTGCCGCCGCGTGGCTCGGCTTCCCCGTTGCCTACATTTTTGCCATGTGCTGCGACTGGTTCGTCGCCAGCCCGCTCGCCAAGGGTTTCGCCTTTAAGTACTTGGTCACGCCGGGCAAGAGCTCGCCGCTTGCCATGACGCTCGCCGTCAGCTCCTGCATGGTCGTTCCCATGGTCATCATCATGTCGCTGTACGGTGCCTGCGAGGGTCTGACGCACATGCCCGGCGGCATCCTTGCGAACCTGTATTCCGTGCCCGCGATCTGGATGATCAACATCCCGCATAATTTTGTGATGGCGCTGCCGTGGAACCTTTTGGTAGCCGGTCCGATTTCCCACTTCGTCTTCCGTCGCGCCTTCCCTGTGGGGACGGTTTTCGAGGAGGAGCATGCCGAGCTCTTGGAGCAGGCTATGGCTCCTGAGTGCGAGTAGCTCGCTTAGGGATCTGCTGAGCGCGGGCGACTTGCTTGGTTGGAGCCCTAAGCGTGGATAGCTCTCTCGGCGACATCGCGGGCGTGAGCGGTGCGCATGACCGGAGGGCCCGTGCTGCTCCGTTGCCCGACGTGCTAGCGCGCAGAACAATCTGTTGGTGCATTCGGCGGCTGCTGAAGCGTTTCGGCAGCCGCTTTTTATACGGAGTTTAAATACAACAGTCTGTTGTATTACGTAGAGTGGTATATCTCTAGCAGGAAAAATGCGAGAGACGGAGCATTATGGCGTTGCTAGTAGGACTGGACGTAGGGTCGACGACGACCAAAGTTTACGCGATGCACGAGGATATGACCGAGGCGTGGTGGGGATATCGCCGCCACGGGGCGTGTCAGACAGCGAGCGTGCGCGCCATGCTCGGCGAGCTCGCCGAGCGCTTTCCCCATGAGTCGCTGCGCGTTGCGGTGACCGGCTCGGGTGCGCGCGATATCGCGACCGCGCTGGGCGCCTCGTACGTTCAGGAGGTGGTCGCCAACGCGCTCGCGATCAGCAGGTTCTATCCGCAGACGCGCTGCGCCATCGAGCTGGGCGGCCAAGACGCCAAGATGATCTTCTTCCGCACCAACGATAAGGGAGACATCGAGGTTGCCGACATGCGCATGAACGGCTCGTGCGCAGGCGGTACCGGTGCATTTATCGACGAGATGGCAAAGCTCATGGGGGTCGGCACCGAATCGGGCGAGTTCGAGCAGCTCGCAAGCCGGGGAACGACCGTCCACGAGGTCTCGGGCCGCTGCGGCGTGTACGCAAAGACCGATATCCAGCCGCTGCTCAACGAGGGCATTCCTACCACCGACCTGGCGCTTTCGGCGCTTCACGCGGTCGCCCGCCAAACGATCGGCGGTCTGGCCCAGGGTATCGACATCGAGCCGCCGGTAATCTTCGAGGGCGGTACGCTCGCCTACAACCCCACGCTGGTCCGCGTGTTCCGGGAGCAACTGAATCTATCGGACGATCAGGTTATCGTCCCGCGCGATCCGCAGATCATGGTCGCGCGCGGTGCCGCCCTGTCGCTGACCGACATGTTCGCATCGTCCCAACCGATCGACCTTCCCGACGCTTTTGTCCGGCTGGATAAGCTCGAGACGGTCGCGCCCGCAAGCGGGGAGGGACGTCTTGCCCAGCCCTTTTTTGCCACACCTGCCGAGCAGGCGGATTTTACGGCACGCCATGGCAAAGAGACGCCGGCAAAGGGTCCGGATGCGTATGCGCCCGGAGAGACGGTGCGTGTGGCGCTCGGTATCGATTCGGGGAGCACGACGACCAAGTTCGCCCTGGTCGATGAGGCGGATGAGCTTGTCGATTCGTTCTACGCGTCTAATAACGGCAGACCGCTCGACGTCGCCCAACAGGGTCTTGTCAGCTTGAAGAACCGCTGGGAGACAGCGGGAGTCACGCTTGCGATCGATGCCGTGGGCACCACGGGATACGGCGAGGAGCTTTTCGCGCGCGCGTTCCACGCCGACTACCATACGGTCGAGACGGTCGCGCACGCCCGCGCCGCGTGCACATGCGTTCCCGATGCGACCTTCGTGCTCGACATCGGCGGACAGGATATGAAGGCCATCTGGCTCAACCACGGCGTGCTGACCGATATCGTCGTCAACGAAGCGTGCTCTGCGGGCTGCGGCTCGTTCCTCGAGGGTTTTGCCAAAAACCTCGGAATAGCCGTTGAGGATATCGCGACCGAGGCATTTTCGTCCAAAGCCCCCGCCGTTCTCGGCAGCCGCTGCACGGTGTTCATGAACAGCAGCGTCGTTTCCGAGCAGCGGCGCGGTAAGGGTCCGGGCGACATCATGGCCGGTCTCTGCCGTTCGATTATCGAGAACGTGTTCACCAAGGTCATTCGCGTTTCAAATCTCAACCGTCTGGGCGACAAAGTCGTCGTCCAGGGTGGCACGTTCCGAAACGACGCGGTGCTGCGCGCATTCGAGCAGTATCTGGGCAAACCCGTCACGCGTGCGCCCCACCCGGGGCTGATGGGCGCTATCGGTATCGCCCTGCTCGCGCGCGAGGAATGCCGCAAGGGCGACGCCGGCACGTCGTTTATCGGGCTCGATGCCGTGGAGCGCTTCGAGCATCGCGAGTTCGGCGGCGTTACCTGCCGTCGGTGCAACAACCGCTGCCAGCGCGCGGTCGTGGCATTTGGCGACGGCTCGCTTTACGTCACGGGCAATCGCTGCCCGCGCGGCGGCGCCATCTCATGGGATGAGCTCGTGCGCGAGGTTCCCGCGGCGGAGGAGCTGCGTCCGCAGGGTGCTTGCGAGGCACAGGCACCCGGCACGGGGCGCGACCGGACCGCGGCTGCCCCCAATCTCTTTGTCGACCGCGAGAAGCTGCTGTTCGAGTCGTGCCCCACGGTTCCCGTCTGCGGGGGGCGCGATGTCACGATCGGCATTCCCCGTGTGCTCGAGTTCTGGGACACCATGCCGTTCTGGTCGACGTTCTTCAGCACGCTCGGCTTTAAGGTGCGCGTCTCGGGACGCAGCACCAAGGCGATGTACGAGCGCGGTCTGGCGCACGTCACATCCGACACCGTGTGCTTCCCGGCCAAGCTCGTCCACGGGCACATCCGCAATCTCGTCGACGCCGGTGTCGACCGCATCTTCATGCCCATCATCACGACGGTGCCCACCGAAAACACCGCCTCTACCAGCGAGTGGATGTGCGCCGTCGTAAAGGGATACCCCTACGTGATGCGCAATTCCGATAACCCGGAGGAGCGTTTCGGCGTTCCGTTCGATACGCCGCTGTTCCACTGGTACGACGAGGGCGACCGAAACCGCCAGCTCAAGGCGTGGTGCAAGGAGACCTTCGATATCGATGCCGACCTGGTTGCCAAGGCGACCGAGCAGGCGGACCGCGCGCAGCAGACGTTTGAGAACCAGCTGCAGCTGCGCGGCAGGCAGGTGCTCGAGAACGTGCGCGAGGACGGCGGCTACGCGGTGGTGATCGCTTCGCGCCCGTACCACAACGACCCGCTGGTCAACCACGGGCTGCCCAAGCTCTTCTCTGAGCGCGGCATCCCCGTGCTGACGCCCGATGCGGTGCCGGGGGTCTGCAACGTCGATCTTTCCAACAGCCGCATCGACATCGTGAACAACTACCATGCGCGCATGCTGTCGTGCGCGGTCATCGTCGCATCGACGCCCGAGCTCGAGCTCGTGCAGATGGGAAGCTTCGGCTGCGGCCACGATGCGTATCTCACCGACGAGATCGCGCGCATGATGGGCGAGATGGGCTCCAAGGTTCCGATGATGATCAAGCTCGATGAGAGCGACGTCGCCGGTCCCATGGGCATTCGCGTGCGTTCGTTTATCGAGTCGGTCAACCGTCGTCGCGCGGAGGAGCGTGCCGAGGGCGCCCGGGTGCACGCGGTCCATCCGCTCGACGACCCGTATAAGGTCAAGTACACCAAGCGCGACCGGCACGACAAGATCGCGCTGGTCCCCAACACCTCCCATGCGTTCTGCAGGCTCATGACCGCGGCGATGCGCAATCAGGGCGTGCGCGCCGAGGCCCTTGATATCGGGCGCGAGGATGCCATCCGCCTGGGCAAACGCTATGTGCACAACGACATCTGCTTCCCCGCGCAAATCGTGATCGGCGAGGCGCTCGCGGCACTCGAGAGCGGTAAGTACGACCCGCACGACGTCGCCGTGGTGACTGGCAAGTATATCGGCGACTGCCGCCTGACGCACTACATGCCCCTGCTGCGCCGTGCGCTCGACGACGCGGGATACGACTATGTCCCGGTGCTCACCAACGACGACGTCGATGCCCACAATGCGCATCCGGGCTTCAAGCTCGGCCTTGGCCCGAGCATCCAGATCGCCTACGGTCTTCCCATGATCGATGCCCTCGAGGCCATGCTTAGGCGCATCCGTCCCTACGAGCTCGAGAAGGGCGCGGCGGACGCTGCGTTCGACCGCGCGCTCGATGAGGTTATCGAGGGCATGGAGCGCTCCGGGCTGAGAGGCCAGGCGACGGGCTTCAAACGCGCGCTTGCGATCATGGACGCCGTTCCGTACGACCGCTCGAACCCGCATCCGACCGTTCTCATCGTGGGCGAGTACCTGCTCAATTTCCATCTCGGCGCCAACCACGAGATCGAGCGCTACCTCGAGGACAACGGGCTCGAGGTCATCGAGGCGCGCATGACCGACGTGATCCGCAAGACCTATTTCTACAAGCATGCGCAGTCGCGCGAGTTCCACGTCGACCTGTCGCTGCCCGAAAAGGCCTGGTACGCCACGGCGGACAACCTGTTCGAGCTCGCGCACGACCGTTGCGACCGCCTGGGCGCGGCGAGCCCGCTCTACGAGCCGCCGACGCGCATGCCCGAGCTCGTGCGCGCGAGCGATAAGATCCTGCACCATACGTTCGATGCGGGCGAGGGCGTGCTGATTCCGGCGGAGATCCTCGAGCACGCCAAGCGCGGCTGCCGCAACTTCGTGATCCTGCAGCCGTTCGGGTGTCTGCCCAACCATGTCGTGGGGCGCGGGCTCATCCATGCGCTCAAGGAGCAGTATCCCACGGCGCAGTTCCTGCCGCTCGACTACGATCCCGACGTGAGCTTCGCCAACGTGGAGAACCGTCTTCAGATGCTCATCATGAACGCCAAGGCGCAGGGGTGCGGTGAGGCGCATGGCGAGACCGCGTAAGGACGCCGATGCGCCCGATGCACGCACCCGTATCATCGAGGCGTTTTGGGAGCTCATCGAGAACAACAGCATCTTCGAGCTGTCGGTTGGCGAGGTGACCCGCGCCGCCCAGTGCAATCGCGGAACGTTTTACTACTATTTTCACGATTTCGATGAACTCGTCGCCATCGCCATAGCCCAGCTGCTGCAGGATAACGAGCTCATCACCGATGTCCTCTGGCATTTTTCGAGCGAGGGCGACCTTTCGGCGTTCGACCGGCGCGACGTCCGCTGCCTGCTGCGGCGCATCGTCATCACCATGAGGGCGGGTGCCGCCGAGCAGGTCGTGCAGGGCATCCATACGATCATCATCGACCGCGTGAGAGAGATCGTCCACCCCGACGGAGAAGAGCTCAAGGCAGATTCGAGCTTTGCGGTGGGCTTTCTGGTCTCGGGCATCATGGGCTTTGTGATGGCGGTCGGCTTTGCCCGGGAGGGCGGCGAGGAGATAGACCTCGAGCAGCTGGGGGACAGCGCGTGCGCGTACCTGAGGGCGGTCGCCATGCAGACGGTGGAAACGGTCGCGCAAGTCGAGGGCGTCGATACATCCGAGCTGCTCGAACGCGTCTCCAAGGAGGCCGATGCCTATCGCGCATCGCGTGCGACGAGTCCCGACGTGGTGAAAGACGCCTAGGGTTTCTCTTACGGGGCGCCTGTCGCGCATCGCGCGGTGAGTCCCGCGATGCGGTCATAACCTGCATTCATGTGAGCCGGGTTTATAGATATTCCTCCAGCTGTTAACATAGACAACCTGTGGGTAAAGAGACAAAAGCGCCGCCGACGGGCGGGCGTTTTGATTTCGATGAACTCATGTAAGGAAACGAGCATGTTAGATAGATTTACCGATCGAGCGCGCAAGGTCATGTCGATGGCCAAACAGGAGGCGCTCGATCTTCATTCAAATAAGGTGGGCACCGAGCACCTGCTGCTCGCGCTTGCCAAGGAGGACGAGGGCATTGCCGCCGAGGCGCTGCGTTCGCTCGACATCTCCTACGATGACATCATGGATACTCTCAAAGAGGTCCAGACCACGGTTCCCGAGCCCAGTGAGGAGACCGAGGCGGCCAAGCTCGCCTTTACGCCGCTCGTCATTAGCGTGATGGAGCGTTCGTTCCGCGTGGCGCGTGAGAACAACCAGACCTACGTGTCGACCGAGCACTTGCTGATCGGCATCGTCGAAGAGGGCAACGGCATGGCCATGGACATCCTCATGCGCCTGGGTGTGTCGTCCGCCTCCATCAAAAAGGCTATCGAGAAACTCACCGCCAAGGACCAGGACAAGAAGCGTCCGCTCGCCGGCGCCGGTGCCGGTCGTCCCGGTGCGGGCCTGCCGTTCTTTAGCGGCTCGGATGCCTCTCAGCAAAAGGGGAGTGGCACCGATACGCTTAAGCAGTTCGCGACCAACCTCACGCAGAAGGCGCGCGACGGCGAGCTCGACCCTGTAATCGGTCGCGAAAAGGAAGTCCAGCGTATGATGGAAATTCTTTCGCGCCGCACCAAGAACAACCCGCTCATTCTGGGCGACCCCGGCGTGGGCAAGACGGCCATCGTCGAGGGCCTGGCTCAGCAGATTGCAGCCGGCAACGTGCCCGAGAACCTCATGAACCAGAATATCTGGACGCTCGACCTGCCAGGCCTCGTTGCGGGTGCCAAGTATCGCGGCGAGTTTGAGGAGCGCCTCAAGAACGTGATCCAGGAGGCCACCGAAGCCGACGACGTCATCCTGTTTATCGACGAGATGCACACTATCATCGGTGCCGGTTCTGCCGAGGGCTCCATCGACGCGAGCTCCATGCTCAAGCCCGTGCTCGCGCGCGGTGCCTTCCAGATTATCGGCGCCACCACGGCCGAGGAATTCCGCAAGTACCTCACCAAGGACCCGGCCTTCGAGCGTCGCTTCCAGACCATCGATGTCGAGGAGCCGAGCGTCGAGGACACGGTCAAGATCCTGACCGCGCTCAAGCCGCGCTACGAGGAGCACCACCATGTGCGCTATACGCAGGGTGCTATCGAGGCCGCCGCGAACCTTTCCAACCGCTACATCCAGGATCGCTTCCTGCCCGATAAGGCTATCGACCTCATTGACGAGGCCGGTGCCCGCGCTCGCATCGCCGCGAATCGCGCGCCCGAGCCGGTGCGTGAGGCCGAGCATCGCGTGGAGGAGCTTAAGGCCGCCGCGCAGGAGGCCACCGAGAGCGACGACATGAACAAGGCCGCCGAGATCACTGAGCAGCAGAAGGCCGCCGAGATTGAGCTCGCCGAGGCCAAGGCCGCCTGGACCGCCGAGCTCGACGCCAGCCCGCTCACCATCGATGTCTCCCAGATCGCCGACATCGTGTCCGTGACTTCGGGCGTGCCGGTGTCTTCGCTTACCGAGAGCGAGAGCCGTCGCCTGCTGCAAGCCGAAAGCGTGCTCAAGACGCGCATCATCGGTCAGGATGAGGCTGTCGAGGCAGTTGCCAAGGCCGTGCGCCGCAGCCGCTCGCCGCTCAAGGATCCGCGTCGCCCCGGCGGCAGCTTTATCTTCCTGGGTCCCACCGGCACGGGCAAGACCGAGCTCGCCAAGACGCTCGCCGAGTACCTCTTTGGCAACAAGGATGCGCTCATCAGCTTCGACATGTCCGAGTTCGGTAGCGAGTTCGAGGTCTCCAAGCTCATCGGTAGCCCTCCGGGTTACGTCGGTCACGACGAGGGTGGCCAGCTCACCAAGGCCGTTCGTCGCCATCCGTACTCGGTCGTGCTGTTCGACGAGATCGAGAAGGCGCACCCCGATATCTTCAACATCTTGCTGCAGGTGCTGGAGGAGGGTCGTCTGACCGATAGCCAGGGCAAGACGGTCGACTTCCGCAACACCGTGATCATCATGACGTCTAACGTGGGCGCCCGCGAGATTGCGCAGGATGCAAGCGTTGGCTTTGGCACCACCGGCGAGCAGGGTCTCACGTCGAGTGAGATCCGTGGTCGCGCGATGGGCGAGCTCAAGCGCCTGTTCCGCCCCGAGCTGCTCAACCGTATCGACGACATCGTGGTGTTCCAGAAGCTCTCGGGCGAGAATCTCACCAAGATCGCGCACCTGCTGGTGGACGACCTGCGTCAGCGTTTGATTGCCAACGGCATGAACATCAAGCTCACCGATGCGGCCTATGACAAGATCGTGGCCGAGGGCACCGACCTCACCAACGGTGCGCGTCCGCTGCGCCGTGCTATTCAAAAGCTCATCGAGGACCCGCTGTCCGAGGAGCTTCTGGCCGGCGAGTGGGGCGAGGGCGATACCGTCCTGTGCGACGTGGCCGATGGCAAGTTTGTCTTTAGCCACGGCACGGGCGAGATCCCGGCACCGCGTCCGGCGGGCACACTCGGTGGCGATACCGCCCCGGCGGCACCGCACACCGGCAACGCCGCGCCCGTGAGCGGCGGCGTGACCTCGGGCCCCGGCGGCATGATGCAAGCCGGCTCCGGCGCGCTGTAGGGAATAAACATACCTTGTATAACGGGGGCGTTTCCGATAAGGAGGCGCCCCCGTTTCTATTGAAATGTGCTTCAATCTGCCGTGCTATACTGAAATTGAGATTCAGTATAGCAAAGGAGTTGATATGCCTACATCAATACTCGACACGCGGCCAGTTCAGATGAACGTGCGTATAGATCGCCAACTCAAAGAGGCTGGGGACGCCGTGCTGGCGCATATCGGCATGACGCCGTCACAAGCTGTGAGGGAGCTGTGGCAGTACTTGACCGAGAACGGTCATATGCCCGTCGCAAAAAAGAATGATGACGAAGTCCTGCCTGACGACATACGATCGAAGGCGAGTTCGTCCCGCGTCTCGGAAGGGGCTGCGTTAATTTCGAATTATTATGAGCGGTTCTCGATTCAGAGGCCGAGCCCCGATGAAGCCTTTGATTACGACGAGTTATACGATCAAATGATGAGCGAGAGATTCAGCGATTGGATCGAATTATGAGCGGCGTCGGAACGAAACGTGTGCTCAAGCTGTTGATCGACACGAACGTCTGGCTAGATTACTTTCTCGCTCGTACGAATGCGACCAGGCCGATAGTCGAGCTCCTTTCTCGCGCGGCGGAAGCGGAGGATATCGTCCTCTTCTCGTCCTCCCTGTCTGTCAAAGACATCTATTACATTCTGGGGAGGACGATGAAGGCCGACGCCCGCCGTGAGGGGGCTCTCACTCCCGAAGCCATCGCCGGTGCCGACGAGACAGCGTGGGCGTGTGTTCGCCTGATTCGGCAAAAGTCGATTATTGCCTCGGTCGGTGCAGACGAGGTCTTCGACTCCTTTGTGTTCAAGTATCATCACAACGACTTTGAGGACGACCTGTTGCTGGGCGTCGCCAATCGCATTGATGCCGATTACGTCGTGACAGAGGACAAAAATCTCATCAAACATACCAATGGTGTATGCATTAATGTTCAACAGGCGTTGAAGTTGGTTGAAGGGTCCAACGTCCCTTCGGCACGGCCCGTCTAACCTGCTTTATCTTGATAAAGTGGCGTTTCCTCGCCGTTAGCCGATGATGCGAGGGCGCTCGGCGTTTTCGACTGGTTTATGCACGCAAAGTCTGGGAATATACAAGTCGCATGTCTTACTGTCTAACCAGTTGCGCCAAGGAGGCACCATGGACTACAAGATTACCGGCTACGAGCCCGCCCAGCTGTTCCATTTCTTTGAGGAGGTCAGCGCGATCCCCCGTGGGTCTGGCAACGAGAAGGGCATCAGCGATTTCCTGGTCGCGTTTGCCAAGGAGCGCGGTCTCGATGTGTATCAGGATGAGGTCTACAACGTCATCATTCGCAAGCCCGCATCTGCCGGCGCCGAGAATGCCCCGACCGTGATGCTGCAGGGCCACATCGACATGGTGTGCGACAAACTGGGCTCCGTTGAGCACGACTTTACGACTGATGGTATCGACCTGGTCGTCAAGGACGGCGTCCTCACCGCTAACGGCACCACTCTGGGCGCCGACAACGGTATTGCCGTCGCTCTGATGCTCACTGTTCTCGATGACGATTCGATCGTTCACCCCGCCCTCGAGTGCGTATTCACCACCGACGAGGAGACTGGCCTGGTCGGCGCCGAGACGCTCGACAAGTCCCAGATTAGCGCTCGCACCATGATTAACCTTGACTCCGAGGAAGAGGGCGTTGCTACCGTCAGCTGCGCCGGCGGTGTCGTCGTTACCTACACCTGCCCGATCGCGCGCGAGCACAAGACCGGTAGCACCCTCACGCTCGACATCTCCGGCCTGCTGGGCGGCCACTCCGGCAGCGATATCAACCTGGAGCGCGGCAACGGCAACCTCATCATGGCCCGCATCATCGACCGCCTGATGGTTGCCGGCGAGCCCGCCATCGTTAGCTTTAACGGCGGCACCAAGGACAACGCCATCAACCGTGAGTGCAAGGCTGTTCTGGTCTACGCCGACCACGCTGCCGCCGAGGCCGCGGCCCAGGTCGCAAAGGGCATCATCGCCGACGTTACCGCCGAGCTCGAGGTCTTCGACCCCGGCTTTACCTGCACGGTTGAGATTGCCGACGACGCCGAGGTCGAGGCCATGGACCAGAAGTCCGCGCTTGCCCTCATCCGCGCCCTGCGTCTTGCCCCCAACGGTGTGATCCGCCGCAACGTCGCCACCGACGGCTCCGTCGAGGTTTCCTCCAACATCGGCGTGGTTGCCACCTCTGACGACCAAGTCAAGATCATGCTGTCCCCGCGCTCCTCGATCACCTCGCTGCAGAACGAGTTCAAGGACCGCCTGCAGACGCTGGCCGATGTCCTGGGCTTCGACGCCAAGTTTGAGTTCGAGTATCCCGGCTGGAGCTATGCCGAGCATTCGCCGGTCCGCGACGTCTTTGTCGAGAGCTATCGCGAGCTCTTTGGCTCCGAGCTGCGTATCGAGTCCATCCATGCCGGCCTTGAGTGCGGCCTGTTTGCCGAGGCCCTGCACGGTCTGGACGCCATCGCCGTGGGCCCGACGCTCTCCGATGTCCACACCCCGGACGAGAGCATGGAGCTCGCTTCTGCCGAGCGCTTCTACGAGCTGCTCATCGACGTCCTCAAGCGCCTCGCTGCGTAAAGGTTGCGCTAGCAGCAGTCCGAGCCACGTGCTAGCGGATTGCAAATGACATTATGAGAGGGGGCACCCGAGCTTTTGCGATGGGTGCCCCCTCTCTTCTTTTGGGAAATGGGAAATTGCGGCCACCTAGCCCATATCCGCCTTGATGAGGTCGAGGGTGCGCTGGCAGTTTTCGCAGACGGGGCCGAGCATATGCTCGCGCAGGTCCGCCATGCCGGGCAGGTCGGCGTATTCGTTCATGACCTCTTCCATGCAAATGGGTACCTCGTAGGCGAGGTCCATCATGGTCGCAAAGCAAAACTTCTCGGATAGCCCGGCATCGGTGAGTGCCGCCTCCAGCGCGGGGTCGCCCATACCGTGGTATCGGCGGATAGCGCCTGGACCGATGCGCCCCACACGATTTTCGCCGCCAACGCTCATGGCAAGGCGCGCTCGGCGGCGCATGCGCTCATATGCCAAACACGACGCGACATCGTACATGGGTGCGAGCGCCGCGTTTGTGCCTTTGCCAAGGATGAGCGAGTAGTTTTTAGCGTGTGCGTCAGGCGCTCCGATAATGGCGTTATAGAACAACATATAGGTAAAAAGCACAAGATTCATGTGGTGGGGGACTGTGTTAATCAGTCGTTCTTGGATGTCTCGTGTAGTTGGTCCTCCGTCGGCGGTGTATTTCTGGCTTGGCAATACACCGAGCGCCTGGCAAAAGTCCTCCTGATGCAGCCTTTCGATATTTCCGCTGCTATTGACCATTCTGTCGTACCGTTCAACGACGAGCGCGGCTTCGTCTTCAAATGTGCAATAGGAGACGTTGGCAGTTGGAATGCCAACACGCCGAGCCGTTTTCATGCAGACGAATTCGTTTAAGGCCTGATGTTTGAACCCAGCGACACCATTTTTGAAGATATGGGTAGTGGGGGATGACCCTAGACATTCGCACCATTGGCCATCATGCCAAGCTAGTGCAAATTTGCCTTGATTGCCGCCCAGGGACCAGCTTTCGTTGGAGCCCATCCATGTCTCTCTTTCGTCATCGCGAATTGCTTTGAGCTTGTGAGCGATTTGAGAATTGGTAAGCGGGCGGTATGCCGAGACCCTGCCGCGGGCGGCGTCTAATTGATCGGCTTGACAAAACTGAACGGCCCCCGCGCAGTCAAGACCGATATGGCACAAGAGGGCGACGGGGTTGTTGGATGCAACATCATGATCGGTGGCAATAGCGCGACGCTGCTCTTGACTGTCGGGCAAAAGGCCAAATAGGAACGGGCGGACGATGTTATGGCCATACGTGCGATTGGAAAGCGGCATTGTTAGCGATAACGGTGCTCCGCGATAGGTTGGGGCGTATGCAAAGCTGCAGAGTCCATGCTCGTCTTGCCGGAGAGTGCCGGCGATTTCGCCACAAATGAGGGTCGCGAGTTCCATCTCTGCCATTTATTTCACAACCTTGCAGCCAAAGGAGAGGTTTGAAGTGCCGGAAAGGCCTTGCTCGGCTGCGATTTGGGCCAGCAAGGCACCATAGGAAGATGGCGTTCCTTGTCGAGTGGGTCGTCTGCCTACGCTTGGCTTTGGCAGGGTATTCGAGTTCGCGATAGGGAGGTTCACTATCGTCGTCGGATGTTCGGAGGGCGATGCGATGGAGTCGTTATCGCTTTGCGCGAAGAGACCTATGCCGAGTGCGTTAAAGACGGTCAGCAACTTGTCGAGCCGAATACCCGTGGCATCTCCCAGCTCGAGCGATGCGAGCAGGCGCTCCGAAACACCGGCCTTTTTAGCGAGGACGGCACGGGTGGTCCCTTGCGCCTCGCGTGCCCGGCGCACGTAGACGCCAGCTTGGCGCGGTGTGGTGATGGGAAGGGTATCCACGGCGATCTCCTAACGTGCAGACTTTTGCATATCAGTATGACATGCAAAAGTCTGCATGAAAAGGCCTCATGCAAAACTCTGCATGAGGCCTCTATGTTGACGTTGAGCTTATGAGAGGCGTTTTTTATATCGCGAGAATCCCCAGATGCTCAAGCAAAATCTTAAGCCCAATGAGGACGAGCACGACGCCGCCCACGATGGTGGCGGGTTTTTCGTAGCGCGCGCCAAAGGTGTGGCCGATCGCTACGCCGGCGACGGAGAAGATAAACGTTATGACGCCGATAAGCGATACAGCGGGCACGATGTCAACCGAGAGCGCGGCAAATGAGATGCCCACGGCTAGGGCGTCGATTGAGGTGGCGATGGCGAGGATCAGGTACTCGCCCAGGTCAATCTTTTCGGCATCCTTGCCGTCGCCTTCATCCTCGTCCTCGGTAAAGGCCTCCCACAGCATTTTGCCGCCGATGAAGGCGAGCAGGATAAAGGCGATCCAGTGGTCGATGGGTCCGATGATGCCCATAAACTGGCTGCCGAGCGCCCATCCGATTACGGGCATGCCGGCCTGAAAGCCGCCAAAGAACAGGCCGAGCACTACGGCGACCTTAAGGTTGATCTTTTTCATGCCAAGGCCCTTGCAGATGGAAACGGCAAAGGCGTCCATCGAAAGGCCAACGGCGAGCAACACGAGCTCTGCGAGTCCCATAGTCTGGCTCCCTCTCTGCGGGCGGGCCCGCGTGTACCTCTTGGGGGAATAACAAAAAAGACCCGTGGCGTACGCGCTGCGCGCACAACCACGAGTCTCGTTCATTAAGGCAAGCCAGACCGTTTCGGCCAGTATGTTGACTTGCCGCGCCACCGGAGGCGAACCCGGTCACGCGACTACTCCCTCATTCATGTGAATCCCGATGCTACCACATAAGCAGCCCATTTGGGTTGGGCTCTCAGCTGTGTTCGCTCATTCTGTAAGCATCGTATTTCGCAAGCGCCGCGGGGACAAACCGTGAGAAACTAATTAGCGTTTATGGAGCGTATACGATGGGAGCGATGCCTTGGATAAGAACGAGCTGCAAAAGCGTATGGAACAGGCCATCCGCCTGACGGCACCTGGTCAGCCGATCCGCACCGCCCTCGACATGATCATCGCCGGTCACCTGGGCGCCCTTATCTGCGTCGGCGACACCGAAAACGTGCTCGCTGCCGGTAACGACGGCTTCCCGCTCAACATTTCGTTCACCTCGAACCGTCTGTTCGAGCTCTCCAAGATGGACGGTGCCATCGTCATCGACGGCGACCTCACCCAGATCCTGCGCGCCAACTTCCACCTCAATCCCGATCCCTCGCTTGCCACGAGCGAGACGGGCATGCGTCACCGCACCGCCGCTCGCATGTCGGTGCTCACCGATGCCATCGTGATCTCGGTCTCGGCCCGTCGTGCCGTCGTTAACGTGTACGTTCACGGCAAGAGCTACGAGATCCAGCCCGTCACCACCATCATGAGCTCGGTCAACCAGCTCGTCGCCACGCTCCAGACTACCCGTCAGTCGCTCGATCGCTCCCTGCTGCGCCTGACGGCACTTGAGCTGGACGACTACGTCACGCTCGCCGACATCACTGGCATCTTCTCGAGCTTCGAGATTATGCAGCAGGCAAAGACCGAGCTTAAGGATTGCATCGTCAAGCTGGGCAACCAGGGCAAGCTCGTGCAGATGCAGCTCGAGCAGCTCGCCGGCTCCAGCATGGATACCGAGTACGATCTGATGATTCGCGACTATGCGAGCGATTCCTCCGAGGCTAATGCCGAGAAGATTCGTGCAGAGCTCGCTCGCATGACGCCTAAGGACCTGTCCGACCCGCAACACGTGGCGGCAGTTCTGGGCTATGACGACCTGGACGAGGACTCCGTCATGACGCCGCTGGGCCTGCGCACGCTTTCGCGTGTGTCCGTCGTGCGCGACGGCGTGGCCGAGAAGATCGTCGACGAGTACGGCTCGCTGCAGGAGCTCATGGACGACATCAGCGAGGATCCGGAGCGCCTAGGCGACTTTGGCGTCAACAACCCTGCCATTCTTGCGGACTCGCTGTACCGCATGAAGGGCACCAAACAGGGGAACGCATAATGGCGCCCGTATGCGCCGTGGTCGTTGCCGGTGGCAGCGGCCGGCGCTTTGGAAATCCCGGCGGCAAGCAGCTCGTTAACGTGGCGGGCCGTCCGCTCATGAGCTGGTCCATCCGCGCGTTCGATCGTAGCGATAAGGTTGGCCACATCGTCGTGGTTTGTCCTGCCGAGCGCCGTGCCGAGATGCGCCGCCTGGCCATCGACCCGTTTGACTATGACACGCCCATCAGCTTTGCCGATGCCGGCGATACCCGTCAGGATT
Source organism: uncultured Collinsella sp. (assembly GCA_900551815.1). GTDB lineage: Bacteria > Actinomycetota > Coriobacteriia > Coriobacteriales > Coriobacteriaceae > Collinsella. The sequence continues at coordinate 20,744 of URXE01000029.1, forward strand.
CCACTCGTGCCGGCGTGCATGCGGTTCCGGCGGGCTTTGAATACGTTGCCATCCACGATGGCGCTCGTCCGCTCATTACGACCGAGGCCATCGACCACGCTATCGACGTACTCATGGGCGACCGCTCGCTCGACGGTGTCGTGTGCGGTCAGCCCGCGATCGACACGCTCAAGATTGTCGACGGCGATAATATCGTCGAGACGCCGCCGCGCGAGCTCTATTGGGCCGCGCAGACGCCGCAGATCTTTAGCGTCGACGCGATGAAGCGTGCCCATGCCGCGGCGATTGCCGAGGGCTTTATCGGTACCGACGATTCATCGCTGGTCGAGCGCATGGGCGGGCGCGTCCGCTGTGTCCAGAGCCCGCGCGATAACCTTAAGGTGACGGTGCCCGAGGATCTGCGTCCCGTAACCGCGATTCTGCTTGGCCGCATGGCCGAGGGAGAGGACCTTCCCTATGTTCAGTAACCTGCGCATTGGCCACGGCTACGACGTCCACCGTTTGGTGGAGGGGCGTCGATGTATCATCGGCGGGGTCGACATTCCCTACGAGCGCGGCCTGCTGGGCCACTCGGATGCCGATGTGCTCGCGCACGCCTTGGCCGACGCCATTCTGGGCGCCTGCCGCGGGGGAGACATCGGCAAGCTATTCCCCGACACCGATCCTGCCTACGAGGGTGCTGATTCGATGGTGCTGCTCGCTCGCGTGATGGACTATGCGCGCGAGCTGGGCTTTGAGTTTGTCGATGCCGATTGCACCATTGCCTGTCAGCAACCCAAGATCACCCCGCACCGCGATGCCATGCGCGCCAACCTTGCCCATGCCCTGGGCGTTGACGTCGAAAATGTGGGCGTCGCCGCTACCACGACCGAAAAGCTCGGTTGGGAAGGCCAAGGCGAGGGAATCGGCGCCTGGGCCGTCTGCCTGCTACAGAAAACCGTTAAGGAGTAACGAATGCGTATCTACAACAGCGCTACCCATAAAAAGGAAGAGTTCCAGCCCATCGAGTCCGGCAAGGTCCGCATGTACGTGTGCGGCCCCACGGTCTACGACAACATCCACATCGGCAATGCCCGCACGTTCATCAGCTTCGATGTGATTCGACGCTGGCTCATCGCGAGCGGCTACGAGGTCACGTTCGCCCAGAACCTCACCGATGTCGATGACAAGATCATCAAGCGCGCCAACGAGCAGGGCCGTACGGCTGCCGAGGTCGCGACGGAGTTCTCCGACAAGTTCATCGGCGTCATGCGCGCCGCCAACGTGCTCGATCCCGATGTGCGCCCCCGCGCCACCAAGGAGATCGGCCCCATGATCGCCATGATCAAGACGCTTATCGAGCAGGGCCACGCTTACGCAGCCGATAACGGCGATGTGTACTTTGCCGTGCGCAGCGATCCCAACTATGGTCAGGTCTCGGGCCGCAACATCGACGACCTGATGGTGGGTGCGCGCATCGAGGAGAACGAGGACAAGAACGACCCGCTCGACTTTGCCCTGTGGAAGGCCGCCAAGCCCGGCGAGCCCAGCTGGCCGAGCCCCTGGGGCGAGGGTCGTCCCGGTTGGCACACCGAGTGCGCCGCCATGGTGCACCGCTACCTGGGTACCCCGATCGATATCCACGGCGGTGGCTCCGACCTTGCCTTCCCGCATCACGAGAACGAGTGCGCCCAGGCCACCTGCGCCTGGCACCAGGGCTTCTCCAACACCTGGATGCACACGGGCATGCTGCTGGTAGACGGCGAGAAGATGTCCAAGTCGCTCGGCAACTTCTTTACGCTGGCCGAGGTCCTCGAGCAGCACTCCGCTGCCGCCCTGCGCCTGCTGATGCTGCAGACGAGCTATCGCTCGCCGCTCGATTTTTCTTGGGAGCGCCTGGAGGGTGCCGAGAACTCGCTCACGCGTATCGCCGGTACGGTCGAGAACCTGCGCTGGGCCGCGAACCATGCGACGGCCGATGCCGATGCGGCTGCCGCCGAGGCGTTTGCCGCCAAGGCCGCCGAGACTCGTGCCGCCTTTAAGGAGTGCATGGACGATGACTTTAACACCGCCGGTGCCATGGGTGCTGTCTTTGGCTTTGTGACCGAGTGCAATCAGTATCTGGAGCAGGCGGGCGACGCTGCCGACAAGGCCGCCGCGCTTGCCGCCGCCGACACGCTGGCCGAGCTGCTCGATACGCTTGGCGTTGAGCTCCCCGAGCCCAAGGTCGAGCTGCCGCTGGGTCTGCTAGGCGTTGCCGCCGGCCTGGTCGCCTACACGGGCGACGACGTGGACGAGGCCGCTGCCAAGATTCTCGAGGCTCGCGCCGAGGCCCGCGCCGCCAAGAACTGGGATCTGGCCGACGCCATCCGCGACCAGCTCAAGGACCTTGGGCTGACGATCGAGGATACCGCCGCCGGCACCCGTATCAAATCCCTCTAATCCCCGCGGGTTTCCCAAGCACCCGACCGCCCGAGCCACGGCACCTTGCCTTTCAATCGTCGGGCATGACCTCAAGGTCTATGCCCTCCTCTTTCAAGGCAATCTGCCGCACCTCGGGCGGTCGGTCTATTTGTTTCGTTTGATAATTGCTTTATAGGAGGTCGCTTTATGGCCGACAATCGCAAGCGTGCATCGCGTGGAGGCAAGCAGGCTGCTTCTGGCTCGCGTCCGATTCGCCGAAATGACCGCGCTGCCGCTTACAAGGGCCAGCGCGATCGCACCCAAGCTGCGCGTCCGCAGCGCGATCGCAACCGCGATGCTGTCCAGGTTCCCAAGGGCGAGTTTATCGAAGGTCGCCGTGCTGCCGCCGAGGCGCTACGCACTGGTTTTCCCATCAAGTGTGCGCTCATTGCCGAGGGCGGGGAGCGCGATGCCGCCTTGTCGCGCCTGGTCGACGACCTCAACGCCGCCGGTGTCCGCATTAAGTATGTGCCGCGTGCGCAGCTCGATGCGCTTTCGAGCCATGGCGCTCACCAGGGCATTGCGCTCGAGGTTGGTAACTTCCCTTACGCTGATGTTGCCGATATCCTCGACCGCGCGGGCGACGGTCCGGCGCTTGTCGTTGTGCTCGACCATGTGACCGACGATGGCAACTTTGGTGCCATCGTGCGCTCCGCCGAAGTCGTGGGCGCGGCGGGCGTCATCATTGCCAACAAGCGCGCTGCCGGCGTGACCGTTGGCAGCTACAAGACTTCCGCCGGCGCTGTCATGCATCTGCCTATCGCGCAGGTTCCCAATATCGCCCGTGCACTCGACGACCTCAAGGCCGCTGGCTTTTGGGTGGGCGGTGCTTCCGAGCACGCCGAGGGCAGCTGCTGGGATGCTCCCTTCGAGGGCCGCGTGGCACTCGTCATGGGCTCCGAGGGCGACGGCATCTCGCGCCTGGTGCTTGAGAAATGCGACTTTTTGACCAAGCTTCCCCAGCGCGGCATGACCGAGAGCCTCAACGTGGCCCAGGCGACCACCGCACTGTGCTTTGAGTGGCTGCGCCGCAATGCCGGCGAGTTCATGGGGGAGGAGTAGCGCATGTCCAAGAAGAACCGCGCCAAGTCCAAGGCCAAGCGCTTTGGCGAGGGCTCGGCCAAGCCGATTGTTTCGGCCGCGACCTATGGCGTGGGCGGCAATGCGTTTGCGCAGGCCATCGCCGATCCGGTCTCGACGGTGCACTCCAGTAAGCCCGAGCTGTTGGTGGTCGACGGCTACAACGTGATCCACTGCACGCCGCGCTACGAAAAGCTCGTGTACGACCATTCCGACGATCCGTATTCCAGCGACGTTCACGATATGGCGCGCACTGCCCTCATCAACGACGTCGCCGCCTTTGCCCAGGGCCGCTACGAGGCCGTGATCGTGTTCGACGGCGCGGGCAATATCTCCAACGAGCGCCCCAACCTGCCGGCCCGTGGCGTGCGCATCGAGTTTTCGCCGACGGGCGTCTCGGCCGATACCGTGGTGCAGAAGCTCTGCATCGAGGCACGTGAGGAAGGCCGCGCGTGCTCCGTGGTGTCGAGCGACGGCACGATCCAGGCCGTCGTCATGGGCAAGGGCGTCACGCGCATCTCGAGCCGTATGCTGGTGGACGAGATCAAACAGATCGATAACGACGTTCACGAGGCCGAGGAAGCTCCGCAGATCAAGATGACCCTGGGCAGTCGTTTGAGCCCCGATGCCCTGGCCAAGCTCAAGGCCCTGCGCGGGAGGTAGGGGAGCTGACGGCGCGACGCTGTCTCGCTAATTCCATTCAGCGATGTCGATCATTCTTTCGAGGCGCCACGTTAGCGCCTCTTTTAGATATGGCAGCCTTGCCGTGAGCGCGTCGTTTCTGGACAGAATTTCGATTGCCTCGTCAACGAAGCCTTCGAGTTTGTCGCCGTCAAACCAGTCCATGTCCTCGACGAGCAACATCTGTTTGGCGGGGCTTGAATGAAATTGTGCGCTGGTAAAACTGTGCTCTCCTGCCCTAAGCTCATCTAGAGATATGTTGCACCAGAGCGATGAGCCCGAATCGAAGATGGGGGCAGGTCTGCTGGCTAGCGTGTTTACGTTTCGCACAAGGCCAAAGTTACGCCAATGACGGTCATAGTTGGCGATGATGTCGTCGCACACGATCATGCGGTCAAGGGCATCCTTGACGCCTGTTACCCCGAGCTTCTCGCAGCTTGCTACATATCGCTCGTAGTCGGTTAGTCTTTCATCTGCGTTTGCGTACTGATTTACATAGAACGCAGGGACATACTCTTCTTCATCAGTTAAGAAGACATCGCATATGCTCAGGGCGGAAGTGCCCGTGCCCTCGAGCGAGTAAGGCACATAATCGCAGGCGTTTAGGATGCGACGATGGAGCGCGGTCGCCACCAGCTCGTTATATGGTTCTTGGTTCAGGTGCGCTCCTGCCTTGTGCAGAATTCGACGCCCGCCCTCGCACGTCCAGTACTTTTGAAGATTGCCGTCCGAGGTGTTGTCGGGCTTTGCGGCAGCTGCCTTGCCCTCTGGGGCGAAGGGCGCGATGGACAGAGAGACGTCGTCAAAAGCATTATTGAAGAAGTTAATATCTTCCCACGCGAGACCGGAGTCTTGGGGTCTAATCCAATACTGGTCGGATAGGGAGAGGCCAAGATTTCGCTGTACGAGTTCATCGGGAACATCGACTGCGGCTTCTGCAAGCAGGGAGGCTAGCCCAATGCGTGCGAGCGGGATACCGCGGCCGCGCCACCAGATGCGGAAGGAGTCGAGCGATACAGGTTTGCCGGGAGCAAAAACTCCAATAGGGGCGTGGGCACGATCGACGTCGGCGCCGATGTGGGTAAAGTCTTTTCGCGATGTGCTGTAGACCAGTTGGGCCACTTCGTGCGTGCGGTTCATGAGGGTGAACGCGATCTCGCTCTTACCGTGGCCGCGGCGGGGACGTCCCCCCGTTTTGGTCACGGAGCGGAGTCGCGTGTCTACGCTGTCTTTGTCGATGAGCCATACACCAGAAGCCTTGCGGGCGGTCAGCGCGCCGTTCTTAATGAGCTCCTGCACCCTGCGCGGGGTGATGCCGAGCAGGTCGGCTGCTTCCTTTGTAGTCAACATCGAGAAACCCTTCGCCAGAACGAATAGTTTTATATAGCCAATTGTAATTAAAACTATTCGTTCTGGCGAAGGGTTTTAAAATTGAGGACGCACTAACAGAAATGAACGGACCTGGTGCCTGTTGTTGCTGGATTTTGCATATTTGTATGACGCCGTGCGGCCTGTTGCGCCCCGTCCGCAATTCCATTATTCTTAACAAGCTTCGCGCGAAAGCGCCAAGTGTGCCAGTGTGGCGCAACGGTAGCGCAACTGATTTGTAATCAGTGGGTTGCGGGTTCGATTCCT
>URXE01000030.1 GCA_900551815.1 uncultured Collinsella sp.
TCGACAACGGCATCGAGCAGCGCATGAACGGCACCTGCGCCGGCGGCACGGGCGCGTTCATTGACCAGATGGCAACCCTGCTGCACACCGATGCCAGTGGCCTCAACGAGCTCGCGGCTAACGCCACCACCATCTATCCCATCGCCAGTCGTTGCGGCGTTTTTGCCAAGACCGACGTGCAGCCGCTGCTCAACGAGGGTGCCCGCCCCGAAGACGTGGCCGCCTCCATCTTCCAGGCCGTCGTGACCCAGACCATCTCGGGCCTGGCGTGCGGCCGTCCCATCCGCGGCAACGTCGCCTTCCTGGGCGGCCCGCTGCAGTATCTCTCCGAGCTGCGTCACCGCTTCTACCTCACGCTCAACCTGGACGAGGAGCACCGTATCGTGCCCCAAAACGCTCACCTGTTTGTGGCGAGCGGCGCCGCCATGGCGCACGAGTCCAACAAGCTCAGCACGTTCCCGCAGCTCATCGAGGCCATCGATGCCCTGGGTGACACGCAGGGTGCCGAGGTCGAGCGTCTGGACCCGCTCTTTGCCACCGACGAGGACTTTGCCGAGTTCAAGACCCGCCACGACCAGGAAGTCGTTCCCAAGGGCAAGCTCGACGGCTACACCGGTCGCGTGTTCATCGGCATCGACGCCGGCTCCACCACCATGAAGGCCGCGCTCGTGGGCGAGGACGGTCAGCTGCTGCACACCTGGTACGGCAACAACAACGGCGACATCCTGGGCACGGCCAAGGTCATCATGGCCGATTTCTACAACCACATCCCCGCCGGCTGCACCATCGGCCACGTGACCACCACGGGCTACGGCGAGGCGCTGCTCATCGAGGCCCTCAAGGCCGACTCCGGCGAGATCGAGACTGTCGCGCACCTGCGCGGCGCCAAGGCGTTCCTGCCCGGCGTCGAGTTCATTCTGGACATTGGTGGCCAGGACATGAAGTGCCTGCGCGTCAAGGACGGCGTCATTGAGCACATCATGCTCAACGAGGCTTGCTCGTCGGGTTGCGGTAGCTTTATCGAGAGTTTCGCCGTGTCTATGAACATGGACGTGCGCGCGTTCGCCGATGCCGCCATCCATGCCAAGGCCCCCGTCGACCTGGGCAGCCGCTGCACGGTCTTTATGAACTCGCGCGTCAAGCAGGCGCAAAAGGAAGGCGCCACGGTGGGCGACATCGCGGCCGGCCTGTCCTATTCCGTCATCAAGAACGCCCTGTTCAAGGTCATTAAGCTGCGCGACCCCAAGGAGATCGGCAGCCAGGTGATCGTCCAGGGCGGCACCTTTATGTCCGACGCCACGCTGCGCGCATTTGAGCAGCTCACCGGTGTGCATGCCGTGCGCCCCGACATCGCCGGCTGCATGGGCGCCTATGGCGCTGCCTTGCTCGCCCGCGATCGCGCTGGCGCCGACGGCACTTCGACCATTCTTTCTGCCGAGGACATCGCACACCTCACCGTGACGCAAAAGCATGTCCGCTGCGGTCGTTGCTCCAACAACTGCCAGCTCACCGTCAACGATTTTGGCGGCGGTAGGCGCTTCATTACCGGTAACCGCTGCGAGAAGGGTGCCGGCCACAAAAAGCAGAAGACCGAGGCCCCCAACCTCTTCAAAAAGAAAAATGAGCTGCTCTTTAACCGCGAGGTCCTGAGCCCCGACGAGGCCCCGCGCGGCACCGTCGGCATCCCGCGCGCGCTCAACATGTACGAGAACTACCCCTTCTGGCACGCGTTCTTTACACGCCTGGGCTTTAGCGTGCAGCTGTCCGACCAGTCGAGCAAAAAGACCTACCAGGCGGGCATCGAGTCTATGCCGTCCGAGAGCGTGTGCTATCCGGCCAAGATGAGCCACGGCCACGTGATGAACCTCATCGACCGCGGTGTCGACTTCATTTGGATGCCGTGCGTGCGCTGGGAGCGCAAGGAGGATCCGACGGCTGGCAACTGCTATAACTGCCCCATCGTCATGAGCTACCCCACGGCGCTGGCGCTCAATATCGACGAGATTCGCGAGCAGAACATCGAGTTCCTGTACCCGTTTGTGCCCTATCACGACAAGACCGAGCTCAAGCGCCGCTTGTACCAGGTGCTCGCCGTCGACCGCGTGGCCGATGCTGAGGCCGGTCGCGGTCGCGTGCGCGGTCCCAAGATCACGCGCTCTGAGGTCGATGCCGCCGTCAACGCTGCCTTTGAGGCCGATGCGCGTTTCCACGAGGACATCCAGACCATGGGCGAGGAGGCTCTTAAGTGGGTCGAGGACCACGGCGGCCACGGCATTGTGCTCGCCGGCCGTCCCTACCATAACGACCCCGAGATCAACCATGCCCTACCCGAGCTTATCTCGAGCTTTGGCTTTGCGGTCTTTACCGAGGATTCGCTCGCACATCTCGTGAAGCCCGAGCGCCCGATCCGCGTCGTCGACCAGTGGATGTACCACAGCCGCCTGTACGCCGTCGCCCGTTTTGTGACGATGCGCAACGATCTGGACCTGATCCAGCTCAACTCCTTCGGCTGCGGTCTCGACGCCCTGACTACCGATCAGGTGCAGGAAATCCTGGAGGCCAGCGGCAAGATCTACACCGTGCTCAAGATTGACGAGGTGTCCAATCTGGGCGCCGCGCGCATCCGCATCCGTTCGCTCATGGCGGCGCTCAAGGACCAGGAGGCCGAGCGCCTGGCCGTGGCCACGGCCGCGGGCGAGGCCTACGAGCAGGGCGACGCTGCGCCGGTGGCGCCTTCCACGGATGCCCCCGCGTTCGCGAGCCGTAAGTACACGTTCGAGGCGCAGCGCGAGAGTGCTTCGACCGCGTGGCCAAAGGTGCCCTTTACAGAGCAGATGCGCGACGAGGGCTATACCATCCTGTGCCCGCAGATGGCGCCGATTCACTTTGACCTGGTCAAAGAGGTGTTCCGCGGTGCCGGCTACAACCTGGAGCTGCTGCCCTCGACCGACCACGACGCCGTCGAGGCCGGCCTGCGCTATGTGAACAACGACATCTGCTATCCGTCGATTCTGGTGACGGGCCAGATCATGGAGGCCATCGAGAGCGGTCGGTACGACCTGTCCAAGACGGCCGTGGTCATCAGCCAGACCGGCGGCGGTTGCCGTGCCACCAACTACATCGCGCTCATCCGCAAGGCCCTGCGCGAGAGCGGCCACCCCGAGATTCCGGTGATCTCGCTTTCGGCCGTGGCGCTCGGCGAGGATAACCCCGGCTTTAAGATTACGCCGGCGCTGCTTAAGCAGGCCGTGTACGCGGTGCTCTTTGGCGACGTGATGATGCAGATGCTCTACCGCTGCCGTCCGTACGAGGCCACGCCCGGTGCTGCCAACGCGCTCTACGAGGAGTATATGGCGCGCGCCCGCAAGTTGGCGCCCAAGTTCAACCGCCACAACTACACCAAGCTGTGCCGCGAGGCCATCCACGCGTTCGACACCATGCCGCTCGTGGGCGAGGGCACCAAGCCGCGCGTGGGCGTGGTCGGCGAGATCCTGGTCAAGTTCCACCCTACGGCCAACAACCACGTGGTCGATGTCATCGAGCGTGAGGGCTGCGAGGCCGTAGTACCGGGCCTGCTCGACTTCTTCCTGTACTCCATGAGCAACGCTGAGTTGCAGAAGGACGAGTTGGGAAGCTCTGCCACTATGCGCGCTGGTATGCAGGCGCTCATTAAGCTGGTGGACTGGATGCGCACGCCGGTGGAAGAGATGCTCGAAAAGTCCCGCCGCTTTGAGGCGCCCGAGCGCATTGGCACCATGGCGGACAAGGCTCGTACGGTGCTTTCGGTGTGCAACAACATGGGCGAGGGCTGGCTGCTCACGGCCGAGATGCTCGACCTAATCGACCATGGCGCGCCCAACATCATCTGCACGCAGCCCTTCGCGTGCCTGCCCAATCACGTGGTGGGCAAGGCCGTGATCAAGGAGCTGCGCCGTCAGCATCCCGAGAGCAACATCGTTGCGGTGGACTACGACCCCGGTGCATCTGAGGTCAACCAGCTCAACCGCATTAAGCTCATGATCAGCGTGGCCAAGGAAAACATGCGCGCCGGCAAGGGCTTTAAGCTTGAGAAGGTGGCGCCGCTCGCGATGGATGAGGTCACCGGCCAGATGCGTGCCCACGATGGCTGCGTGAGCTGCGGCTCGGTCGACGAGAGTGCCGTGGCGTCGGTCGCTGAGCGCCTGGGACGCGGCATTAAGAAGTAGTTGGCCTGCTATGTGCTAGATATGAGACAAACGGGTGGTAGCCGTACCGGCTACCACCCGTTTTTGCTGGACATATGTTGCGCAAATCGTTTTGTCGCAGCCTTCTGTGCACTCGAATTTCGGAAGTGCGGGGAAAAACGCGAACCTCCCGAGCACACCGCCTTTTTAGACTCTCGCGACCTGCGGTTTTGTTGTAAAAAAGCCGGTCTGGTCGGCGAAACCCGATTTTTCCCCGCACTTCCGAAAACAGCGGTTCAGCAGCGCCAAAAAATGCCCTCAAAATCGAGAGTTAATGAACAGGTGTAGCCGTTCGCCGCAAATTACCGTCCGTTTATAGAACCCACCCCCAGCGTGCTGTCCCCTTACGGTTGAATAAATACACATCTATGGAATTACGTAAGAGAGGACTGTTCCTATGAGCTACAAGACCGTTTGCGTTGCCGGCGGCGGCGTGCTGGGAAGCCAGATTGCCTTTCAGGCAGCCTACTGCGGCTTTGATGTAACGATTTGGCTGCGCAGCGAGGGCAGCATCGGCCGTACCCAGCCCAAGATCGATCATGTGCGCGAGGAGTACATCGCGGCAATCGAGGGTATGGCGGACGGCACGGGCGAGTGGTGCGCCGGTATCGCCGATAGCGGCAAGCCCTTCGACAAAGAGGCGGCACTCGCCGCCGTTGAGCGCGCCTACTTCACACTCAAGCTGGAGCTCGATCTTGCCAAGGCAGTGGCCGACGCCGATTTAGTCATCGAGTCTATGGCTGAGGACGCCCAGGCAAAGATCGACTTCTACAAGAAGCTCGCCCCGGTCCTCCCGCAAAAGACCGTCGTCGTAACGAACTCCTCTACGCTGCTGCCGAGCACCTTTGCCAAGTACACCGGCCGCCCCGAGAAGTACCTGTCGCTGCACTTTGCCAACTCCATCTGGAAGAACAACATGACCGAGGTCATGGCCCAGGACCAGACCGACAAGCGCTATTTCGACGAGCTCGTCGACTTCGCCAACGACATTCGCATGCTGGCACTTCCCGTCAACAAGGAAAAGAACGGTTACCTGCTCAACTCTATGCTGGTGCCGTGGCTGCTCTCGGGCCTTGACCTGTATGTCTCGGGCGTCAGCGACCCCAAGAGTATCGACCTCGCATGGACGCGCGGCACTGGCGCTCCCAAGGGCCCATTCCGCGTATTCGACACCGTGGGTATCCAGACGGCCTACAACATCGTTATGCAGTATCAGAAGGTCCCGGGCCTGGTGAGCCCGTTGCTCAAAAAGATGATGATGCCCTACAACTTTAAGGCTATGGCGTCCGTCCTCAAGAAGATGCTCGACGAAGGCAAGCTGGGCGAAAGCTCGGGCGAGGGCTTCTTCAAGTACTAAAAAATGACCTCTCGGGGACGGAGGAAAACGGATCATTTTCGTCCGCCAACAGTGAGAAGATGGATCCAGAAATAGAAAGGAGTGGCAATGGGCCGGCTCGGGCTTTGAGGACAAGTTGCTGCAGGCCCAGGGCGATTTTTCGCTCAACGCGGGCCAGCACAGCGTGACGTATCTGCCGAGTTCTGACACGGCAACGACCGGTCGCTATCAGGTGCTGCTATACGACAACAACTTTGATGCGGCCGAAAGCTATCCCAAGTTCGACTGGGGCCAGCTGGGCTCCGCGGTGGTGACCGACTACAACAAGGGCACGCATTCGTTTGGGCGCATCTTTACAGTGGACGAGACGGCGCGCACCTACGAACTTGAGGACCAGATCGCCGTGCCGTTTTCGGGCTATGTGAGCAGTGCGCAGCGCGTTGGCGATTCAAATAGCATGCTCGTGGCATCGGGCCAGGCCAAGACCTTTACCGAGTACGACCGCTATGGACTGCCCATCGCCACCTACGAGATGGAGGCCGAAAAGTACATTTACCGCGTGTACAAGTACGAGCTGTAGGGCCGCGCCCTGCATCACTTCACGTCAAATTCCACGCGATCGAGCTCGGGCACATTGAGGTCGATGAGCTTGCGGGCGATGTGACGGTCGTGTGCCCCAAGCGCCTCGCCTGTCGTCACATGGGCGACAATCTCGTGCTCGACGATGCCCTCCTCCTCGCCTTCGGTAGCCGAGGTCTCGACAGCGACGGTGTAGTCCTTAAAGCCCGGTAGCACCGCGGCGAGCTCACGCGTGGTCTCGGTGACGCCGTAGCCGTCCTGCACGCCAGCCTGCGCCGAGCCAATGGAACCCGCCGTCATAACGATGCAGGGGATGGCAAAGACTACCGTGCCCACAATGATGCGGCGGCGCACCTTGCGTGATAGCTCGTCGACCTCGGCATCTTCCTCGGCAGTCACAATGCCGTCGCCGTTGAGGTCGCGCTTGAGCGGCACGCGCAATAGAAGCAGCACGGCTTCGGCGGCCAGCGCGATAAAGACCACGTTGATGCCAAACTCATAAAGCGCCGAGAGAAACAGCGACCCACTTGCGATGGCGATGCCATAGCCCGCCGCGCACAGGGGCGGCATCAGCGCGGTTGCCACGGCCACGCCGGCGATGAGCGTGGCGGGTTCCTGGTCGCGCGAGTTGCCCAGGCCACCCGCAAAGCCGCCCGCGAGCGCGACGGCAAGGTCCCAAACAGTCGGTGTCGAATTGTCGATGATGGCGGCCGTGGTGGTGCCAAGGGGCGAGAGCTTAAAGTACAACGTGGACGTGACCAGGCAAAAGGCCATCTGTAGAGCCAAGCTCGCGACGGCCTCAAGGGTGATCTCGCGGTCGAGCGTGGCGATGCCGTATGCCATGGCAAGGACCGAGCCCATGAGCGGGCAGATGAGCATGGCGCCTACAATGGCGATATCCGAGTCGATATCGAGGCCGATGCTCGCGATCAACATGGCAATGATCAGGATGCATAAGTGCGTGCCAGTCAGGCGCGCCCCGTTTACAAAGCGCTTGCGAATCACGTGATAGGGCGCGCGTCCCTCGCGAATGTTGAATGCCCGCTTTAGAAAGCGGCTTGCGTTCTCCATGGCCTCGCTGTGGGCGGGGCGGATGCCATGGCGCCGATGATGGCGCTCGCGCAATCGCTTAATCTGTTGTTTGTCGAGTTCCATGTTCACCTCGTATTGCCGCAGGAACGCGGGTGCGCTCGCAGCATGTACTCTACACCGTGGCGGGCGGGGCGGTCATCTTGACATGGAACTTAGGCGAGCAGGCAAAGGAAGACACGCCACATGCAAGTACTGCCGAGGGTTTCGGCAGATACAAAAAAGCGCGGGGCCGGATGGTCTCCGACCCCGCGCTCTGCGCTGGTGCGTTGTTATTGGGTTTAGCCCAGCAGGCTCAGGCCAACAGAGATAAACGCCAGGATAACGCCGACGATAGACTCGCCGCCCAGCAGGCCGCTGGCAACGACCAGGCCCTGCTCCTGGAAGGCGGCATCCTTGGCGGCCTTCTCCTCGTCCGAAAGGCCGGCAGCGGCATCGCGGCGTGCGGCCCACTTGTCGTAGGCGAGTTTAACGCAGGAGCCCAGGAAAGCCGTGAGCGACATATAGAACGGCAGGTACACGCCTAGACCGATCATCATGGCCGGAATGCCGAGCCAGTACATGACGATGCCGGCGATAAAGCCGCCCGCAAACCACGGCACGCTCGGGATGCCCGAGACCATGGTGGCGACCACGCTTGCCTGCGCGGCAACGAAGCTCTTGTCGGGGCCGAAGGCGTCCGGACCATAGGCGGTGACGAGCGCGACCATGACGGCGGCGGCGACCAGGGCGCCCACGATGCCGCCGATGGCCTGGCCGACCCACTGTGCGCGCGGATTGGTGCCCAGCACGGCGCCGGCCTTAAAGTCGTTCATGACGTCGCCCGCAAGGCCGCACGCCACGGCCACGATGCCGGCGATAAAGAACAGTTTGACCTGCGCGAGCTGTGCGAAGGCAGCCACGATGAGCATGACGATAAGGCCAAAGATCTCCATGGGGTCGATACCCGTCTGACCGCAGCTCTGGGCGCTCATGATGGTGGTGACAAAGGTGAACAGCGTGACGATGACGGCCGGGACGGGACCAAGGTCGAGCGCGATGGCAACGATCACAGCGATGGCTGCGGTGCCCAGGCCGATGATGCCGGCGTCGAGCTTAAGGGAGCCCGAGATGAGTGACTGCTCGTCGGTGTCGGTGGAGCTGTCGGCGGCGAGGCCACGGACGATGCCGGCGACCTGCGGCAGGATGTCCTTAAGGACGACGGCGACGCCAAAGCCCATCATAAGACCCATGCCCAGGGACTTGACGATGCCCTGCGCGGTTACGACATCGAACAGACCGGCAGCGGTGCCGCCGACGATGATGCCAAAGTTGCCCAGAAGCGCGCCGGCAAACCAGAACGCGACGGGGGCGAAGCCCACCAAAAAGCCGATGGACAGCAACATGGGCGAGTTGTAGATGGCAAAGGTCACACCGGGGATATTGAGCGTGCACAGCATGCTGGGCACCACGCCCAGAGCGTCGCGCAGCACGCTGTAGATGCCTGCGATGGCCATGGAGCCAAAGAGCTGTTTGCCGGTCTTGCCGCCGGCCTCGGTCGCGCGCAGGGTCTGAGCTGCGGCGTTGCCAGTGGGGAACTCAAGCGCGGCGTCCACGATAAAGTGACGGTGAATGAGTGCCGTCGCCAGAAGGCCCAGGATGGTGCCGGCGAGTGCCACGATAAACATGTCGAGCCAGCTGATCTGGTCGGCATAGCCCAGCATCCAGGCGCCCGGGATGGTAAACGCCAGGCCGCCGGCGACCATGGCGCCCGCGGACATGATGGTGTGGGTGACGTTGGCCTCGTTGAGGCTGGCGTTGCCCATGAGCTTAAGGAAGAACAGCGAAATGACGGCAGCGAAAATGATCGGCCAGGGGAGGGCGCCCATCTTGAGGGCGGTATAGGCCGAGCTTGCCGTGATGATCACGCAGCCAAGGACGCCGATGACGACGCCGCGCAGCGTGAGTTGCCCGCGCATCGAAGCACGGTTCGAGGGATTGTTCATATAGAACTCCTTTGCGTATATCCGCTCCCCCCGGGAGCGCCGCTACGGATACGGCGCGGGAAGTCGGGTTACCAAGGGCCGTCGCGTGAGCTCGCAAACGACCGCGCACCAGTATAGCCGCAAGCTAGTCATTTTGGGATGACTGGTTTAGGTAGGCGATATACTGCTGGGCAGACGAAAGGAGCGCCGACGATGCTTAATGGGTGCGCATATATATTGACGGTCGACGTGGGCAACACGTTCATTCGTTTTGGCCTGTTTGCCGAGGATTCGGCCGCGGCGCAGGAATGTCCGCTTGCGACGTGCGAGATCACCACGCCGTCGAGCATCACAGCAGACGAGGCGCGCATGCGTCTCGTGCAGGTCATGGCCGCACTGGCGGCCGATGCGGGCATGCCGGGTGCGCTTGTGCCCGCGGCTGCTGTGCTGAGCTGCGTGGTCCCGGCGCTCGAGCGCCCGTGGAAGGCAGCGCTTTCCCGTACCTGCACGGGGCGCGTGCTCACCGTGGGGCCGGGACTTAAGACCGGCATACCCGTGCATTACGATGACCCGGCCGAGATCGGCCCCGACCGCATCGCCGATGCCGTGGCGGCCCGCGCCGTCTACGGCTCGCCGTGCATTGTGATCGACCTGGGCACGACGACCAATATCGAGGTGATCGACGCGCACGGCACCTTTGTCGGCGGCGTCATCGCGCCCGGTCTGGCGCTCGGCGCCCGCTCGCTTTCGGCGGCAGCAGCGCGCCTACCCCAGGTTGAGCCCTCGGCGCCGACACACGTCATCGGCCGCAACACGCGCGAGGCCATGCGCTCGGGTGTGGTTCTGGGCGAGGTGGCACGCATCGACGGCATGCTCGACATGGTGCTTGCCGAGATGCGCGCGACCAAGGCTGCGGGGGAGGGCGATGTGCCCATCGTCATTACCGGCGACGATGCCGAGGCACTTGCGGCCCTTGTCGGTCATAGCCTGACGGTCGATGACGCGTTGACGCTGCGGGGTCTCGCCGAGCTCTACCACATCAACCAAAAGCCCCGCCGTGCGTAGCGATGGGGGCGGTGAGACAAAAACGTCTCCACCTTTCACCTGCTACAATGGGTCAAACTATTGCGATTTCGGAGGTGTCTGCCATGTCGGACGATCTTCATCAAACCGCGTCGGGCAAGCGCCGCGACGTCATTAGCTGGGATGAGTTCTTTATGAGCGTGGCCATCGCCGCGCAGCGCCGCAGTAAGGACCCCAACACGCAGGTGGGCGCGTGCATCGCCAACACCAACCACCGCATCCTTTCGGTGGGCTACAACGGTACGCCCTCGGCGCTCAACGACGACTTTTTCCCGTGGGGCACGAGCGACGACCCGTTGCAGGATAAGCACAACTACGTGGTGCATGCCGAGGCAAACGCCGTGCTCAACTACCGCGGCTCGCTCAAAGACCTTGAGGGTTCCACGGTCTACGTCACGCTGTTCCCGTGCCACGACTGCGCCAAGATCCTGGCGCAGGTGGGCGTGGGCGAGGTCGTCTACCTGGACAATAAGTACGCCGATACCGACGACGGCCGTATCAGCCGCCGCATTCTCGACTCCTGCGGCATCAGCTACCGCCAGGTCATCGTCGATGTCCAGATTGGTACCGGGGGACAGGCTCGGCAGTAGCGCGTGCCAACGCAGCTGGCGTCAAAACAGCCAAAAGAGCCCCGTCCCAAATTGACTACTCGTGAAAGTCGCGTCTGCGCGCATGGACGGCTCGTGAGCGGGTACATGGCTGTAGTAACATAGCTTCTGTCCGCGGGCGTGCCCGCGTTATTGTGAGAAAGGAGCCCCTGTGGCTGTTAACGAAGAGCTGCTTAAGAAGGTTCTTGAAGAGATTCGCCCCAACCTGCAGGCCGACGGCGGCGATATGGAGTATGTGGGCGTCGACGACGAGGGCGTCGTCAAGCTGGAGCTGCAGGGCGCCTGCGCCGGCTGCCCCATGAGCTCGCTAACTCTTTCCATGGGTATCGAGCGCATCCTGAAGGAGCACGTGCCCGGCGTTACCCGCGTCGAGCAGGTCAATGCTTCCGGCGAGGCTGAGGACCTGTACGACGAGTACGCGCCGTTCTAAGATGCGAAAGCTGCGGACGGTACGCTCCGCATAGACGTTACGCCCAGATATGCGGCTGCGAGCACAAGGCCCGCGGCCGCATTTGTATGTAGGGAGCAGGGGATCGATATGCTCAACGACCTCTACCATATGCTTGACCCCGTTGCGATCTCGGCGGGCCCCATCACGATCTACTGGTACGGTCTGGCCTATGTGGTCGGCGCTCTGCTCACGGCGGTCGTTATGTACCGCACGCAGCGTCGTTGGGGCTTCGACATCACGATCGATGACCTGACGAGCGTCGTGGTCGGCGCGGTCTTTGGCCTCATCATCGGCGCGCGCCTGTTCTACGTCGTCTTTTACGGCGATGGCTACTATTGGACTCACCCGCTCGAGATCTTTGCCACCAACGAGGGCGGCATGAGCTTCCACGGTGGCCTGGTGGGCGGCATCTTGGGCGGCATCATCGTGTGCCGCATGTACAAGCTTGATGCATGGACCGTCGCCGACCTTGCCGTGATCGGCGCCCCGCTGGCCCTGTGCCTGGGCCGTTGTGCCAATTTCGTCAACGGTGAGCTGTGGGGTAAGCCGACCGATCTGCCCTGGGGTGTGGTCTTTGGCGGCACCGCGGGCGATATGCCGCGTCATCCTTCCCAGCTCTATGAGGCATTCCTAGAGGGCATCGTGCTCTTCTGTATTTTGCAGGTGCTCAGCCGCAAAAAGCCGCTGCTGCCCCAGGGTACGTTTATGGGCGTGTTCGTGATGGGGTACGGCATCGTCCGCTTTCTCGTTGAGTTCGTGCGCGTGCCCGATGCCCAGCTGGGTTATCTGCTGGGAGGCGTCATCACCATGGGTCAGCTGCTGAGCTTGCCGCTCGTGATCGCCGGCCTAGCGCTCATCATCTTCGCCCGACACCGCAATCGCCCCCAGCGCATCTACCTCGACGCCTAACCAAGACCACCACAAAGGGGACAGGCACCTTTGTGGTGGTTCGCTGGACAGCGATGACAGAACCGTAACGTTTTCCCAGATAAAACCTGCCAAAATGAACCTGTCCCTTTTTGGCAGGTTTCTAGAAAGGCTTTCGGACTGTGAAGGATTCCGACCTCTCCACAACGGCTGCGCGCGACGCCGCCCGCATCGTCTGGTTTAAGCGCTACCCCGCCAAGCAGACGCTCATCGCATTTTTGCTCGCGCTGTTGGCGACCACGGCGTTTTCCATCGATCCCGCCCCGGTGTCGAGCAACGCAGTCTTGGCGATTGACCCCAAAGCCTCGGGCATGCTGTACGTGTGCTACGAGGTGCTCCTCTCGTTTGCCGGCCATACCGACGCGGTCATGCTGCTTGCGCTTGCCTGCCTGCTCACGCTGCCATTTCGCTACGTGTTCTTTGGCCGCGGCGACGCTTGGCGTCCCTCGGTGATCCTTCCGTCGCTGTTCTTTGCCGTCTGCATGGTGTTTGGCCGCAGCTACGACCTCACCGATTCGGCCGAGATCGTGCTCGGCGACAAGGCCCGCATAATCTGCGCCTGGATAGGCGGTGCGGGCTGGATGCTCTTGGCGGTCGTTGCCTTCTACCTCGCCTTTGAGTGTCTAGATTGGCTGAGCTCTCGGCGCATTCCGTTTTCCGAAGCGCACTTTGGCCGCGTATGGCGTGTGGCTCACGCCGTACTCTCGGTCCATCCCTTTGCCGGGCCCTTCCTGGTGCTTATGATCGCCTGGGCGCCCACGCTCATCGCTTCGCTGCCTGGCCTTTTTATGGGAGATACGGGCGCGCAGATTCGCCAGTGGTTCAACTATCCCAACGGCACGAGTGACTACCTGCGTCTGCTCAATCCCAATGTGTTGCTCAACGGACATCATCCCGTGGTGCACACGGCTATCATCGGTTCGTGCGTCCAGCTGGGGCTTTCGTTGTTCAACAGCGCCAACGCAGGTCTTGCCATCTACACCTGCGCTCAGTTCGTCATTACGGCCGCCTGCATGGCCTATTCCATCTCGTCGCTGCGCAAGCTGGGCGTGAGCCTGCCGGTCCGCGGCGTGATCCTGCTGTTCTTTGTGTTTATGCCCATGTTCTCCAACTACGCGGCCCTGCTTACCAAAGATGTGCTGTTTGCCGACGCGTTTTTGGTGCTGTTGGTGCAGACCGTGAAGCTCGTGGCCTGCGGCCTGCCCCGTCGCGATGCCAATGCCGAGCGTGCGGGCGAACAGAGGCCCGTGCTCTTTGCGCGCCATGATTGGCTGCTGCTCGCTCTGGGCGCCATGGGTTCCACGTTTCTGCGTAACGGCGGCCTGGTATTTCCCCTGGCGGCATGCGTAATCGCGTCGGCGTTTTGCGCATGGGACGCGCATGTGGCTCATCGTGCAGCCAAGCAGGCTGGTGCTGCGCCTTCGGGCGCCACGCCGCGCTTCCGCTGGGTCGGCGTCCTCGCGGTGCTCGCGCTCTGCCTTGCCTCCAACACGTACTTCACCAAGGTCTTTATGCCGGCACACGACATTACGCCTGGTTCCAAGCGCGAAATCCTCTCGATTCCGTTCCAGCAGACGGCTCGTTTCGTCCAAAAGCACGATGGCCTTAACTCGGGCGTCAACCCCACGGTTAAGGAGGACGGCACCATCGTGGAGGCTCCTTGCGACGGCTTGGTGACCGACGAAGAGCGTGCCGTGATCGATCGTGTGCTCAAGTACGAGAACCTGGGCCGCCGTTACAACCCGGATAAGTCGGACGCCGTCAAAAATTGCTTTAACGAGTATGCCTCGCAGGAGGACATCAAGGCCTATTTTGAGGTGTGGGCCCAGATGTTCAAAAAGGACCCCGGGTGCTATATCTCGGCGCTCATCAATAACTACTATGGGTATTTTTATCCGAGCGCTCGCGACGCATGGGTCTACAGCACGGCGCGCAGTGCCGAGATAATGGCAAAGCCCGATAACCTCAAGTACTTTGACTTCCATCCGGTCGATAGCAAGGTTGTGCGCTGGTGCGACCACCTGATCAACCTGTATCGCGTGGCGGTGCAGCGCATCCCGTTTATCTCGCTCGCCATGAGCTCGGCCACCTATGTGTGGATCATGATCGCCGTGGTGGTCTATCTGCTACGTCGTCATTCGTGGCGCGGGCTGGTCATTTGGGTGCCGCTGCTGGGCGTGCTCGCCGTGTGCCTGATCGGTCCCTGCAATGGCTCGACCTACATGCGCTACCTGTATCCGGTCATCGCCTGCATGCCCTTTGCCATCGGCGCCACCATCACCCGCAGCGACCTCCTCTGGTCCTAATTTGGTGCAAAGGGGACAGGTTACTTTGCACCAAGGGGCTGTATCATCACGACGCCTTCATTTTGGGGTTTATCTCGCAGGCCAGTAGGTATATCATAACGACGTTTGTTTATATTGCCCGAGCATCTGCGCTGGGCTTTAGGTCGAAACCGATAGGAGACACGTATGTCCGGACACTCTAAGTGGGCCACAACCAAGCATCGTAAGGGCGCGCAGGACGCCAAGCGTTCCGCCCTCTTCTCCAAGCTGAGCCGCAACATCACCGTTGCTGCCCGTCTCGGCGGCGACCCGCTGCCCGAGAACAACGCCAGCCTCGCCGCTGCCGTTGCTAAGGCCAAGGCTCAGTCCATGCCCAAGGACAAGATCAAGTCCGCTATCGACAAGGCCTTCGGTTCGGGTGCCGATGCCGCCGTCTACGAGAACATCGTGTACGAGGGCTACGGTCCCGCCGGTGTCGCCGTCTACGTTGACTGCCTGACCGACAACCGCAACCGCACCGCCGCCGATGTCCGTTCCGCCTTCTCCCACGCTGGTGGTAACCTGGGCACCTCGGGCTCCGTCGCCTTCCAGTTTGAGCGCAAGGGCCAGATCGTCGTCGCCAAGGAGATTCTGGACGAGAACGCCAAGAAGGAGACCATGATCGCCAACGGTCCTGCCGGTGACGAGGATGAGTTCATGATGGCCATCGCCGAGGCCGGTGGCGAGGACTACGAGGACGCCGGCGAGGAGTGGATCGTCTGGACCGCTGCTAACGACGTCATGGCTGTCTCCAAGGCGCTCGAGGAGCAGGGCGTCCAGGTCAAGGGCTCCGAGACCACCATGGTCCCGACCACCCCGACCGAGGTTTCCGGCGCCGACGCCAAGAAGGTCCAGCGCCTCATCGACCGTCTCGAGGAGCTCGACGACGTCCAGGACGTCTACAGCACCATGGACATGACCGACGAGGTCATCGCTGCCCTCGAGGAGGAGTAGCGCCCACACGGGTTAAGCCGTGCATATCTGGGCATAATGATGCGAGCATGCAAGCCTCGTGGAATAGATGAGCCGGATCCGCGTGCGTACAGCACCGGACCCGGCTCTTTTATAATGATGCGAACCGTTTTGCATTCTGTGGACCGAAACCTGAAGGGAGCGCGCGTGCGCGTACTCAAACGAGCCCTAGCGATCGTGTATCTTGCCGCCGCCATCGTGGCGCTGGGTACGCTTGTCTGCCAGTTCTGGGGACCGTATACGTATCGCTTTATGCTGCTGTTGCGTGACACCATGCCTCGCGTTGTCGTTACGGTGTGCGCCGCTATCGTGGCGCTTGGCGTGCTCATCGGTTTTTTCCGCCTGATGTTCGCGCGTCGCGAGCCGTCTTGCGTGCATCTGGCAGGGGAGCGCAATATCGAGGTCACGCTTGCAGCGCTTTCCTCGTGCGCCCGTGCCGCGGCGGAGTGCGATGATCGCGTGATGGTTGAGCATATCGAGGCGCGCGTTCAAGGCTCCGACGAGTCGCGCGTTCGTTTTAAGGTCGAGGCCATCGCACTCGACGACCGGGACGTGGCCTCTCAAGCTATCGCGATGCAGCAACGCATCGAGGAGGCCTGCGACACCATGCTCGGCACGCCGGGCACGACCGCGCGCGTCCGTTTTTTGCCGTCCAAGACTACCGTCCAGACCGTGGAGGTTTCCGGTGAGTGATACCAACCAAGACAAGACCGCCCGTACGCCGCGCTTGACGATCGACCAGAACGCTACGCCGGCAGGCGAGTCCGCCGACACCAAGCCCGAGGCCGGCGAGCAGCACGACAGCGCCGCCAACGACTTTGACGAGGCCATGGGTCTCATCAAAGGTACGGGCGCTGCTATCTGGAGCTACGCCGTGCGCCACCCCAACACTACGCTCGGCGCCTTGGCAGGCTTTATTCTCGCCGTGCTGGTACTTACGTTGGGCCTGTGGGACACGCTCGTCATCGCATTCTTTGTGCTGATCGGCGCCGTGATCGGCCAGATTCGCGACGGCGAGAACGGTATCGTCAACTTCTTCGGCCGTCTGTTTAGCGGCCGCTAATACGTATTCGACTGTCGCATCCGCGGCAGGCATAAGGAGGAACCATGGCTTTTAACACGAAGGTCGATGTAGCCGATACCGAGCTCGAGGCGAATGAGGCCGTCGCCGCCGAGGCGGAGGACGTAACGCTTGAGGACGAGGCACTCGTCGAGGCCGAGTCCGATGCGGGCGAGGATAACGAGGAGATGGACGAGGAGACGGACGAGTCCGAGGACTCGCTGACCTATTCCAACGGCGTGATCGAGAAAATCGTCGCCATGGCCACCCGCGAGGTGCCGCACGTTCTGGGCATGAAGGGTAACCTTATGCACTTTGTGCAGGAGCAGTTTGGTGCCGAGAACCTGACCAAGGGCGTGACGGTCGAGGTCACCGACGACAACCGCGTGGTCGTCAACATCTCGGTCATCATCGAGTACGGCGCCTATGCGCCTGCGATTTTTGACGATGTTAAGGCGCGCGTCACCGAGCGTCTGGCCGCGATGACCGGCCTTGAGGTGGCAGGCGTCAACCTGCGCATCGAGGATGTCATCACCCCCGAGGAGTACGAGCACCGCACCAGCCAGCACGAGTAGCCTACCAAAAAGGGATGTTTATTTTGACAGGTTTTAACTGCGAAAACGCAAAACGGCCGGTCGCACGGATGTATGTGCGGCCGGCCGTTATTTGTATGCCCCCGACGCAGGCATACCGCTCGTCTAACTAAGGGTTGCAATCTTCGCGTTCCGCGTTACCCTAATGGGCGCATTGTTTCCAAATTGTTAACGAGGGGTTGCCGTAATGGCCGACGAACACGAGACCGAAAGCAAGGCATGGGCGATTGAAGCCGCTGCGGCAGAGGCGGCGTCGCGTGCCGCCGAGGAGATGCATCGTCCTCCGGTGGTGCCGATGGAGCGCGTTGTCGGTCGCGAGGATATCGAACGTGGCGAGCGCGCCGGCCGCAAGCGCAGCCAGGAGCCAGGCTTTCCGCGCTTTTTTGCCGAGCTCAATCTGGGCCTGGTCCTCACGGCGTTCGCCATCGTGGCCTTTAAAACCCCCAATCACTTTGCCTTCGGCGGCACCTCGGGCGTGTCGGTCATTCTGTCCACGCTGTTCCCGACTCTGCCCGTCGGCGTCTTTATGTGGATTATCAACGCGGTCTTGGTCATCCTGGGTTTTATCTTTTTGGAGCGCAAGGCAATCCTTTGGAGTGTCTTTGCCTCGTTTGCGCTTTCGGCCTACGTCTCGCTGTTTGAGCTCTTCATTCCGTCGGATGTTTCGATGACGGGCGATATGTGGCTCGACCTGTGTTTTGCCGTCATCTTGCCGGCGCTGGGCAGTGCCATTGTCTTTGACATTGGCGCCTCGACGGGCGGCACCGACATCCTTGCCATGATCCTCAAGCGCCGCACAACGCTCGAGATCGGCCGTGCCCTGTTGCTGGTCGATATCGGCATCGTGACCATCGCGGCTTTCCTGTATGGCCCGCGCGTCGGCCTGTACTGCGTGCTCGGTCTGTTTGCCAAGACGCTTGTGGTCGACAAGGCTATCGAGAGCATTCACCTTCGTAAGGTCTGCACGATCATTTGCTCCGAGCCCCTTAAGGTCGAGGAGTTTATCGTAAAGCATCTCAACCGCACGGCAACGATCAGCCGTGGCTACGGCGCCTTCTCGGGCAAGTGCGTCACGGTGATTATGAGCGTGCTGAGCCGTCGCGAGGCAGTGCAACTGCGCCGCTATACCCGCGAGATTGACCCTGGCGCCTTCATCACCATCGTCGATAGCTCCGAAATCGTCGGCAAGGGCTTCCGCGGCACGAACTAGCCCGGGCGTACCCTTCGAATCATTGAATAAAGCCACCTGCGTTGCAAATCGGTCATCTTGGGGTATTTGTCCTCACATTGGGCGATAATGATGCCAAAGACATCGTTTGCGATCCAGGTGATTCGCTCTAGATACGAAGGGATGATTTCGATGTTCTGTTCGCAGTGTGGCGCCCCCATGGGCGATAACGACAAGTTCTGCGGCGTGTGCGGTGCCCCTAATACCGAGGTCAAGGCCGCCGGTCCCGCTCCGCAAGCTCAACCTCAGCCGCAGGGTCAGCCGTTTGCCCAGCCGCAGCCGCAGCCGTTCGTTGCGCCCCAGCCGGCTATGAACGCGCCCAAGGGTTGCATGGCTCAGGCCTTCAACGACATGCTTAAGGTTCCCGGCGCCTTGGTTCGCGTATGCCAAATCGCCTTTTTGCCGGCGCTGATCTGTGTTGTCTCGGTGCTGGTGCTGTTTATCCCCGTTATCGGCGGTATCGCAGCGGCCATTGGCTTTTTGCTCGCGTACGTGGCAAGCGTGTGCGGCGCGGGCTTTGCCATCGAGTGGGGTCGCGACCTGTCGCTCAAGGACGATAACGGCATGGGGCGTCCGCTGCTGCGCTCGACCTCGTTTGGATTGGGCATTTTCTCGTCTGTCATTACCGGTGTGCTCGAGTTCGTGGCCATTATTCCGGTGATTGGCGTGGTGTTCTCGGTGCTTGAGAGCGCTGTGATCGGTGCCGTTGGTTCGTACTATTACTTCGGTTCGAGCGGCCTCGAGGGCGCACTCATCGGGTCGATGGGTCTGCTTGTCTTTGCCATGATCGTATCGGCGGTGTTGGGCATTTTCTTTAAGATGTTTGGTGACGCTGCCGTGATGCACTTTGCAGTCGCCGGCCGCGTGGAAAGCGCGTTTTCGCTCGAGAAGGTCTGGAAGTCCTATAAGGCCAACCTGGGCAAGCTGTTCTGCGCCTCGATTCTCCCCGAGTTTTTGACGGGCATTGTTTCCAATATCATCACCTGGATTTTCACCGCCATCTTTGGCGCCATTGCTACGTTTGGTATGTATAGCTATTACTATCGCCCCACGGGTCTTGAGGCAATCATCGAGGGCGGCGGCATTACGCTCATCCTGTTCTTGATGATCGTTGCCTTTGTCACGGTGTTCCTGACTGTGTTTGGCAAGATGCTCAAGTATCGCGCCGTTGGCTACTGGGCCGCGCGCTATGCCAGCGAGTGGGCCGATGAGGATGCCGACGATGTTCTGACGTTTGTGCTTCCGGGTGAGAAGAAGCCTGCTCCTGCGGGATTCAATCCCACGGCCGCCACTGGTGCAGCCCCTGCACCGGCACCCGCACCTGCCCCTGCTCCGGCACCCGCGCCCGCGCCAGCACCTGCCCCTGCACCCGCGCCCGCACCTGCCCCGGCACCTGCCCCGGCGCCTGCACCTGCGCCCGAGGCGACGCCTGCGGAGCCCGATTGGGATGCCCTTGCCACGCCGGCGGATGAGCCGGGCGATAATCCTGCTGCCGAAAACAATCAAACCGAATAGTCGGTCGAGGCGCCCTGGGCAACTGAGCCCGGGGCGCCTTTTTCTACTGCGAAAGCAAGAAAATGCCTGGGAAAACGGTTGCAGCAATATTTCTCGGAAATTGATCAATGTTGCGCAACAACGTCGCGGCTATTGTTGAGAACATAGTCGTGTAAGGTTTGAAGGCGTGCAACGCCTTAGGAAAAGGAGAAGCTTATGTTCTGTCCCACTTGTGGTTCTCCCATTTCGGATGATGCCAAATTCTGCCCTGTCTGCGGTTCTGCCGTCGGTGCCGCTTCCGCTGCTCCTGCTCCGCAGCCTGCACCTCAGCCCCAGCCTGCTCCGCAGCCCACGCAGATTCAGCCCACTCCGGTTCAGGCAGTTCAGCCTCAGCCTCAGCCTCAGCAGCAGTACGCCGGGCAGCAGCAGTACGCCGGGCAGCAGCAGTATGCTCAGCAGCCTGCGCCTGCCCCGATGGGCTATACTCCGATTAAAACCGACCGTGGCGTGATCGGCTGGCTCCTGCTTTCCATCGTGACCTGCGGCATCTATTCGTATTACTTCCTCTATTGCCTCGCCCGCGACATCAATGTCATGTGCCAGGACGACGGCGATTCCACGCCGGGTCTGGCAGCATTTATCCTGCTGTCGTTCGTGACCTGCGGCTTCTACGCACTCTACTGGTACTACAAGATCGGTAACCGCCTGCAGGCTAATGCTCCTCGCTATGGCCTGATGTTCCAGGAGAACGGTACCACCGTTCTTATGTGGCAGATCGTCGGCGCGCTGCTGTGCGGCCTTGGCCCCATCTTTGCCATGAACATCATCATCAAGAATACCAATGCCATGGCAACGGCTTACAACGTCCGTCTTGGTGCTCGTGCCTAACGATACGAGCGGCGTGAACAGCTCCCAGGGACATAAGGGCGCGGCGGAGCTCATTCGCCGCGCCCTTTCTTGCATCGGCGCGCTCTTTGCCGCCTGGCTCGCGCTCTACCTGCTCGATATCGGCTGCGTGTTTCGCCTGATGACGGGCATTCCCTGCCCGGGATGTGGCATGACGAGGGCTTGGCTGGCGGCGCTGCGCCTCGATTTTGCGGCTGCCTTCGCTTATCATCCGCTGTTTTGGGTGGTGCCGATTGCGTTTGTACTCGCGTTTGTGCGCGAGGGGGTGGCATCGAGCAAGCTAAAGCGTGGTATCGACATTGCGGTTATTGTTCTGTGCGTGCTGGTCGTTGCCGTATGGATCGCGCGCCTTATCAACCCGGCAGACGCGGGCCTGCTCTTTGGTGGTCACGCTCCCGCCGGAGTTCCCACCGATATCATCCACCTCGAAACCCCACGCTGGCTCGCCATCCTTCGCTCTTACCTGTCGTGACGGAGGACGCGCTAGAAAAGCGGTCGACACATAAGCGGGGGCGAACGTTGAGATAACGTTCGCCCCCGCTTTGCTCTAGCTAGGTTGTTATGGGTGGGCGTGACGGCTACTCGTCGCGCTTCTCCTCGTGGCGAGCGGCGGCACGGGCATCGTGAATGCCCTTGATGGCGGCATGGCGGGCGGTGCGGGCGTCGTGCACGGCGTCGCGGGCCTCGGCGGCCGTTGCCTTGGCAGAGCGCAGCTTGGCTGCCAGGTCGGGATTGGTCTCGGCAACCGCGGCGATCGTGGGGCCGTCGAGCTCTTCTTGCGTGGGCTCGGCCAAAAAGTCGATGGCATACTGAGCGGCTACCATGGAGCCCTTGGCGAGCACGCTCTCGTCGATCTTATAGAAGCAGGAGTGCTGGGCATAGGTGGCGCCAATCTGGGGGTTGCGCGTGCCAACAAAGGCGAGCACGCCCGGTACGCGGCGCAGATACTCCGAGAAGTCCTCGCCCGAAAGCGTGCCGCGGTAATGGCCCTCGCCCGCGGGACCCAGGCACTTGAGCACAGCTTGGCGGCAGCGCTCGCTCGAGGCGGCATCGTTTTCGACCTTGTAGTTGGCGATGGTGTAGTCGGTGAGCTCGGCCTCGGCGCCCAGAGCAGCCGCGGTGTGCTCCACGATGCGGCGCATAAGCTCGGGCATCTCCTCATGCGTCTTGTCGCCATAGGTGCGCACCGTGCCGGCGAGGTACGCCGTGCCGGCGATAACGTTGCGCGCAGTGCCGCCATGCAGCTCGCCGACGGTGATGACGGCAGGTTCGTAGGGGCTAATCTCGCGCGAGACGATGGTCTGCAGGGCGTTGACGATTTCGGCGGCAACCATAACGGCGTCGTGGCCGCGCTGGGGCATGGCGCCATGGCACGAGGTGCCGCGGACGTCGATGCGGAACCAGTCGGTGTTTGCCATGCGTGGGCCGGGCTCGCAGCTTACGGTGCCGGCGTCGACCTCGCTCCAGATGTGCGCGGCGTAGGCGCCGTCGACGCCGTCGAGCACACCCGTGCCGATCATGAGTTTGGCGCCCTGGCCGTTTTCCTCGCTGGGCTGGAAAACGATGCGAATCTCGCCGTGGATGTCATCGGTCATGTGGCGCAGAATCTGCAGCGTGCCGAGCATCATGGCGATATGGCAGTCGTGACCGCAGGCGTGCATGCAGCCCTCGTTGACGCTGGCGAACTCCTCGCCGGTCTGCTCGGTGACAGGCAGGGCGTCGATATCGGCGCGCAGCAGGATACGGCGGCGCGGCGTGCCGTCCTCGCGGTAGGCATCCGGCGCGGTACCGCGAAGCGTCGCCACCAGGCCCGTCTTGAGCGGACGCTCGTAGGGGATATTCATGGCGTCGAGCTGGTTGGCGATGTCGGAAGTCGTGCGCTCCTCGGCAAGGCTCAACTCCGGGTGCTTATGGAAGTGCCGGCGCTGCTTGATGATGTAGGGTTCAAACTCGGCGGCGATATCCTGGATGGCCGCGGTGACGTCGTCTGCCGCGCGAACCTCGGTTGCCGCCATAATTTGCTGTGCCTTGGTCTTCGTCATGGTCGATTTGCTCCTTGCTGGGTTGATCGCAAAATCGTACAGGCTTTCTCCAGTATGCCACCTGCCGCTAGGGCTGGTAAAGTTGCCGTTTGCCGCTTGGGGTTTTGTTACAAGGGCGGGGGAGTACACTCGGGGGTGTTGAATTACCTGCCAGAGATGGGGATGCCCATGCGACATATCGATCGGATTATTCGCTCCAAGAACGTCTTTACCGCGCAAGACGGCATCGATACCGCCCGCGAGTTGGCGATCGCCATCGCGGGCGATCGCATCGTCGCTGTCGGCGCGCCCGATGACGTGATTGCCGCCGCACCTGCCGCCACGCCAGTTGTCGACTACGGCGAGCAATTCATCTGCCCCGGTTTCCATGATGCGCACCTGCACTTCTTCCATACCTCGGTCGGTTCCTCGCCGTACATGCTCATGGATATGGGCACGTCAGAGGCGGCACTGGTGCAGCATGCGCTCGAGTTTTCCCAGGGCCTGCCCGACGACGCCTGGGTCGTGACGCAGGGCTGGCGCGATTACTGCTGGGATCCGCCCGAGCACCCTACCAAGGCTTCCCTCGACGCCGCTTTTCCCGATCGCCCCTGTGTTATGTACTCGGGCGACGGGCATACGCTGTGGCTCAACAGCCGCGCGCTCGAGGCGCTCGGCGTGACGCGCGACAGCGAGCCGCCGGCGGGTGGCAGCTACGACAAGGATGCAAATGGCGAGCTCACGGGTATCGCTCATGAGGCTGCGGCCATGCAGCTGCTGCCGCGCTGCCTGGAGTGGCTGGGCGAGGACCGCATCGCGAGCGCTTACGCCGACCAGATGAAGCGTATGGCCGAGCAAGGCATCACCTCAATTTGCGATATGTCGCTCATGCCCATGCCGGGCTGCGACTTTATTCGCGACGATGTTTACGACAAGCTGCAGGCCGCCGGCAAGCTGGGCATCCGCGCCCATCTGTTTCCCACGCTGCTGGATGACCAATCACGCTTGGAAGAACTCCAGACCCGCTATGCGAACAACGCGCTGCTCTCGGCGCCAGGATTTAAACAGTTCTTCGACGGCGTGTCGAGCGAGCATACCGCATACCTCACTGAGCCCTATACCAACCCGCGCTTCCCGGGTGACCAGGGGCGCCTGACGGTTCCTGTCGAGCGCATGCGCAAGTTGGTTCTGGCGGCAGCCGAGCGCGGCCACACCGTGCGCATCCACGTTATCGGCGACGGTGCCATCCATGCCGCACTCGATATCTTTGAGGAGGCGGCAGAGCTCTACGGCCTGCCCCCGCACGGCCATAATACGCTTGAGCATTTGGAGAATCTGCTGCCTCAGGACATCGATCGTCTGCGCAAGCTCAACGTCATTGCCTCGAGCCAGCCTTGCCACATCACGCTCGACCCGGGTGGCCCGGAGCGCGACCTGGGCCTGGAGCGCAGCCGCATTATGTGGCCGTTTGCGACCTATAAGCAGCGCGGCATCCGCCAAGCATTCGGCACCGATAGCCCCATCACAGCCGTTACTAGCATGAACGTGCTCTACACGGCTATCACGCGCCAAGACCCCCGCAGTCACTGGCCCAAGGGCGGCTGGCTCCCCAGCGAGCGCATCGACGCGGCTACGGCTCTGCGCAACTACACCCTGGGCAGCGCCTACGCAGCAGGTGACGAGCAAAACCTCGGCAGCCTAGAGCCCGGCAAATACGCCGACCTGGTAGTCCTGGACCAAAACCCGCTCACCATCGACCCCCAAGAACTCCAGGACACCAAAGTTCAGGCCACCTACCTGGCAGGTAACTTGATTTACGAGCGCTAATAATCATGCCGTACCGTTAAACGCGGCTCGGGCAGCCTATTTTGGGATGGCGCTCGAGCCGCGTTTGTATATCGGTGGGGACTCGCTATGAGCGTCCCTGCTCTGCTTGATTTGAGCGTGGGGTGGGGCGCCGCTGCCCCCACGCGCTCAATTTGGACATCAGCAATGCGGTCTCTTGGTGTTTTGCATACTTTCCATTACAGATTGCATAAATAGGCTGGGATGTTCTCTCTGGTCCTGATGTACCCCCGCCTGGGCCGTGCAAAAAACGGAGTATTCAGCAACGTAAGCCCCGTCGGCGCCACTGCAGTCGGGTAACGTTGTGGAGATTGACGTCATTTCGGGCTCCGGTGCGACGCGAGGCATGCCTTTTTGTCCCAACGGGGTCTGCCCACCGACCAAAACCGCCCGCTGAAGGCGTCCTTGGAACCAATAAGGAATGTCCGGCGCGTATGCATTTACCCTGGTCTGCAGAATATTCCCAAAAATGCACGGTGCTCCCTGGGGGACCCGTGCGCGCGACGAAAACCATGCCCATGTCGCTATCCGCATCGCCATTTTGCTGCACTGACTTTTCTGAATGCCGGGCCCGAGTTAGTCAACCTGGCTCCCGGGGCGGACCGGAGGGCATGAAGTTTGTCGCGAGTTCCGCACGCAAAGGAAAGCACTTAATGTGCTTTCCGTTTTGCGCAGGACTGTAGAGCAGCAAACTTCATGCCCTCCGGTCCGCCCCGGGAGCCACTGCCAAGTTATCCCCCAGCATTCAGAAAATCTAAGTGCCAAAAAATAAGATTTTTTGACTCCGTGTTGTATAACCCGCCATTCGTGGGTACCATTCAACGCGTACGCAAACAAAAAGGGTTAACCCGCGCGGCATGACCGCGCGGCCCACAAAGGAGGAAACAAGCATGTCGTCTTTGAAGCCGCTTGCAGATCGCGTCCTGGTCAAGCCCGACGAGGCCGAGCAGAAGACCGCTTCTGGTCTGTACATCGCCAGCAACGCTCAGGAGAAGCCGCAGCGCGGCACCATCGTTGCCGTTGGCGCCGGTAAGGTCAACGACAAGGGCGAGCGCATCCCCATGGACGTTCAGGTCGGCGATGTTGTCATCTACGGTAAGTTCGGTGGCAACGAGGTCAAGGTCGACGGCGAAAAGTATCTGCTGATGCGCGCCGACGACATCTACGCCGTCGTCGAGGCCTAGTCTCGTCAGAATCTCTGATTCGTCTTTGAACGCGGTCGCCGCATAGGACTCGGAAGCGGCGACGCGAGTCACATTTCTTTTGGAGGATTACTCACCATGGCAAAGAACATTACGTTCAACACCGATGCCCGCGCTAAGCTCGCCAAGGGTGTCAACACTCTGGCCGACGCCGTTACCGTCACCATGGGCCCCAAGGGCCGCTACGTTGCGCTGCAGCGCACGTTCGGTGCCCCGACCATCACCAACGACGGCGTTTCCGTCGCTAAGGAGATCGAGCTCGAGGACAACATCGAGAACATGGGCGCTCAGCTGGTGAAGG
>URXE01000031.1 GCA_900551815.1 uncultured Collinsella sp.
CGAGATTCGCCTTAGTCTCGTGGGCTCGGAGATGTGTATAAGAGACAGGGCTTACTGCATTTATATTTTCCTGTTTTACCTTTGCAGGTTCTAATGGAGGGGATACCGAAGTAGCTGCTAGTAAGTAAACGCAGCCGCTCTGTCGGAGCCGCCCTTATATCGTTCCACGCGCAGTTTCGCAGCGAAGCGAGAATGTTTGAGCATGGAATGATATAAGGGCGGCTCCGACAGAGCGGCGGACATTCGACTAGCGGATATGCGCGGGTTTTCCGCCCCAGTAGAAGCGGCAGAAGGCTCGTTTGCGCTTTTGGGGTTTGCCTACGAGTTCCATGGTGGCGACAGCGATGTCTTCGGCTGCGTGGGGGCGGCGTAGAACTTCGCCGTTGATGAGCAATGCCTTGAGCGACTCCGGATGATCGTGGAGATGGCGCAACGTCACGATGAGCTCTCGTGCCGTGGTGACGTGCATGCTGGCGCCCATGCCGGTGAGCATGGTGGTGTTGGCCTTTTCTTGGCCGTAAGATTTGCCCAGCAGGATCATCGGCAGATGTGCGCATAGGCACTCGGTGACCGTGAGTCCGCCCGATTTGAGGATTGCCAGGTCGCAGCCGTGCATGAGGGCCGCCATGTCGTCGACATAGTCCAGCACCGTGACGTTCTCGAGCTTCATGGCATCGAAGAGCGTCTTCAGCCGGGTGGCATACTCCACGTCTTTGCCGGGCAAAAAGACAAAGTGCATGTCTTCGAAGCTGCGCAGGAAGGGGAGTGTGTGGTCCATCGCCGCGCGAAAGCGGACGTAAGGCTGAGGCAAGCTTGCACCGGCCATTACCAGCACGACGGTCTTGTCGGTGGGGAGGTTGAACTTGGCTAGCTCTTCCTCGCGATCGTAATCCGTGTCGAATCCGGCGCGAATAGGGATGCCGGTAATGCGAATCTTTGCCTCGGGCACCTTGCGTGGACGCAGCGTTTCGGCCATGAATTCGTTGGCAACACAGAATAGGTCGGTGTCCTTGTGGGGCCACCAGCCCTCGACTTCGTAGTCGGTCGGTACGCAGATAACCGGATAATCGATACCCGTAATTACGCGGGCACCCACGGCAACATTGGCTGCTGTGATGTGCGTTGCGACTACGGCTATGGGCCTGCGGCTGCGAATATATTCGTTGAATGCGGGGAACATAATTCGCGACCATGCCGTGCCGCCACCCCAGAGAAGATGTCCCGTAAGCGTATATCGCCAGGTCAGGTCGTAAATGGGGCGCGTGGCTCCCGTAAAAGAAGCCGCGGTCTTATTGCCGTCGAATTTAATACGTCCAAAATCAAGGATATCGAGTACTTCAATCTCAACATCCTCGGGGATGCCATTGGTGCCGCGGATGAGGTCGAATGCTTGCGCAATCGCATTTGCGGCGGCCTTGTGACCCGAGCCGACCGAGGCGTGTACGATGGTCACGAGAGGTTCTTGCTGAGTCAAGAGCGTGGTTTGCTTCGATTGGGGAGTGCTGTGCGTGAGCAGGGGAGCGCTGTGCGTGAGCAGGGGAGCGTCGTCGCTCGTCTGCGTCTGATCCATCGATAACTCCCCTTCGACGTTGTAACACGAAATTATCATTGTAGTGCATGAGTGTCACGTTCACGTAAATTTGGGTATGAGCGCAAAGAACGACAACGTTTCGACGAGAGGACTCTTTATGACTACCGATCAGACAATCGATGTTGCGATTATCGGCGGCGGCCCCGCGGGCTATGCTGCCGCCATTTATGCGGCGCGTGCCAACCTGACGACGACTGTTCTTGAGCAGGGCATGTCGGGCGGGCAGATCGCCACGACCAACGAGGTTGAGAATTATCCTGGCATTCCGCTGCTGAGCGGTGCCGAACTTGGTGAGCGGTTCCAGCAGCATGCTGAAGGCCTGGGGGCTCAGGCTGAATGGAGTATGGTGACAGGCGTCGATTACGATGCCGATGCGGCTCAATTTGCCATCCATCATGATATGGGCGACACAACGGCCAAGAGCGTCATTGCGTGCATGGGCGCCACGCCACGTCCCGCGGGTTTTGTCGGCGAGGACACGTATCGTGGTCGTGGCGTTTCGTATTGCGCGACGTGCGACGGCATGTTCTTTCGTGGCAAGCAGGTCTTTGTCATCGGCGGCGGCAATGCTGCCTGCGAGGAAGCCCTGTTCTTGTCAGAAATCGCCAGCAGCGTGACCATCGTGCTGCGTCGCGATCAATTCCGTGCACCCGAGGGCGTTGTGAATAAGGTGCTTGCTAAAGACAATATTTCAGTTAGGTACCAAACTAGTATTGTTGAGCTTTCTGGTGAATCGATGCCCACGACAATCACGTTCAAGGATAATGCGACTGGTGAAATGCACACTGAGTCCTTTGATCCTGGCTCTTTTGGCATCTTTGTCTTTACGGGGACGCAGCCACATACCGAGCTCGTTGAGCACCTAGTCGATCTGGCTCCCGACGGCGGCATTGTCACCGACGATTCGATGGCCACCCGCACACCCGGCCTATTCGCAGCCGGCGATATCCGCTCCAAGCGTTTACGCCAAGTTGTGACCGCCGTTTCTGACGGAGCTATAGCCGCAACCAGCGCATACGCTTTCCTACGCGGATAAGTACGATAATATATCTTATGTAAGGTTGCTATCTTTAAACAAAGTGGTTGGACGGTGCGTCAATGTGCTGTCCAACCACTTTTACTTAGCGGCTATGTGGTATGAAAAACTAGATAACCTAGAATACAATATTGAAAACGAACGGAGGCCTCTTATGAACCATACTAAATACGTTATCCCGATGTCTGATACATCGGACAGCATTAAGCCGGAGGATATTCAGCCGACAGTGCTGCCGGATGCATTTATTCAGTCCGATATAGTGCGTAAACTCAACGCGTTGAGCCTGCCACGCTATGAGCAGCTGCCCAACGTAACGCTTTACCGTGACCAGGTCATTGAGTACATCGAACTGTGGATGGAGCCGCTTTCGATTTGTGTAGAGCAGCCCGTTATCACGCCTTCGATGATCAATAACTACGTAAAGGTCGGCCTTGTTCCTGCTCCGGTTAAAAAGCAGTATGGCCGTGAGCAGATTGCGCGTCTCATCGCCATTTGTATCTTTAAGCAGGTGCTGCCCATCGCTGCGGTTCAGGCGCTCTTTAATATTCAGCGCTTGAGCTACGACGCTCCGACCGCCTTTGATTATGTTGTCGATCAGCTCGAGGCATCGATTCGTGCGGCGTTTTCCGTCGAGCAGACTCCCGTGCCCGATACCGCACATCAAGTTACGCGCGAGTCGCTGCTCGTACGCAGTGCGGTTTCGTCCTTCGTTTCGAAGGCGTACCTGATGAGCTATCTTAAGTTCAATGGGTTTAATAGCTAACCGAGGTATAAAACGGGCGGGATAAAGAGCCGCTGGCCCCTTATCCCGCCCGTGCGTTTGTCTAGTTGGAAATTATCGGCCCGATGCCACGCCCATGCCGTAGCCGATGATGAGGCCGTGCATCTCGGCATAGTAAGAATCTAGCCCGTTGCAGGGCATGATGATTGTCTTAGAGCCGGGCCAATGCTCCACAATGCGGCTGGCAAGCGCCTGGGCTCCGGCTTCGTTCTCAACGTGATCGATGATGACCTCGCCGCCAGTAAAGCCCTCGGCCTCCATGGTGTCGACAATCTTGGTGAGCATCTTCTTTTCGCCACGCGTGTGCCCAACGAGTTCAATTTTGCCCGCTTCGCTCGCCGTGCCCAAAATGCGGATATTGAGCTTGTTGGCAATGACCCCGGCTGCCTTGGGAATACGTCCGGCCTTTGCAAGGTTCTCGTAATTACACAGACTAAAGAGAATCTTGCTGTTCTGCTCCAAGCTATCGAAGTAAGCGCAGGCGTCCTCAAAGGAGCTATCCGGATTGCTTGCAAGATAGCGGTCGAACAGCAAAAAGATCAAATCCATCTTGCCGCCTGCGGCTCGCGAGTTAACCAAATGAATCTGACGGTTGGGCTCTTCGGCAAGCACCATGTCACGTGCGGTGGCCGCGGCATTGTAGCTCCCCGAGACGCCCTCGGAGATGGGCATGCAGATCGTCTTGTCGGCAAGCTTAAAGAGCTCAGCCCACTCCCCTACGCTTGGGCAGGCGCTCGATGATGCGCTGGCTTCCGATTGAATGGCAACATTAAGCTCGTGAACATCGAGCGAAAGGTCGTCGACAAATTCACGCTCCCCCACTCGGATCTTAAGGGGGGCAAATGCAAAGGTGGTATGAGGTGCGGTTGGTTGCCAATCGCGAAGATTGCAGCTCGAATCTGAGATAAGTGCCCAGCTCATTGAGGGTCCTTTCTAGTTGTTCCCCTACAATTATAGCTATCTTTTGGACAGACGTTGTGCTTATCTAGTATTCAAAACTAGATTGTTGCTTATACGTAAAACGGGCGGTCGAGATAAAAGAATGGACCCCGCTCCCAAAGGATACGAGGTCCACTTTCGTTTGCTGAGTTACAACGCTTAGTAGCGAACGAAAATGTAATTGTTGTTCATGCCAGCGGCAACGGAGCTGATGATAACGCCCGTGCTGTAGTCGGAAGCATGAATCATCTGGCCGTTACCAATGTAGATGCCGGTGTGGTAAGAGTTAACAACGACGTCGCCAGGCTGGGGATCGGACACGCGGGTCCAGCCCATGAAGGTACCAGTCGTGCCAAGGCGGCAATAACGGCCGGTGAGGCAGTAGCTTACAAAGCCGGAGCAGTCAAAGCTGTTCGGGCCAATGCCGCCCCAAGAATAAGCACAACCGAGCTTGCTGTAGGCGCGCGAAACAACGGTACCACCGTCAACGGACTGGCTCGGTGCGGAAGGCGTCGGAGCCGGAGCGGGCGTCGAGGGCTGCGGCGTGGGAGCAGGAGCGGGCGTCGAAGGCTGCGGCGTGGGAGCAGGAGTGGGCGCGGGGGTGTTCTCGGTCGTACCGGCGGTGTCGTTGCTCACCGTGGCCTTTTCGGCGGTACTGGCATTGATGCCAGCCTGCAGTGCGGCGTTGGCCTCGGCCTCGGCGGCAAGCTCGGCCTGCAACTGCGAATCCAAGGAGTTCACGACACTCTGGGCCTCAGCCTGCTGGGCATTGAGCTCGTCGACCTTCTTCTGCGTCGCCGCGACGTTCTTCTCCTGCTCGGTCTGCTTATCGGTGAGCTGCTGCTTAAGGTCCTTGACCTCCTGAATGGTCTGGGCCTGCTTGTCAGAAACCTTGCCGTAGTAGAACAGGCGGTTGAGCATGTCGCCCAGATCGTCGACGCCCGTCAGAACCTGAAGAAGACTCAAGCCACCGGTCTTGTACTCACCGGCAACGTAGCTCGAAAGCTTTGCCTGACCCTCGGCAATCTCTTGCTGCTTTTGCGTGATCTCGCCTGCAGTCTGATCAAGCTCCTGCGTCTGTGCGGAGAGTTCTTCATGAATTTGCTGGGTTTGGGTGCCAATCTGCTCGAGCTTGGTACGAGCAGCGGCAAGGTCGGATGCGGTATCGGCGCAAGCCGGAGCCACGAGGCCCAGGCCCAAAACACAAGCGAGGGTTGCCGTAGCAGCGCAGCGTGCCATGTTTCTTTGCGTGTTTGCTGTGCGCATGTAGCTTCCTTTCCGGTATCTAAGGGTAGCGGCTAGTCCACCGTTACCAGGCTAAAGAGCTCAACGTCCTCGTTAGAAGGCGTGAGCTTCTTGCGCGGGTTGAGAAACGCAAGCTCAAGGATACAACCGTAGCCCACAAGCTTTGCGCCCATATCTCGCACCAGTTTACCTGTTGCCTCGACGGTTCCGCCCGTCGCGACCAAGTCGTCCAGAATCAACACGGTATCTTTAGAGCTGATAGCATCGGCGTGGATCTCGATAGAATCCGTTCCATACTCGAGCTCGTAGCTCTCGCTCACCGTCTTGCGCGGCAGTTTACCCGGCTTACGAGCGGGAACAAAGCCGGCGCCCAGGGCGACGGCCACGGGCACACCGACCATAAAGCCACGAGCCTCGGGGCCGACGACCTTGGTGATACCCATGCCAGCAAAATGCTCGGCCAGGGCATCCACCATGGCCTTCAGAGCCTCGGGATTGCCAAAGAGCGGCGTGATGTCTTTAAAGACGACTCCGGGCTCGGGATAGTCGGGGATGTCGACGATATGAGATTCGAAGTCGTACACTGTGTGACCTTTCATGGATTGCCTGGTGGGCGGCGGTTATTTACCCGCGTTAGCAGACGAGCTATGCGAGGGGACGACGACCTTGGACGGCTGCACGAGCGACTCGTCGTGCGCGGCAACCGCGGGGACGCTTGCCCCATCGCTTTTAGCCTTGGTCGATTCGGAACGCGCGATCTCCTCATCGAGAGCATCGATATCGGCGTCCTCGACCACGGCGTTGAGCGACTCAAAGACACGGTTCTTAAGGAGCGCGGTGTGCACACCCTCGGTGAGATCGTGCAGCTTCTTAAAAGCGCGCTCGAGCTTGGCGTCGCGCTCGTCATCGGAGGTATCCATGCCGAGCATGCTCACGAGAACCTGCTCAAACATCGAAGACTCGCGGTTTGCCGACGATACGTACTGACGCAGGTTGCGCGGCTCAATGTGGAAGCGCGACAGCTCCGAGCAGTAACGGATAATCGGGAAATCTCGGCCATCGACGAGCTCGCGGTTCTGCGGGCTCTTGATGATGCGGATAAGATCGTTCTCGGCAAGGGAGCGGATAAACGAGATTTCGACGCCGAGCATGTCGGGGATCGTCTCGATGGGATGCAGCTTTTGCTTGGTCTCCTTGGGCTCCGTCTTAAGCGGAACATCGGACAGAAGGCCCACCTCATAAGCCAAAGTGGACAGGTCCGTTGCGTTTTCCAAGCGCTGTTTAATGACGTTGAGCGGCATATAGCGGGTCTTCTGCAGGTGCAGGATGACCTCGAGACGGTCAACGTCTTCCTTGGAGTACTGGCGATACCCCTTAGGCGTACGATGAGGGGTGATGAGCCCCTCATCTTCTAGAAATCTAATTTTTGAGTTCGATAGATCGGGGTATGCGCCTCGAAGAAGGTTGACGACTTGGCCGATACTCAGATAGTTGCGTTCGGCCATTACCTACTCACCGGTTTCGATGCGCTCCGGCGTGCTCTCGTGGTAGATGAGCGTGAACGTACCGATCTGAACGGAAGAGCCGTCGTGCAGCGGAGCACCGTTTACGATGGCGCCGTCGACCCAGGTGCCGTTGAGCGAGCCCAGATCCTCAATACGGGCGCCCAGGCCCTCACGAATAATGCGTGCGTGGCTGCGCGAGACGGTCATGTCGTTGAGGAAAATGCCGTTCGCGGGATCGCGGCCGATGGTGGTCACGTCGTCCTCGAGCTCAAAGGCAGCTCCGGTCTGCGGACCCTTGACGATGGACAGAACCGGAGCGGTGATGCGCACGTTGGCCATAAGGTCGGGAACGGTGACATCGCTCGAAGGAACACGGAAAACGCAGGTAGCGTCCGCAGTCTTATCGTTCTGAGGCATATTGTTATCCTTGTTGTCCATGACAACCCCTATCTAACGCGGCCACGCCGCAAAGAATGAACCGTACGTAATCATACCCCAATGAATCAGTCTTCGATTTCGGGGTTGAGAAAGTCGGTGTCCTCGTCCTCGGGATGCGCGATGGCCTGTTTAATGGCCACACCGCCCTTAACGGAGTAAATGACGGCGGTGAGCATTGAGAAAATCACGCCACCGTAGACAAAGAAGATGCCGAGCGGCACCGAGCTCCCGTTAAGACCCGGAAACGCCGTAAACATGGAGGGCAGCAGATTCCAGCCATCGACGACGGGGATGCCCAACAACATAAGTGAAAAGCCGGTCATAAGCAGTGCCGTGGCAATCTTGCCGGGAAAGACGACGTCGATGGGACGACGGTGATAATGGCGCACGATGAGCGATCCGATCCCTAGGTAAACATCGCGACCGATGATGAGTATGCAGACCCAGATGGGAAGCTCGCCGCGGACTACCAGTCCAAGCACGCCAGTAAACAGCAGCGCACGATCGCAGATGGGGTCCATAACCTTGCCGAGCCACGAGACCGTCTTGGTCATGCGGGCGATCTGTCCGTCCATCCAGTCGGTGGAGGCGGCGATGGCATAGATGACAATGGCGACCACGCGGTTGTTGTCCGTCACAAACAGGTACAGGAAGACGAGCGTGAGGATCAGGCGCGTAAAAGTGATGAAATTGGAGATCGTGAAGATCTTATTCGACGGGTAATCGGAAGTGCCGATAAGCTCCTTTTTGATCTTCTTCTTGATGCCCACAGGACTCCCCCGCTGGTAAACGACAAAACTTTCGATACTATACCCGTTCTAGCGATGTCTATCCAGCGTGGCCATAGAGAGTCCAGACATGTGGAGGACGGTTCTGGGCTGCGCGGGATTCTGCATTTGTGTACGTCAGCCTCCAAACATGTCGAAAAATGTCGTTTTTGAAGGCTGATGTACAGGGTTTTGTTGCGCAGATGTATTGAGCGGGAAAGTCGTTGATTATTCGTTGCTTACCCCGTTGATTCTAAATAAAAAAAGGTCAGGCACTAGGTGCCTGACCTGCAAACTTCTGGTCGGGACGACTGGATTCGAACCAGCGACCCCTTGACCCCCAGTCAAGTGCGCTACCAAGCTGCGCCACGTCCCGAAGCTTTTGTTTGTTGCTTTGCTCTCGCTCGCAACAGGGAGTATATTAACCCGAAACTTTGCCCTTGTGCAAGAACTTTTTTAATTATTTTTGAGCAAGTCCAAAATTGTATCTGCGAGCTGGGGTTTTATTAGCACGGGAAGTTCTTGCGTACCCGCTGTGCTCACGATCCAAGCCTTGTTGGTATCGGTTCCAAAGCCCGAATCGGCGCGCGAGACATCGTTGGCGATAATCGCATCGCAGCCCTTACGGGCAAGTTTGCGCTCAGCGTACTTCACGACGTTATCGGTCTCGGCTGCAAATCCGATCACGCACCGCTCTCCCTTTTGGCGCGAAAGCTCGGCCAAAATATCGACCGTCTCGACGAGCTCGATGCGATCCAAGCGTTCGTTGGCCTTTTTGAGTTTATGGTCGGCAGGGGCAGCGGGTGTGTAGTCGGCGACGGCGGCCGCGCAAATGGCCGCATCGGCCGTCTGGAAGGCGCCCAGCGCCGCCTGCAGCATCTCTGCAGCGGTCTGCACGCGCACGCACTCCACGCTGCGGGGAATATCGAGCGATGTCGGCCCCAGCACGAGCGTGACCGCAGCGCCGCGGCGAGCAGCCTCCCCAGCTAGGGCGATGCCCATCTTGCCCGACGACCGGTTGCCAATGAAGCGCACGGGGTCGATCGGTTCGTGCGTTGGGCCGGCGGTAATCACGATGCGCTTGCCTGCCAGGTCTTGCGGCACGGGATTGAGCACCTCGCAGATGGCTTCGGCGATGTCCTCGGGCTCGCTCATGCGCCCCGTGTCCACGTCGCCGCAGGCAAGGTAGCCGCTGCCGGGTCCCACCACATGGACGCCACGGTCGCGCAGCGTGGCCATGTTGGCTTGTGTGGCCGGAGCCTTCCACATGCCATTGTTCATGGCCGGCGCGATCACAATGGGGCGCGGCGTGGCGAGCAGCGTCGTGGAAATCAGATCATCGGCAATGCCGTTGGCCATCTTTGCGATGATATTGGCCGTGGCGGGCGCCACGACCACCAGGTCGGGCTCCTGCGCGAGCGAAATGTGGTGGATGGGGTCGGAGGGGTCATCGAACAGACCTACCGCGACCGGCTCATTGGTGAGCGCGCGGAAGGTGAGCGGGCCCACAAACTCCGTGGCATGCTCGCTCATAACGACCTTGACGCGCGCGCCGCGTTTTTGCAGCAGGCGCACGATATTGCACGACTTATAGGCGGCGATCCCGCCGGTAATGCCCAGCAGGATCGTTTTTCCCTCAAGTTGCATTGAATTATTGGGCGCCGCCATCGTTTAAGCTTCCTTGCTCGGAAGCACCAGCAGGCGGTGGCAATACGGGCAGTGCGCGATCTCGCTACCGTCGTGGTTGAGGTCGCTCATGGACGATGCCTGCAGCGCGGTGTGGCAGATGGTGGGAATGTTGCCCTTGATGGTCTCGACGGCCAGGCCGCGGAACTGCTTGAGCAGGCGCTCGTAATCGGTGAGCACGTCAGTCGGCAGCGTGGCAGCCAGCGCAGTGCGCTCCTTGGTGGCGGCGTCAATCTGGGCCTGCAGGTCGGCGGCCTTGGCGCGGGCGGCCTTGGTATCGGCCTTCACGCCCTCCTTGAACTTGGCGATGATGGCCTGCGCGCGGGCCTCGCGGTCGAGCGCCTCCTTATGGGCGACAACGACATCCTTGCGGGTGTGCTCGATCTTGTCCAGACGCTTTGCCAGGGTGGCAAGCTCATTCTCCAGGTCCTGCACCTCGCGGTAATCAGAACCATCGACGTGACGCTTCTTGGCAGCCTCGATAGCGTTGTTGGTCTGGATCTCGGTGGTGTTGAGGTCGTCGAGCTCAATGTCCAGATCCTTGCGCTGGGCGTAGAGTTTGGTCATCTCGGACTTGAGCTTCACATAGGTCTTGCGCTTAGAAGCGAGCTCCTTGAGCTCCGGCATATTGGCAAGTTCGCTCTTGTTGCGGGCGAGCTCCAAATCGATCTGTTGCAGCTTGAGTAGCGTAGCGCCGGCGCTCATAAGTTCTCTCCTTTTGTCACAGTCCACCATTGGCAAGGGTTCAGTATTTTAATCGTATGTCGGGGGTCGACCCCGGCGTCAACTGCAGAGTTCATCAAGATATCCACGAACGGCTCTTCGGAGCGGTCGTGGCCGAGCAGAATCACGCTCAGGCCACGCAAGGCAAGGTCCTGCGCCACGTGGTAGCCCGCCTCGCCCGTCACGACAACGTCGGCGCCCGCGGCGATAGCAAGCTCACCAAAATCGCCGAGGGAGCCGCCAAGAATGGCGACGGTTCGGCACGGGTGCTCGGCTTCGCCCCATACGCGCGGGTCGCTGCCAAAGGCCGTGGCGGCACGGTTGGCGAGATCGCGCAGGTTGCAGGCGTCGTGGAGGGTCGTGAGTGCGCCCAGACCGGTGAGCTCAGGCTCGACGACATGCTCCAGCGAGCTCATGGGCTCAGCGCCCAGCAACTCACTCAAGCGAACGCGCGCTTCGTGCGAGCGGTCCAGGTTGGTGTGAAGCGAGATGATGCTCACGCCGCAACGAGCCGCCTCGTACAGTGCAGCGCTGCACTGGGGACGCGTAGAATCGGCTGGACAAAAGGCCTCGGGCGCCTTGATATAGATGGGATGATGCGTCAGCAGCACGTTGGCGCCGGCCTCCTGGGCACGGTGCACGTTGGCCTCGGTCGCGTCGAGCGCGCAGGCAACACCGATGATCTTAGCAGTGGGATCTCCCACAGATAGACCAACATGATCCCAGCCCTCGGCGTCCGATTTGGGATAGCGCGCCAGCAGCGCACGTTCAAGCT
Organism: uncultured Collinsella sp.; assembly: GCA_900551815.1. Taxonomy (GTDB): domain Bacteria; phylum Actinomycetota; class Coriobacteriia; order Coriobacteriales; family Coriobacteriaceae; genus Collinsella. Next base: position 11,490 of record URXE01000031.1, read on the forward strand.
CGGCGACAATCATGCGGCACCTACGATCGAGAGCAGCGTCTGGGCAAAGTCGTCCAGGTCGGCAGGATTCACGCGGTCATCAAACGAGATGCGCAATGCGCCGAGAGCCTGCTCGCGACCAATACCCATGGCGCTGAGCACGTGGCTCGGGTCCATGCTGCCGCTCGAACAAGCCGATCCGGCCGAAACCTCAAAGCCGGCGGTATCGAGCTTGATGATGAGCTCCTCGGAGTCCATGCCGTCGACGTAGATCGAAACCATGCCCGGCAGACGGTCGGCCTGCGCATAGTCGCCCATCGTGGCGTGAATGCGAGGATGGGCCGTAAGCGTGGCATAGAGCTTGTCGGACAAGGTCTGCAGCATCGCGCGCTCCTGGGCCACGTGGGGCGCCAGCGTGCGGGCGGCAGCGGCAAAAGCCAGCTGCGTGCGCAGATCCTGCGTACCGGCGCGACGGCCGGCTTCCTGTCCACCGCCAAAGATGCGCGGACGCAGCGGCGCGCGGCTCTTAAGGTAGAGCGCGCCGGATGCCACAGGGCCGCCGATCTTGTGCGCGGCAACGGTCATGGCATCGACGCCCAGCTCGGTGACATCGAGCGGAATATGCAAGTAGCCCTGGATGGCATCGGTATGAAACAAGGCGCCGGCAGCATGTGCGGCGGCGGCCAGCTCGCAGATGGGCTGCACCACGCCGGTCTCGTTGTTGGCGACCATAATGCTCACGAGCGCCACGTCATCGCCGAGCAGCTCGACAAGCGTGGCAGGTTCAATGTAGCCCGCGCGGCAGGGCTGCACCAGGTCGACGGTAAAGCCGGCGGCGCGCAGCAATGGCAGGTTGTCCAGAATCGAATCGTGCTCGATGGCCGAAACGATTACACGATCGCGCTTGCGATCGCGCTGACGAGCGCCCTCGGCAAGACCGAGCAGCGCCAGCTGGTTGGCCTCGGTGCCACCATTGGTAAGGATGATCTCGGATGGGCGAACGCGTGCGCCAAAGCTACGGGCGATCTCGCGACGGGCGACTTCCAGGCGTGCGGCGGCTTTGCGGCCAAGCGAGTGCAGCGAGTTGGGGTTGACGCCGGCAAGCTCGCTGTCGTCGTACTCGCGCTGCGCAAGGAGCGCCTCGGCGCGCATGGGCGTCGAGGCGGCATAGTCAAGATTCACGGGTATGCGGTTTTGACCTGCGGTCATAAGGGTTTATGCCTCCTGTGCGGCCTCGTTGCTCAGCTTCTGCAGCAGCGCAACCTCGGCGGCGGGATCTTCGGACTTAAATACGGCGGAGCCGGCTACGAGTACGTTGGCGCCGGCCTTGACGACCTCGGCGATATTCATGGAGGAGATGCCGCCGTCGACCTCGATCAGGGGCGACACGCCGTGGCGCTCGCACATGGCCTTGAGCTCGTGGAGTTTGGCGATGGTGCCTGGGATAAAGCTCTGGCCACCAAAGCCGGGGTTCACGCTCATCAGCAGCACCATATCGACGACATCGATAATGCTCTCGAGTACGCACACGGGAGTGGCGGGGTTGAGCACCACGCCGGCTTTGACGCCGCGCTGCTGCAGGTGCGTGAGCGTGCGGTGCAGGTGCGTGGAGGCCTCGTAGTGCACGGTGATCATATCGGCACCGGCGTCGGCGTACCAATCGACCGTCTCGTCGGGGTTCGACACCATCAGGTGCGCGTCAACCGGCACGTCGGTGGAGCGCTTGACGGCCTTAAGGATGTCAACACCAAAGGTCAGGTTGCCGGTAAAGTGACCGTCCATGACGTCGAAGTGCACGTAGTCGGCACCGGCGATCTTGTCGAGCTCGCCCTTCAGGTTGGCCATGTCGGCCGAGAGGACGGATGGAGCGATTTTGATGGAACCCATGGTAGTAGCCTTTCTGCGCTAGTCGGCGAGTCCGTAGAACTCTTGAGAGGGGACGCGGTCGGTAAGAATCTCGAGCGCCCTATCCAAAGTAACACCGTTGTAGAGCGTTTGCTCCACGGCAAAGGTGAGCGGAATGTCTACGCCCAGTGAACGGGCGAGCTCGCTGACGCTGCGGGCCGCGATGGCACCCTCGACCACCATATGCGTGCGCGCCTGGTACTCTTCGAGCGACACGCCATGAGCGAACTCGTAGCCAAAGGTACGGTTGCGCGAATGCTCCGAAGTGCAGGTGGCGATAAGGTCGCCCATGCCGGCAAGCCCCATGCAGGTCATGGCCTGGCCGCCGCGGGCGTGCACCAGGCGGCTGATCTCGGCCAGACCGCGCGTCATGATGAGGGCGAGCGTGTTATCGCCCGCACCCGAGCCGGCGGAGATGCCGCACACGATGGCGATGACGTTTTTCATGGCGCCGCAAACCTCGACGCCGGTCATGTCCTGAGACAGGTAGATGCGGAAGGCCGTGGACAGGAGCAAGTCCTTAAAGGTCTCCCCTATCTGCGGATCTTTGCTGGCGATGACGGCGGCAGAAAGTCCGCCGCGGCAGATCTCCTCGGCATGATTGGGGCCCGAAAGCGCCGCCACGCGCCGCTCGTTGCCGATCTCGCTGGCAATGACCTCGCTCATGAGCAGGCCGGACTCGGGCTCAATGCCCTTGGTGAGGCACAGGGCAGGAGTTTCGGTATCGATAAACGGCGCTGCCCGATGGCACACGTCGCGCAAGTGCGTGGAGGGCACGGCAAAGATGATGGCTTCGGCGCCGTCGAGCGCCTGGGCGAGCTCGGTCGTGGCGACAACGTTTTCCGGCAGCACGTAGTCCACCAGATAGCGGGGGTTGCGATGCTCACCGTTAATGCCGGCGGCCGTCCGCTCGCTATGGGCCCACATGGTCACGCGCTCGGCTCGCGCAGCGGCAAGGCCGGCGACGGCGGTTCCCCAGGAGCCGGAGCCAATCAGCGCAACATTCATGACTCTCTCCTACTTATCGTCGGGCTCGGTGACGCGCTTGGTAAACGAGAGCTTGGACTCCTTACCGGTCATGAGCTTTTTGATGTTCGCGCGATGGGCCCACACCACGGTGATGCCGATTAGCGCCATGCAAAACTTGAGGCCCAGGCTGCTGTACGGAAAGACCGCGCAGGCAGCGATGGGAAGTCCGATGGCAGCGGCGAGCGAGCCCACCGACACAAACTTGGTGATGGCGACGGCCACGATAAACATGCCCAGCAGCGACAGGCCAATGGGCCAGTACCAGGCAAGAATCACGCCCAGGCCCACGGCGATACCCTTACCGCCGTGGAAGTTAAGGTAGGGAGAAAAGATGTGTCCCCACACGGCCGCCAGGCAAATGACGCCGAGCATCCAATCGCCAGCGGCACCGGGAGCCATAATGCTCACAGGGAAGCCGTAGCCCACGCTCGCGATGAGCGGACGGGCGATAAGGACGCAGATGGCGCCCTTAAGGCAGTCGAGCAGCAGCGTGAGCGCGGCCACCTTGGGGCCGGCCACGCGCAGCGCGTTGGTGGTGCCGATGTTGCCGGAGCCCGCCTTGCGAATGTCGGTGTGGTTGAACACGCGGCCCAGGATCAAGCCAAACGGAATAGCTCCGATAAAGAACGAGACCACGGCGCAGATGGCGGTCAGCAGAATCGGATTAAGCATCCTTTTGCTCCTTCTTCCTAAAGAAGAGTCGAATGGGCGTGCCAGCAAAATCGAACGTGGAGCGCATGCGGTTCTCCACGTAGCGCTGGTAGGTGTCATTGACCAGGTCGCTGTGGTTGACGAAGAACGTGAACGTCGGCGGGTTGACGCCCGTCTGGGTCACGTAGTGCATGCGCAGGCGGCGCTTGCCGTCAACCACGGTATGACCAAACTCGCGCAGGTCGGTGAGGAACGTGTTGAGGCGCGAGGTGCTGATCTTTTGCGAGCGCGTCTTCTCGGCGGCGTCGACCATGCCCCAGATCTTCTCGATGCTGCGGCCAGTCAGGGCAGAGATGCGCAGGTACTGGGCCCAGGGAGCCATGACGCCCAGACGGCGATCAATGGTCTCCATACAGGCCTCGCGCTTGCGGTCATCGTCGAGCAGGTCCCACTTGTTGAGCAGCACCACGATGGCGCAGCCGCGCTCGATGGCCAAGCCCATGACCTTCTGGTCCTGCTCGGTGACGCCCACGGAGGCGTCGACGACGAGCAGCGCCACGTCGGCGCGGTCGATGGCGCGCAGGCCGCGGACCATGGAGTAGTACTCGATGTTCTCGTACACGGTGCTCTTCTTGCGAATGCCCGCGGTGTCGACCATGCGGTAATGCTTGCCGTTGCGCTCCACGACCGTATCGATGGCGTCGCGCGTCGTGCCGGCAATGTTGGACACGATGGAGCGGTCGGCGCCCAAGATGCGGTTGAACAGCGACGACTTACCGGCGTTGGGGCGGCCGATGATGGCGACGTTCAGCGCGTCGGGGAACTCATCGGCGACCTCGTCCTCTTCCTCCGGAAGCAGGGCCACGATATCGTCGAGCAGGTCGCCCGTGCCATGGCCATGCAGGGCCGAGAGCGGCGTGGGCTCACCGATGCCGAGCGAATAGAACTCCCAGATGCTGTCGTTCTCGCGATCGGGGTTGTCGAGCTTGTTCACCAGCAGAAAGACCGGCTTGTCGCAGCGCTTGAGCATGCGGGCGACCGACTCGTCCTCCTCGGTGACGCCGGTGCGGCCGTCGACCACAAACAGGATGACGGCGGCTTCCTCAGCGGCGGCGAGCGCCTGGTCGCGGATGGACGTGGCGAAGACGTCGTCGCTCTTGAGCGGTTCGATGCCGCCCGTGTCGACGATGGTGAACTCACGGCCGTTCCAGTCGGCCGTGTGATACGAGCGGTCGCGCGTGACGCCGCGGGACTCGTGGACGATGGCGTCCGAGGTCTGGGCTAGGCGGTTAACGAGCGTGGACTTGCCCACGTTGGGGCGTCCGACGACGGCGACGATAGGTTTCATCTGCTCTCCTTTAATGGGTAGGGTCAGCGGGATTAGTTGAATTGGCGGGCGTTATGCCAAGGATGTGCTCCAGGGTATCGAGCAGCTCATGCGGCATGGTCGACACCACATGAACCTCGGCGCCGCGACTGGTAAGGCTTGCGAGTAAATCGTCACGATGATACTCGTCAAGCGTCATGCCGTCAGCGTTGAACATGAGCTTAGGCACAAAGAGCATAACCCCCGACAGGTCTTGCGGCAGCTGCTCCAGGATATCGCTCGCGACGATGAGGCCGGTCACGTCCACGTTACCGCCAAAGTAGCGGTTCTTGATGGCCGTGACGGTGCCGGAAAGGCCCTGCGGAGACTCCACGAAGCGGGCCACGGTATCGCGTGCGCTGGCGCCCGAAAGACATACTAGGCGCTGGTTGCGGGCGGTCATAGCCTTGCGAACGCGGGCAAGGCGCTCAGCGTCGGCGGCAAGCACGTCGTCGGTCTCGTCCAGATACGAGCGGATCATGCCGATGCCGTCGTAGTACTGCGGGTAACCGTCGTAAAAGTCCGCCTCGGGCGGCTCGATGCCGGCGTCCAGATAGAACTCGTCGCTCATCTGGAAGGTATGGCGGCCAAAGCGCTCGTACGCGCGATCCTGGAAGGGTCTGATCATGGCAATGGTTTCGCGCGCGAGCTCGGGCTTGTCGCTGTAGGACCAGCTAAAGCGGTTCTGGTGCTTGGTAAAACCGAGCGGCACAATGCCCAGGCTGGTGATTTGCTCGTGCTCCTCGCAAAAGCGTAGGGTCTTTTCCAGCTCCTCGCCGTCGTTCATGCCAGGGCACAAAACGATCTGCGCGTGAATCTCGATGCCGGCGGCCATGATGGCCTCGAGTACATCCATGCCGCGCTGGGCGTTGCGGCCCATCATGCGGCGACGGACGTCGGGGCTTACGGCGTGGACCGACACGTTCATGGGGCTCATGTTACGGTCGATGACGTTTTGCACGTCCTCGTCGGAGAGGTTCGTGAGCGTGACAAAGTTGCCCTGCAAAAAGCTCAGGCGGTAGTCGTCGTCGCGAATGTAGAGCGTGGAGCGGCCGCCCTTGGGTAGCATGGTCATAAAGCAGAACACGCAGGCGTTTACGCAGGTACGCATGCCGTCGAAGATGGGGCCATCGAACTCTAGGCCCCAGTCCTCGCCGGGAAAGCGGTCAAGCTCGACGGGGGTGACGGTGCCGTCGCGCGGGTCGAAAACTTCCAGCTCGACGGTGTCGTCGTCTGCTTCCCAAAGCCATACGATCATATCGGTCAGCTTCTCGCCATTGACCGTGAGCACGCGCATGCCCGGCTCGATACCCACATCCCATGCGGGCGATTCGGGACGCACGCTCTTTACGAGCGCGCCCTCACCCGGCTCGGGGTCGCGGCTGCGCCCGTAATCGGCCACCTCGGCGGCGTATGCGGGTACGGTCTGGTCCATGATTAGCGGCAAAGCTCCTTGATGCGCGCAACGGCGCGTTCGATGTGTTCTTGCGGGGTGGAGGCTCCGGCGGTGATGCCGATGTGGCGCGCGTCGGTAAACCACGCGGCCTCGAGCTCGGAAGCTTCCTCGATGTGATGCGTGCGCTCGCAGGCATCGGCGCAGATCTGTGCCAGGCGGCGGGTGTTGCCCGAGTTCTTTCCGCCCACGACGACCATGCAATCACAGCGGTTGGCAAGCGACGCGGCTGCCTGCTGGCGCTCGCTCGTGGCTGCGCAGATAGTGTTGATCACGCGCAGTTCCTGCACGCGTGGGGTGATGGAGGCCACAACCTCGGCTAGATTCCGTGCGGTTTGGGTGGTCTGCACAACCAGGCCCACCTTGCCCTTGAGCGGCAGTGCGTCCGCATCGGCAGCGCAACTCACGACCTGTGCGTCATCGCCGGCGTGGCCCAGGATGCCCTCGACCTCGGGATGCCCCGGCTCGCCCACGACGATCACACGGTAGCCCTCGCGCACCAGGCGCTCGGCCGCCACATGGACCTTCTTCACGTAGGGGCAGGTGGCGTCGACCACGGTAAGGCCGCACTCGTGAGCGGCCTCGATCACCTGTGGCACCACACCGTGGGCGCGGATGATTACGGTGCCCGACGCGGCGTCGTCCAAGGTGTCTGCCAGACCGACGCCCGCCTCGGCGAGCTCGCGTACCACGATGGGGTTATGGATGAGCGGACCCAGTGTGTGGACCTGAGTGCTCTCCCCTGCCTGCGGGGCGGCCGCCAATGCCATATCGAGCGCACGCTGCACGCCGTAGCAGGTGCCGGCATGCGCGGCGATCTCGATGGTGGGGACGACCTTCTCAGCGGCGCCCGCGGCGGTATTCATGACGTTCTCATCCATAGCTAGAACCTGCCTGGATGCTCGGCGCACAGGTCGTCGCGCATGGCGTAGACGCGGTTCATGGCCTCGGACTCAAACCATGCCAGGCGCTCCTTGCGCTTGAGCTCGGCCGGAGCGTCGGATAGCGAGACGGCCTTGCCGGCACGAATCCAGCACTTTTTGGGGCGCATGAGTTTTTTGCCCTTAGGCGTGATGTCGGACCAGCCACAAATGGCGAGTGGGTTGACGGGCGCCTTGCCCATCTGGGCGATGAGAGCAAAGCCGCCGTGGACCTCGGGTTTGATCTCGCGCGAGCGGATGCGCGTGCCCTCGGGGAAGATCAGAACGTCCTCACCGCGCTGCAGCGCATGCTGGGCGGCACGCAGACACTTCATGTCGGCGGTGCCGCGCTCGACGGGAATGCCACCCACGCGGCTAAAGGCCCAGCGCACAATCTTGGTCTTGGCAAACTCGGACTTAAAGATGGGGCGGATGCGGCGGCCGCCAAAGAACAGCGCCGTCTCCACGGCCAAGAGTTCGGCCATCGAGGTGTGGTTGCAGATGACCACGCTGCCGCGGCCTTCCTGGCGCTCAAACAGCAGGTCGGCATCCTCGACCTTCCAGCGCCACATAAGCTTGGAGAAGACCCACAGGATGCCCATGACCACGACGACGGCGCCGCGGATGAGCGCCGGGAACTCGGCGTAGGGGGCGTTGTAGTAATCCTCGGGCGTCTGCTTAAACAGGCGCATGGGCTACCTCCTTTGGTTGATGAGGTCCTCGATAATGCGGACGACCTCGTCGATGGTGTGGGCGGTGGAGTCGACGTGCACGGCGTCCTCGGCGGGCACGAGCGGCGCGACCTCGCGGCTGCTGTCGAGTTTGTCGCGCTGTTTGAGGGCGTCGAGGGTCTCGTCGACCTCGGCTTCGAGCTGCTCGGCAGTAAGCGGCTGGGCGTCGTTTTGGTGGCGCTGCAGCACGCGGCGGCGGGCGCGCTCACGCGGGTCGGCGGTTAGGAACACCTTGACCTGCGCGTTGGGGAATACGACGGTGCCGATGTCGCGACCCTCGGCGACAATGTCGCGGTCCTCGGCGGCGCGACGCTGGTGAATGAGCATGGCGGCGCGCACGCCCGGGTAGGCCGAGACCTTAGAGACGTTGGCGTCGACCTGCGGGGTGCGGATGGCAGCCGATGCGTCCTGGCCGTCGATGGTCAGGCGCGTGTCCTCGCCAGTGCCGTTGGTAAAGCGAATCTCGATCTGCTCGGCGAGGGCGTCGATAGCCGCCTCGTCGTCCAGATCGATGCCGCGGTCGAGCGCGGCGAAGGTGACAGCGCGATACATGGCGCCCGTGTCGAGCTTGTTAAAGCCGAGCTGGCGGGCGATCTCCTTGGCGATAGTGGACTTGCCGGAACCGGCGGGGCCGTCGATGGCGACGATCATGCAATGCTTCCTTTCGGTGGTTGACGTGTTGGTATGGGACGCGGACGCTGGGGCTTGGCGGACTGGCTAGCCTGTGTAGCGCTCGCGGTAGGTGTTGCGCTTGGGCGCGGAGCCGTGGCTGCCGTGGTGGCGCGTGCGGCTCGCGGTGTTGGTCACCGGCGCGCCGGCGCGTTTGGAGCTGGCCTGCTTGGGCGGGATGCCGCCGGCCTTTAGGATCTGCACCTCGCGGTCGGTAAGCTCTCGCCACGAGCCCTTGGCCACGTCCTTGAGCTCCAAGCCGGCAAAGTTACAGCGGTGCAGGCGGATCACCGGGTGGTGAATCTTGCTCAGCATGCGCTTGACCTGGTTCTTGCGGCCCTCGCGGATGATGACCTCCACGGCGGTGGTGCCGGGCTTGACGCCTTGCGGAGCCACGGCCTCGGCCTCGCGCGCGCTGATGACACGGCAAATCGCCGGCTGGCACAGACCGTCATCGAGCTCGATGCCGCGACGCAGCGGTTCCAAGTTGCTGTCGGTCAGGCGGCCGTCTACCAGTGCCTGATAGGTCTTGTAGACGTGCTTGCTGGGGTGCAGCAGATCCTGCGAAAGGTCGCCGTCGGTGGTAAAGAGCAGAAGGCCCGTGGTGTCGCGGTCCAGGCGACCCACCGGGAAGAGCCCCGGAAAGCGGTCGCGCGGCACCAGGTCGGCCACACAAGGGCGCTCCTGCGGATCGCTCATGGTGGTGAGGTAGCCGGTCGGTTTGTAGAGCATCAGGTACACGGCGCCCTGGTTGAGCTTGACGGGCATGCCGTCGACCTCGATATGGTCGCGGTCGACATCGACCTTGGTGCCCAGTTCGGTCGCGACCTGGCCGTTGACGGTCACGCGACCGGCGGTCATCAGGTCCTCCGAGCCGCGGCGGCTCGCCACGCCCGCGCGCGCCAAAAAGCGCTGAAGACGCATGGTGTGCGGGTAGACGGGCTGGGCGCCGGCTGCGGGCGCTGCGGCGTCCGTGGCGCTTGCGGCGCTTGCGGCGCGCGTCTCCCCTGCTTCGTTAGTCCTCGTCATGCATATCCTCCGAGGTCTCGTCGGTGGGCAGAAGATCTGCGCCATCGGTATCCTCAACATCGGTATCCTCAACATCGGTATCGATCAGTTCGCGCTCTTCGTCCAGGTCCTCGGCCTGCTCCTCGAGGGTGGATTGAATGCTGCGGCCGCTCAGGCGCTCGCGGATAAACTGGCGCGACTGCTCGTCGGGGGCAAACTGCTCCAGATCGGGCAGGTCGCGGGTAGAGCGCAGGCCGAACTTTTCCAAGAAGGCGTTGGTCGTGCCGTAGATGATGGCCTGACCGCGCTCGGGGTCGCGGCCGAGCTCGCGCACCAGGCCCTTGTCCACGAGCGACGCGATGACGCCGTCGGAGTTGACGCCGCGGATGCCCTTGACCACCTCACGCGTGACGGGCTGGTGGTAGGCGATGACGGCCAGGGTCTCGAGCGCTGCCTGCGACAGTTTTTGCGTGTCCCAGCTCAGCACATAGGCTTCGACCACGTCGTGGTAGGCGGGGTGCGTAAACAGGCGCCAGCCACCGGCGACCTCGCGCAACTGAAAGCCGCGGTTGGCCTCCTCGTACTCAACCTTGAGCTCGGCCAACAGCGATGCGCACTCGCCGGGGGCGATATCCAACGCACCTGCCAGCGCGGGCGCGCTCACGGGGTCGCTCGAAACCAGCAGCAGCGCCTCGAGGGCGCCTTTGAGGCTGTTTGCCTCTAGCGTGGAAAGGGTTGACATGGTTGCCGCTCCTATTCGGTGAGCTCGGGGCCCTCGCCGGGCACATATGCCTCGGCGCCCTCGACGCGGTTGATTTGAATAGTTCCAAAAATCTTGTCCTGGCTCAGGGTGAGCGAGCCGCGCTTGGCGAGCTCGAGCATGGCCAGGAAAGTGACGACGAGTTGCTCAGTGGTGGCCTCGCCGTCCAACAGCTCGCGGAAGGTGCAGGTTTGGTGCGCCATGGTAAAGCGGTCGACCGAGGCCACCGTCAGGTCGAGCGGCACGCGATGCGGTGCCACGTGCTCGGCCTCCAGCAGGAAGGTCTGGCGCTTACCGTCCAGGTCGGCGCAGATGACGGCGAGGCCGCGCAGGGTAATGCCGGCCAGGTAGTCGGGCATAAGGCCCAAAAACTCGGGGTCGGGGCCGGCCACGCGCGGATGCATGCGGCTTTCGGCCTGCATGCGCGCGCCAAGGGCCGCCGCCGCACCCTTAAACTGCTTGTAGGCGATCAGGCGCTGGATCAGGACCTCGCGCAGGGCGTCGCCGTCGAGCGCGCTGAGTTCCTCGAGGTCTTCGTCGTCCTCGTCATCGTCGACGGATTTACTGGGTGCCTCCTGGGGCACCAGCGAGGCAGCCTTTATGTCCAGAAGGGTTGCCGCGACCAGCAAAAAGTCGCTCGCCACGTCCAGGTCCAGCGCCTCGATGCGCTCGACCTCGGCAAGGTATTGCTCGGCCACCTCGCTGATCGAGATGGCACCGATATCAACTTTTTGGCGGGTTACCAGCTGCAGCAGCAGGTCGAACGGTCCGCTGTAGACCTGCGTCGACACGCGATACGACATCTTCGACCTCCTTTGACGGCGCCTTCGCGGCGCGGTTTGGGTGCATGTTGCGACCGTTTTGCACGGTCGACCTGTAAGTTTACCCTAGATGCCGGCGATTGCGAAGTCGAGTAGCCGCTCAGCCAGCGGATACACGGTAACGTCGAAATACCGGCCGATTACGTCGATGCCGGTCCACATGGGCAGCAGGTACAGCACGATGATAAGGATCGGCATGGCGTATTGCTGCAGACGGTAATAGTTGGCGAGCGCCTTGCCTTTGAGGAACGGCACGATGATTGACGAGCCGTCGAGCGGCGGGATCGGGATGAGGTTAAAGAACGCCAGCGACAGGTTGATCACGATAAAAGTGGCGCCGAAGTTCATGATTTGGGATGCCAAGGCAAAGGACATGCTGCCGTAGAGGTTGCAGTACGCTGCATGCATGAGAGCGGCCGCAAGGCACGCAAGCGCGATATTCGATGCGGGGCCGGCAGCGCTCACCAAGACCTCGTCGCGCTTGGGATGTTTAAGGTTGTTGAGGTAGACGGGCACCGGCTTGGCAAAGGCGAACACCGGGCCACCGGCGGCGAGCATGAGCAGCGGCAGGAGGATGGTACCGAACGGGTCGATGTGGTTGAGCGGGTTGAGCGACACGCGACCGCGCGAGCGGGCCGTCTTGTCGCCGAGCGCCCAAGCCGCAGCGGCGTGCGCACTCTCGTGGATGACGATGCCAACGATGACAGCGACGGCGCTCGCGAGCAGGTTCATGAAGTAGCTGCTGGACATGTCAATCCCCTAGCGGACGCGACGCGAGGCGCGCGTGAGCAGGTAGTCGGCCACGAATAGGATGACGGCCACGATGGCGTAATCCAGACGGAACACACCGCCAAAGGGTGAGGTGATGACGCCGTAGCCGGCGATGGCGCTCGGCAGCGCGCGCGAAAGCTCAACGACAAAGCCAACGATCTGCAGCTTGGCGGTGAGGCCGCTAAAGCACAGCAACACGGTCATCGCGCTCATAAAGATGCCGCAGATGCGGCACGCGATGGCGATAATGCTCATCGCCACGGCAGCGGCTTTACGAGAGTTCACGCGCGGTCTCCTCTTCGATCTGGGTGGAAAGCTCGAGCCATTCGTCCTCGAGCTTGGGCAGCTCTTGCTTAAGGCCGTTATATTCCCCCAGCGCGGCGTTGAACTTGTCCTGATCGGCATAAAGCTCTTCGCTCGCCATCAATTCCATAAGCTCGTCATAGCGGGCGCGCTTCTTGTCGAGCTCCGTCTCGATCTTCTTGAGCTGGTTGCGCACGCCCTTGAGCTTTTTGTTGAGCGTGGCGCGGGCCTGGGCCTCGGCGCGTTTTTGCTCCTTGGTCTTTTTGCCCTCGGCAGGCTTGGGGGCGGCGGGGGTGTCGGCCTGGGCGGCACTGGCTTTGGTGGACTTGGTCGCCGCCGGTGCGCTCTCCCCTGCTGCCTCGGCGGCGGCGCGGGCCGCGAAGTCCTCGCGCTTGTAGAGGTAGTAGTCGTAGTCGCCGTCGTAGACCGTAACCTTGCCGTCACGGATGTCGATGACGCGGTTGGCCACGGCGCGCACCAGATGCTCGTCGTGGCTGATCAGCACGATGGTGCCGGGGAAGTTTTGCAGGGCGTTCTCGAGCATGTCCACCGAGTCGATGTCCAGGTGGTTGGTGGGTTCGTCCAGGCACAGGAGCGCCTCGGGCGCCACGAGCATCTTGGCCAGGGCCAGACGGGCCTTTTCGCCACCGGAGAGGACGCGCACCTGCTTTTCGATGGAATCGTTGTCGCTAAACAGGAAGGCGCCCAGCAGGCTGCGCTGCTGCGGCACGGTCCACTTGGGCGTGACGGTGTCGATCTCTTGCAGGACGGTGTTGGACTCGGTCATGCCCTCGAGCGCGTGCTGGGCATAGTAGGCCACACCCACGTTGGTGCCAAGGTCGCGCGTGCCGGTAGTGGGCGGCTCCAGACCGGCGATGATCTTCATGAGGGTGGACTTGCCGGCGCCGTTAGGGCCGACGAGCGCCACATGCTCACCGCGGTAGAGTTTGAGGTCGATATCGCTGTAGATGTGCTTGTTGCCGTAAGACTTGGACACGCCCTCCAGGCCCACGACCATATCGCCGGAGCGCGGCGGGTCGGGGAACTTAAAGTCGATGTGTTTGTGACCCTCGGGCAGGATGACGAGCTCCTTTTTGATCTGCTCGATCTTGCGGATGCGCTCCTGCGCCTGGGCGGCCTTGGTGGGCTTGTAACGGAACTTGTCAACGAAGACCTGCATGTGGGCGATGTCGCGCTCCTGGGCGGCGCGCTTGGCGCGCATCTGCTCCAGGTTGTCCTCGCGCTGCTTGAGGTAGCTGCTGTAGTTGCCGGTGTAGGTGGTCACGCGGCGGTTTTCGAGCGCGGCGACGTGGTCGACGCAGGCGTCCATGAAGGCGCGGTCGTGGCTGACGATGAGGACGGCGCCGTCGTAGTTGGCGATAAAGCCGCGCAGCCACTGGACGCTCTCGAGGTCCAGGTGGTTGGTGGGCTCGTCCAGCAGCAGCAGGTCGGGATGGCGCAGGAAGAGCTTGGCGAGCGCGATACGCATTTGCCAGCCGCCCGAGAACTCGGAGCACGGACGCTCAAAGTCGGTGACTTTGAAGCCCAGGCCGGACAGGATTTTGCGCGCGTTGCTCTCGAGCTCGTAGCCGCCCAGGTGCTCAAAGCGGTCCTGGACCTGGCCGTATTCGTTAAGGAGTGCATCGACGTCCTTGCCCTGCTCGGAGAGCTCGGTGATCTGGGCCTGCAGCTCGTTGGCGCGCTCGCCCATGCGGCGGATTTCCTTGGCCGCCGCCATGACCTCGGCGAGGATGGTAGTGTCCTTGTGCTCCAGGTTGGTTTCCTGCTCGAGGTAGCCCACCTGGCAGTCCTTGGCGTACTGGACCTGGCCGGCGTCGGGACTGTCGATGCCCATGATGATTTTGAGCATGGTGGTTTTGCCGGCGCCGTTGGGGCCCACGAGCGCGAAGCGCTCGCCGGGGTTGATCTGGAAGGACGCGCCGCTAAAGAGGACGCGCGCGCCGAAGCTTTTTTCGATCTTGTCGACCAGGAGGATCATGGTGCCGCCTTTGACCTTGTATGCCTATATGAAAAAAGGCCCCAACTTGCGTTGGAGCCTCATTCAATGCTCGGGTGGAGACGAGGGGGATCGAACCCCTGACCTCTTGACTGCCAGTCAAGCGCTCTCCCAGCTGAGCTACGC